>DQQH01000261.1 GCA_015664425.1 Planctomycetota bacterium
CAGGGCGAGTTGCAGCAGCAGAAGGATGGAGACGTGGGGGACTTGTTTCATGGCGAGATCTTTCCCTTTCTCCTCCCCTGGAGCCATCGGATCGAGGGGACCGGGCCCGTGAAATTTCCGGATCGGACCGCCCGGATCTCTGGCTTACCGGAACTTGGAGGCATGTTTTGCTTCGAAATGTTGCTTCCAGCGGCGATGTCGACCGCTTTCGGTCTCGCCGAGGAGCTCAAGTTCCAATTGCGTTATTGCAATTTAGTTCGGGTTTTGCCAACTTGCAAGTGCCTGAAGATCGCCTCGATCGGGGACGGAGCAAAGCAAGCGATGGGATCTGCCGGGTGAGTGAGGAGGAGTTGTGAAAAAAGTGTCCAGATGTTCTGTCCTGGTCATCACCATTCTCGCCCTGGCGCTGATGCCCGCGCACTTTGGAATCGGGCAATCTCCGGGAAGCGGCGGAAATTTAGAAATCAGTAGTCCCCAAGCGCTTCGCTGTCTCACCGTGTCCCTCGAGAACCTGAAGTCGCCCCTCCTCGATGACCACTTTGCCTCCGGTCACGCCATCACCTGGCTTGGATTCAAGACGATGATCGCCGTCCCATCGGGGGAGACGCTGTACAAGGGACAATTGCGCATCGAAGGGGCCATCGGCTCTGCCAGTATTGCCAGTGACACCAGCGCTGTCGCTGCCTGCACCCGCGCCTTTTTCTACTATATCGACCAGCCCCCTCTTCCTTTCACCTTCGCCCACACTTGCATCGATGACAGCGCCACCGGAGCGCGGCCGTTGATCGGCAACGCCCGCGAGCTCGCCTTCCTCATCCATGTCGGCAACGAACTCGTCGCCAGCAACCCAGCTCTCGACAATTTTATCGACTGGCTCGAACTCGAAACCAATGCCATCCACTCCGTCATCACCCGCATCGGCAGCGACGGCAAGGTCGGAGTCGAGTTCGTCGGCCTCGAGCAAGGCCGCTCCCAGGCCGATCAGATCCGAACCTGGTGGATCGAGGCCCCCATCCTCAGGGATGCCTTCGGAGATCTGGAGGTGACGTCATGACGACCACCGCCAGCGATTTCCCCAATCCCCTCCGGCAGGTCTGGCTCGGATTCGCTCGGG
The DNA here is from genome assembly GCA_015664425.1 of Planctomycetota bacterium. Lineage (GTDB taxonomy): Bacteria > Planctomycetota > UBA8108 > UBA1146 > UBA1146 > DTRS01. Next base: position 1,115 of record DQQH01000261.1, read on the forward strand.
CCGAACAAAGGCAGGAGTTTGTCAGTAGGTTTCCTGAGCTAATAGAGTTGATGGGATATAGGAACGAGGATGAATTCAATGACATCGTTCTTAGGTATGTTGTTGAATCGAACTCGCCGAATCAGTTTGCCGAGGCTCTCAAGGCCTCCAATGTGGCTCCTACTGCCCAAGCCAGGGAACTGCTAGCCCTTTATTATCTCTGGCAGAATCAACACTTTTCAACCCGGCAGCAATTTTCCCAACTCCGGGACGTCATCAGCCCCCTGCTTCACCCTCAAACGCCTTGGGTCCCTATTTCCTGCATCATGGAAGCTTATCGTTGCTGCCAGGAAAGTAACTACGATGAGGCAGAAAAACTCTGCGGCTCCCTCCCTAGTGATTCAGAGGCTTCCACTAACTGGGGTGTGATCCGATTCTGGGTTGATTCCCATTATCTGATAACAAAAGGTTTGATTGCTCAGCGCCGAGGGGACTTCCGCAATTCCTACGGTTGCTATGCGGAAGCGAGAAAGATAGCCGAGGGGCTCGATTTTGCTACTGAACGTTATGCCCGTGCAAACATCGCTTATCTATTCCGCGAATCTGGGCAACCCGAACGCGCACTCCAGATCTGGACTGAACCAAAATTCCGCGAGCAGCTTCGCGACCGTCATGATTCCTACCTTCTTGCAATCAACCACCTCAACGCAAGCCGCTGTGCCATCGAGTTGCAGCGCCCCGAAGTCGCTGCCAACGAGGTGAATGCGGCCCACGACCTCCTTTCCACCATGACTCTCTCGCAACCGCGGCTGGAGGGCTATGCCATTCTTTGGCAGGGGGAACTGGCGGTCCTCGAGGAACGCTTTGACGAGGGCGCCAATCTGATCGCCAACGCCGTCACTCACTTCGAGGAGATCGATCCCCCCTGCCACGAGGGCCTGATGGACGCCAAGATCGCCCTCGCCTGCTTCGCCCTCTACCAGAGAGACCTGGCGACCGGCTGGGGAATCCTGCGGCGGCTCCTCGAAGAGGCGGAGGAGCGCGGCTGCCTGGAAGCGCGCACCCGCCTCCTGCTGCTACAGACGTGGTTCTTCATCAGCGATGACCCTCCGGCTCGTGAGGCCTTCGATGATGTCCTGCGCCGGATGCACCTCTGCCAGAACCCGGCGATGATGGTGCACGCCTTTGGCAACCTGCTGACCTACGCCATCGAAAATCTCGGCGAGGATGAGCAAGCCTATCTCCTGCAGAGAATCCACAACCTCAAGCCGCTGCTGGAAGAGAGTTGCTACGACCGGTTGTATGCCGAACATGTCGAGGAACGCTTCGCTCCGGCGATGGAAGAACGTCTGCGCCGATCCCTCGAAGCTGGAGGAGTCGTCCCCGACGATGGATTCGAGAGGGCGGAACCGGTCGAGAGTTGAACAGGGCGCCTATCTGGACGATTGCTTCAGGACCCCATCAGTGGTCCAATTGCACCAACGATGGCTTTGGGCTCCATCGCTTCTTTTTCAGTTCTGACCGAGGAGATCGGATGAGACGCGCACTTCTTCTGCTGGTGCCTCTCCTGCTGGTGTTGCCGGCCATTGCCACTGCACAGGCACCGAACTTCGATTACTGCGGGGTCTTCGAGAATGATCCTCTCGGATCCTGTTATCTCTTCCTGCCCTACGCACTTCCAGGCTCCGCCTATGTCATCAGCACCGCGGTTCCGCAGCCGATGCCGCTACCGGGCGTCGAGGCACGTGTCATCGGCTTCGTGCCCCAGACGTGCGCATCGGTTTGCTTTCTGCCGTGTGTCTTTGATGCAACGATCGACATGGACTGCGGCCCCCCCACTTCCCCCCAGATGGCCCGCGGCGACTGCAACAATGATTCCGGTTTCAACATCGCAGATGTCGTCTATCTGCTCGCCAACCTCTTCTCCGGTGGTGAGGACCCCTCCTGCGATGATGCCTGCGATGGAAACGATGACGGGTCGCTGAACATCGCCGATGCCGTCTATTCTCTGACAGCCCTCTTCAACGGCGGCGCCAGCCCGCCGCCTCCCTTCCCCGACTGCGGCATCGACCCAACCGACGATGCTCTCGACTGCCTCGTCTCTGCCTGCACCTAGGAGCGGGGTTTCACGACGCCAGGCCAGCCCCCCTAATTTTCCCCAAATCGACCTCCAGATCGCTCCTGTAGCCCCATTTCCACCGTCCGACCGGCCCTCCTTTCCGGATGAGGTCATCAAGGAGCAAATGAAATCCCCCTGATGCCCGGACCCGGAGGTCCCTTGAACTTCTTGCGCAAATCACTCGTTCTGCTGTCCATCGTCTTCCTGAGCAATCCGCTGTCGCTGCTAATCCTGGGGCTCCTCAACCGCATCCTGCTCACCCCTGTGACATCCCTCTTCGTCATCTATCCGGCGAGCCAGAAATACGTCGATTACTACGGATTCAAGTTTCTCCAGCCCCATCTGAAGAATATCCCCGTGATCTGTGGACTGTATTTCCAGGGTGGGACTCCTGGATTGATCTTTGGCATCTCGGGGACGGAAGCAGACTTCGAGAAGCCGGGATTCCTGACCGCCTTGAAGAGAAACTCCGACCGTATCGCCCGGTGGCTCGGGGTCTCGAGCACCCGGTACTCAGGCATTCTCCCCAGCGCCATGCAACGAAAGGGCGTGCTGGAACCCCAGGAACTGGCCCGGCGGTCGGGACTGGTTGGGCGCGTCGTAATCCTTGCAGAGGAGGAGGTGCGCCAGCAGCTCTCGATGAACCAGGGCACACCTGTGGTCCTGCTCGGTGGCAGAGGAAGCGTCGGCAGGCAGCTGAAGCGGCAGTTGCTGCTGGAAAACCGGACGGTGTACACGGTGGGTCGTAGGGACGAGTTGCCAGAGGTCCTTCGGGGTCAGCAGGTCATCCTCATCGACGTGGCCAGGAAGGGCGCCCTCGAAAAGATCATTCCCCAGCTCTGGGAAGGCGTCGTGCTGCTCAATGAAACCTATCCCGCTCCGCGAGCAAAGGTCATCCGGGATCTCGGTGAAATAGGGGTCCCTGTCTTCCACCTCGCTGGCGTCAAGGGATTTGCCTTCCCTGAATTCCCCGGTGCCTACAGCGGAGGAATCCCTTGCTGCGGAATGAACGAAGGCGGCGTGATCAGACCCCTGCTCAAATACCTGAGTGGTTCACACCTCGAGACAACCCGGAAGCCAGAGGCCATCGCAACCACAGCACTATCGGCCGCGTGAAGCACCCCATCCACAGGGCAATCCAGGCCGCGCCCCGACCTTCTTTGCCTCTTCCCTGCCTCGTCTCTGCCTGCACGCTGAGTCGAGCCTTCAGAACCGATTTCTAGCGGACATCGACCCCCTCGCCCTTGACCGGTTCGAGGATGGCGAAGTTCCCCGGGTTCCATGCGTAGGCGAGAAGATAGATCTTCTCCTCGCCATCTTCTCCCTCGATGACATGGAACGCTGCGTTGTGGATGTGGGAAAATCCTTCGAGTCCCAGATCACGACCGATGTTGATCTCCGAGACGATATTGCCATCTTCGAGGATGTAGATCGGTGCCGGGGTGCTGCCGCCCGGTCCCTTGAGACAGCCGACAACGGCAAAGCGACCGTGATAGTCGACGTCACACGGCATGCAGCCGGCGGGAAGCTCGATGCCGCCTATGTAGTGTCCCGCCCGGGAATACGACTCGAGGCGTGAATTGGCACGGTCGGAAACGGTGAAGACATCGCTCCCGGGAACCCGGGTGATGCCGTGAGCGGTTCCGAAACGGCCGTGTTTCTTGCCTGCACCGCCGAAGCGCAACCGGTTCCACACGCCTGTCGCAGGACTCTCCGGCTTGCTGACGAAGGGATTGGCGACAAAGCAGACGTTGTCGGCATATCCATTGGCGGCAAAGAGAAGCCCATCGACGAACTCGACGTCGCACACCCTGAACGCCGCGCCGCCATCGCCGTAGGGATTGGGCAAAGTTCGCACCACCTTGCCAGCGGTGGTGGTGATGTAGACCTTTTGCGCCTGATCGGAGGGAAGTGCAAGAAAGGTCGCCCCCGATCCGCGGAAGATGGTGGTGTTGTGGACGTTGACGTCGCGGAAGGCAGCATCGCCACCTATGACCTCGAGACGCCCGAGATCGCTCGACAGGTTCAACAGGCCAACGCCCTTGAGGCAGAACCAGGTCGAGCCATCGCCACCAGTCGATCGGCGGTCGGGGGCGAAGCCGCCATGGGCAGCGCCGATGTGGGTCTTGAACTCCACCGGCCACTCGATCGAGCGCTGGCGGTAGCGAAATTCCCCCTGGCCAGTGACGCCAGCGGGTTCATCCACCGTCAACTCGAGGGGCTTCAGCAGTGGCTCCCCTTCCGGCTCGTGGGCGTACGCCGCCGAGAAGGTGACGATGAGCACCGTCACGACGACCGAAAGGCACCTCGATGCGAAGCTCATCGTATCTCCTCTTCTCCTGCAGACTGTTTTCCCGTCACTGCTGGGTGACCAGCCTCTTCATTCCCTCCCCAAAAGCGTGGCCCATCAGGAAATAGATCTTGCCGCTGCCGAGGTAGTGATAGGGGCGGTCGGAGGCGATGCGGTAGTACTTTGCCTTCTCCTCCTCTTTCTTCCAGACACCATCGCGGAACATCTTGTCCGCTTCCCAGTCCCAGTAAGCAGCAGTTTCGACGTATCGGACGTTGCCACGGAAACGGTCGATGGAAGCGGCCATCTTCTGCGCTTCGCGGAAGCGGGCGACGCCTCCCTTGGCCTTGTCGCCATCGACTCCCAGTTCGCCGATGACCACCGGCAGGTTCTCGATCCCCAGTTCGTTGCGCAGATCATCGATAAAATGGATGAAGCGGTAGGAGTAACGAGCGGTTTTTTCCTTGTTGACCATGTCGTTCCATCCCTGGAACCAGACAAAGCCGGCGATTTCGTAGCCACGGTTGTTGTAATCAGGAACAACGGAATCGATGTTCCCCAGAACGCGCTGGACGTTGTCCATCATCTTGGTCCAGAACTCCCCGGGACCGCCAAGGCTCGGGGGCAGGAAATCCTTGGCCACATCCTTGCCGCCCCAGGCGGTCTTGATCAGCAACACCGGCGCCTCGATGGCATCGCCGACGACAACACCAAATCCAAGTTCCGGCCCGATCTTTCCGCCGTGGGGGCCTCCCTTGGATCCATATCCAACGGTCAACGGGCCGCTGCGTCCGAGATAATCGATGAAGACATCGTCACGGACCACCCACGAGCCGTCCTCGTTCTTGATCTTGGCGAGAAGATGGCCGTGCTCGGCGTCGTCGCCGATGTGGTCGAGGGTGTTGACCGCGCCTTTGCCCTCCATGTTCGACTGTCCGGCAAGGATGAAGACCTGTACCGGCTTCGGCTTCTCCTCGGAAATTGCCACTCCGCCACAGAAAAGCACGACCGCTGCCAGAGCGATCGCCGCTGTGACCCACTTGATGTTCCTCGCCAATTCCATCGGCACACCTTTCCGGAACCTGGGCCCAGTGGGACCGGGTTCGCCCTGCTAATTGGATGACTGTGATCTTTTCCCGTCGGGGCATTGTAACCGCTCGCGCTGGGGTTCACACAGCGCGCTTCCGGCGGCACCTTTCTGATCTCGCGGGAATAATTCCTGTCCGATTCGTTGATAAATCCGGGTTGCCAAGGAGCCGCCCAGTGCGCTTCCTGCCTCGGGAGAACAGCCCTCGCCCGCACCGAGGCTCATGCAAGTTCCGAATCACGAGCGCAGCAACTCTCACCGCACCTTGTAGCGGCAGGGAGAGGCGATAAACTGGGACATGTGGGGCTCTGCGGGCCCCTTTCTGGAGGCAAAAAGTGGTACTTAACAAGCCGGAATCGATTTCCCCTTTCTCTCTCCTGCTCTTTGTTTTTCTATCGTTGGTTCTGCTCTTTCCTTCGAAGGGTTTCTGCACTTGTGATTTTTATATCCTGAAAATCCCCAACTACTTTGACGCCACCTTCAGCTCTGTTTATCTCGACAACTCCATCGGCAATGCCGTCGGTGGCTGGAGCTTTGGCGTTTGTCACACGCCTGCCGAATTTGACATCGTTTCTGTCACCCCGAGTGCCACCGTCGACAGCTTTGATCCTTATTTTCAGGAGATCGCTCTCTACTCACAGGGCTGGACTGCCTCAGTCATCATCGATCCAACACCGGATGGAAACGTGCTTTCTCCGGGAATGAGCCATCATCTCTACTCTACCCAGTACGAGTTGGTGCCCGGAGCCGATGGCATCGCAGACCTGACCTTTTGCGACACCCTCGGGGCCTCTCCTGTCGATATCAGTATCGAATCGGCTGGACAATCCCATACACCTCTGACGACCGACGGAATCCTCTCCATCCACAAGCCCGGGTGGGGACTCTCTTACTGGATTCCAAGTCCTGCCAACAGGACCGTTGTCCACTACAGCAGTTCCACCGGGGAGGGGGCTTTTGCCGTTACCCCTGGAAATCACGGCAGTTTCTGGGATGGGGGCCCGACCACCGGTTTTTCGATGGCGCTCCAGCACGATCCCCAGTACCTGACGATCGAATCGGTTGTCGCCGGAGGTGCATTGAGTGAACTCAACGGGGGCGCTGGACCAGAGTTTTTCTCAGTTCAACTGCTGACCAACGGCTGGACCGTCGAAACCTACTACAGTTCCACAGAAAATCTCACCATCTGGAATATCGACCCTTTCTACCCGCTCCTTGCTACCTACTCGACCGTCTCCAGCGCCTTCTCAGCCCAGGAGTGTGTCGCAACTTCCCTCGATTGGTCGTCGGGTCTTGGGATCGCCAACGAAACGATGTACGACAGCGCATTTGATCCGGTCATCAGCGCCACCCTCTTCGATGAGATCGTGCTCATTGTCCCGGCGGACCTTCTGCTTCTGCGTGGCGATTGCAATCTCGACGGCGCAATAAACCTCGCCGATGGCATCTTTATTCTGAACTATCTGTTCCTATCTGGTGCCGAGATCGACTGTGCGGATGGCTGCGACAACAATGATGACGGCGAGAACAACCTCGCGGACGCCGTCTATATTTTGAATTACCTCTTCGCCAATGGCGCGGCGATCCCTCCTCCCGGAAACTTCTGTGGCATCGACACCACCGATGATGCTCTCGATTGCAGCGAAAGCGCTTGTCCATGAATCCAATGCAGCACGAATCCAGTCATCGGCAGCGGTCCCTATTCCCCTGGGTGTTGGTTCCTGCTGTCATCATCGCTCTCTGTCTCCCTTGCAACGACAGCGCCAACGCTTCCCAACTCTACATCCTGAGTGTGGTCAGCACCGCCTTCCCCGACCCCGACATCGCTGTCAATCTCGATAGCCAGTACGGAGCGAACATCACCGCCTGGTCCATTTCCATCTGCCACGATCCCCAGAATGCAGACCTCGTCGATGTCTACTTCGGAGGAGCGCTGCTCGGTCTCGCCAACCCTCCCTTTTTTCATGACGTCACTTTTTTCCCCGGGGGATTCACCGTCGGTTGTGTCCTTGGTGGATTCGGCGATGTAGTGCTGGAGCCCGCAGATGACCACCACCTGTACGACGTCGACTACGACTGGAGCCCAACGGGCGGCGGCTACACCACCATCGAGTTCTGCCCCAGCGGGCCGCCGTTTCCAGGCGTCGAATCCGTCATCGTCTCAGGTGGAGTCCAACACGACCCGATCACCTTCGACACTTTTCTCTTCAACGGATTTATCGATCCTGCTTTGATCTACGTCATTCCGCGAACTATCGGAATCTACGATGTAGCCACTGGCAACGGATCGGTCACGGTAACACCGTTGATGCTCCCCGCTCTCCTGCCATCGTTTTTTATCACTGGGTTTTCGATGGCCATCGCCCACGATGGGGCACTGCTCGAGATCGACAGCGTTGTCCCCTCCGGTATCATCGCCGAACTCAACGGAGGATCGGGGCCCGATCTGATGCTGGTCGAGCTTCTCCCTGATGGCTGGACCGTCGACGTCATCTTCGGGCCCACCGGAACGGAGACGATCGGATTTCTCGATCCGATCGCAGGGCTAGAGGCGAATTACTCGACCCAGCCCGGAGCCATCGCCCTCGGCAGTTGCGTCGGCAGCTGGCTTCGCTTTGACAGTTCCCTCGGAGTCTCGAACGAAGTCTATTTCGACATCGGCTGTTGCGGCGGCGCGTTTACATTCGACGAGATCATCATCCTGCTTCCGGTCACCGAACCGTTCCTGCGCACCGACTGCAACGGCGATGGCACCAGCAACATGGCGGATGTCATCTTCAATCTCGGTGTTCTCTTCGCTGGCGGTGGCCCAGCGCCGTGCGATGACGCCTGCGATCACAACGACGATGGGGTCTTCGACGTCGCCGATGCCGTTTACCTGTTGACCTATCTCTTTGGCAACGGAGCGGCGCCTCCCGCGCCGGGAATCATCTGCGGCTCCGACCCGACGGCCGATGGCCTCGACTGCGCCATCAACTCCTGCCCCTGAAATCTGGCAGCGGGGTCAGTCCTCCTTGGCAGTCTCCTCGGGTACCGTCGAGCGAACCTCTTCAAACCCTCCGAGAGGGTCGAGGAAAACCACCTGCAGCGGCCCTGTCGCAGGGACCTCAACCCCAGCGATGGTGGCGATGCCGCCATCGATGGTGAAGATCACTTCATCGATGGCGACAGTAATCGTGTTTCCAGAGTCATTTCCTGCCCAGTTGATGGAGACGGTGCTCGACATACCAACCAGGATGGTTCTCTTCCCACCTGGCCAATCCCCAGTTCCTCTCATTATCGTCCCCCACTGCCTGCCCGGACTGAGAAACATCGTGGTGGGAAGTCGGTCGGGGAGGACCACCCGCAGGCTCTGGATATCGACCACTAGCGCCCCCCGGTAGCTTTGCACCCTGTAATCGAGAGTTTCCGGTTCCGACGAACTCGCGTTCAGCTCCGTTGTTGCCTCGAGAGCAATGGCTCCATGCTTGTTGAAGGGGAGATTGCTGAGCTTGTACAAACCAGCCCCGATCCCGATCAGGATGACCGTGCCGATGGCACAACCGAGAAGGGTGCCAGAACGGATCTTCTCATCCCCATCCTGTTTCTTCATCAAACGAGAGATCAGCAGGTAACCGCCGATGAGAACAGCCGCACCGATCAGCAGAACCATCGGGCCCAGAACAACAAACGTCATCGTCCCATCTCCATTTCGATCCCGGCGACGGTTACGGCGCCAGAACCATTATCCGCCGCCTGTTGACCCATCGCCAGCAGGGGCGGTTGTCTCTCCCTCGAGGCTCTTCTCGACCGCTCTCGGGCGCACTTCATCGACGCCGCCGAGGGGGTCGAAAAAAACCACATGAAGCGGCCCTGTTGCGGGAACCAGCACGCCTTCAACGTTGGCGATACCATCCTCGATGGTGACGACCACCTCATCGATGGTGATCGTCACCACCTCTTCGGTTTCATCCCCGCGCCAGACGATATCGATGACAGAGCCCCTCAGGCGCTCCCTGATATCGTGGGACCAGAAGTTTCCAATCGAGTTTCTTCCAGAAGAAAAAGAACCGCTCATCATTGCTGTGCCGAAGATGGATCCCCCCGGCACTCTCTGGGGGAGAACCAACCGCAAGCTCCAGACATCGACGATGATCGCCTCCCTGTAATAAAGAATTTGATATCCCAGCATTCCCGGCCTGAAATCCCCCTCGGCAAGCTCGGTGTGACTGTTGAGGGCGAACGCCCCTTCTTTGGAGAATGGTGGGCTGCCCAGTTTCCACAGCCCTGCGACCATCCCGACCAGAATGAGCATGGCGATCGACCAACCTATCAGATTGGCTGTGCGGTTGGGCTCATCTCCAACCTTCCGCTTTTTTCTGAATAAAAAGAAGGAATAGCCACCAAGGAAAAAAACCACGGAGACAAGCAGCAATAAATCGACAATCTCGAGCGCAGCAATCATCACTCTTCCTTCTTACCTGGTGGCCATCAAGGTAACGAAAAACTACTTACCCTCCGCCTCAGAAGTGCCATCGGCCACCTTCTGACGAATTTCTTCGACCCCCCCGAGGGGATCAAGAAAAACCACCTGAAGCGGCCCTGTCGCCGGGACTTCAATGCCGCCGATGTCGGCGGTGCCATCGTGGATGGTGATAACCACCCCATCGATGGTGATCTTCAGCACGCCTCCACCGGAATCCTCTCCGGGATTTGAAGAATCCGAAATCCACTCGAAGGTGGTATTCGATTGTCCGATGGTTTCTTTCAAAACCCAGGATGGCCTGCCGCTCAACTCTTTCGTGCCAGATCTAAATTCTTCTTCTAACATCCGGCCTTCTCTTATGAAAAACCAGAGTCGCATCCACGGCCCCATGGTGTGATTTTGGAATACAATTCTCAAGCTCATGGCATCGACGATCAAAGCCCGGCGGTAACTCTCCAGGTGATAGGAAAATGTCTGAGGTATCGCCCCATCTTCGGGCAGTTCGAAATTCGATTCAATTACAAGCGCGCCATCTTTTGTATAGGTCGGGTTGACCAATTTGAACAAGCCGACACCTAATCCGATCACAATAACCACGCCGACGATACAGCCAAGGAGGGAGCCTTGGCGCTTCCTCTCCTCCCCATCCTTCCTCTTCCTCGAGATCGAGAATAAGTAGCCGCCGATCAGCACACCCGCGATGGTCAGCACCAGAAGGATCGATCCGCTGACAAGATTCACTACGACCCCTTCGCAATTGAGGCTGGCAATAGTGCGGTTGAATTACCCACCCCCGTCACCGGACCCGTCCCCGTCATGGCGGCCTTCCTCTCCTTCGAAAGCCTTCTCGACCTCTCTCGGGCGAACTTCATCGAACCCACCGAGGGGGTCAAGGAAGACCACCTGCAGCGGCCCAGTCACTGGAACCTGGAAACCGCCGATGTTGGCGATGCCATCCTTGATGGTAATGCCCACCTCATCGATGGTGATCGTCAATACGCCTCCACCGTTGCTTTCGTCGGGAAAAGCGCCTTGCCCGACCCATTCGAAGGTGACGGTCGATTCCCCCATAGACTGGGTCATCAACCAGGAAGACCGTCGCGGCAAACTCTTCCCACCTTCTTTTTGTCGACTGCCTGTGAGGAAACCGGTGGCAGCGCGGTCGGGGAATACGATTCTCAGGCTCCAGGCGTCGATGATCAGCGCTCCGCGGTAAGTCCGTAACTGATAGGAAAGGTATCCAGGTTTCGTCGCCCCTTTGGGGAACTCGGTTGTTGCTTCAATTGCAAAGGCGCCATTTTTTGTGAAGGGCGGATTAGAAAGCTTGAACAAACCGATGCCAATCCCGACCAGGATGACCAGGCCGATGGTACAGCCGAGGAGTTTGCCACGACGGTTTTCCTGGCTCTCTCTATCTTTTTTCCAAAAGAAACGGAGCAGAAAATAACCAACGAACAGCAACAGTCCAAAGATCAAGACCAGCTCGATCAATCCGGGAATAAACATCCTGGCGTCCCTTTCCTGGTGCTTTCCGCTGAAGGTGGGCCAAGCTTCCCTCGGCTCCCTGGTAAACCCCAGAGGAGGGGTATTACCACCCCGGGAATACCGGTGAACCTTACTGGGGAGCCACGTTATCCGCCCTTACCCGGATAATGCGTGCCTTTCCATCTCCTTCCTGCTGCTGAATTTCCTCGACGCCTCCAAACTGATCGAGGAAGACCACCTGGACCGGGCCGGTGGTGGGAATCTGGTGGCCATCGATTTCGGCGATGCCCTTTTCAACGGTGACAACGACCTCATCGATTGAAACGACAAGGGTTCCGAGGCTCTCTCCTTCAGGTCCACTGAAATTTCCAGTCCAGTCAATCGTCACAACAGAATCACCAAAGGGAATTGTCTTTTTCCCGGGCTCTTGATCAATAGCTTGCCAGGTCTTCTGACTCCAGCTTGCAGTTCCACGACCAGGGAACACGATCCTGAGGCTCCAAAGGTCCAAAAAAAGTGCTCCTTGGTGGGAATAAAGATGATAATCCAAACCCCGGGGTTGCGTCCCTTCTTTCGTGAATTTTGTCTCCGAGTAGAGGGAAGCCGCTTCGATTATTGAAACGGCTTTCGGTGGTTTCGCTGGTTTCGGATTGAAAGACAACACGTAAATCCCTGCGGCGATTCCGAAACAAATAATTGAAAATGCAGACCAACCCAATTTCGTGACTAGCGGAGCTGGTTCACTCTTTCCCTTCATCACTCGAGAAACAATTAATAAAAGAACAGCTCCCAGCGACACCGCTGCAATCAGACCCATGACAATCAGGCTCATAGGAATCCCCAAATCGAACCAACTTTCCACTGAACGCCGCCACCATCGGATTCATAATGCCCTAATTCGAGGAGGGTTTCTTATCCGCAGGAGGCGTTTTCTTTTTCGGGAAATCGAGTTCTGCCAGGCGCGCTTCGACTTCCTTGCCGTGCTTGCGGGCGCTGACCTTCTTGTCGATCGCCTTGACCTTGCCGTCGATCCCGATGTAAACGGTCCAGCGCTTGGAGAAGCCAAGGAGCCCCCTGACCCCGAAGGCTCTCGCTGCCTTTCCATCGCTATCGCAGAGGAGAGGGAACTTCAGTTCCAGCGACTCAGCGAATTTCTTGTTGGTCTCTTCTGAATCGTTATTCGCCCCGAAGAGCGCGACGTTGTAGGCCCCGATTCCACTGGCGCTGTCACGCAACGCCTTGCATTCGGCGGTTCAGCCGGGGGTGAACGCCCTGGGGAACCAGGCGATGACCAGTGCTTGCTTGCCGGTGAAATCACGCAGCCGGTAGTCCTTGCCGTCGCTGCCACGGATGGTCAGATCAGGTACCTGATCCCCGACCTTGAGTGGGGGGTCATCGCTTCCTCCAAAACCGAAGAGTCCCATCAGCATCACTCCTGCCAGGGTCATCGCGACCCTTCCCGCTGTCCTCATTCTGCACCTCCTGTTCTGACCGTCATGAAAACTCCATCCCGTGTGACCGCTGAAATAACCTCAATACCGAGTGATCGGTATCGATATCTCTCAGTTCATCGCGGCGATACCACCGGAGATCATCCGATTCGTCGCAAATAACCGGCACCGCACCCTCAGGCGCGTGAGCGATGAAGCGGACATCGAGATGGAGATGCTTGGGAACATCGCCATGACTGGGGATTTTATGGATGTCGACATCAACGATTCTTGGGTCGATGGTGAGACCGACAATCCCCGACTCTTCGACCGCTTCTCTCCAGGCGGTGTGAGGGAGGTTGCCATCGCCATCGCAGTGGCCGCCGAGTTGCAACCACCGTCCCAGTTTTCGGTGCAGATGGAGGAGCCCCCGCTTGCCGCTGCTGTCGACCACCAGGGCAGAGGCGGTCAGATGCCCTGGCATGCAGTCACGATCGAGAATATTCAGATGGCGATCGATGAAGTCGAGGATGCGCTGTTTCTCTTCTTTTTGATCGTTGCTGGCCGGGTCGTAACCCTCGATGAGAAGGCGAGCATGATCACGGGATGGAATTTCAACCAGGTGTTCATCGCCGGTGGACCAGCGATTCTTCTGTGTTTCGCTTGGTCTCATCCTCTCTCCTTCACGGTGAGGATACCGCCGGATCGGAGAGGGAGGAAGTGGTCGAAGGGGTCAGGAAATAGGCCGGCCCGGGCATGCTCACCCGGGCCGGTCTTCGCTCTTATCCAGGGAGAAGCTCGCGCAGGCGCTTCTCCAGGTCGTCGTTTTGTTTGCGCAACTGATCGGCAAGTTTGCGGACTTCCTCGGCCTGTGCGCTCTGCCGTGTCTCCCTGCCGTCTTCGAGGAGCGAACGCATCCAGCGGTTGCGCTTCAGCTCGTCGACGAGACGATCAACGTCGTTGGGAGCCCAGGTGGCATCCCCAGGGAAGAGTCCCGCTGCTTTCCGCACCAATTGACCCAAGTCCCTGACACGGGTGTCGTCGCGAGTGTCGAGAGAAACCAGCGACTCGATCTCGGCTGCCACCTCGGACAAGGTGGTTGACCGCGCCCAGTAACTTCCGCGCAGGATCTCTGCAAAAGCAGCGACCGCGGCGGACAGCCGGAAGTGAGCGCCGCTTGTTTCATACTTCTCGGCGGTGAAAGGGGGAATTGCCATCTCGCGCTCGAGAAACTCGCCCCCCGATCCCGGCTGCCAGCGCAGACGGACGATACCAAGGTTGCCTTCGCTGCCAGCCCGTGGTTCCACCTCGTAGAGAGCGATCACCTGCTGTCCCGCGCCGATCTCGCCGGCATCGATAGCATCGTTTCGGAAGTCGGCGTCGGCGATGGCGCGGTTTTCGTAACCAATCTGGCGGAAACGAACCACCGTCTCGGGGTCGAACTCGACCTGCACCTTGGCATCGCGCGCCACCGCCTGGAAAAGCCCGGCAACATTGCGACGGAAAAGATGGACCGCCTGGGCGACCCCGTCGATGTAACTGCACTGGCCATCGCCGCGGTCCGCAAGTTGCTCCAGAAGGGCATCGTTGTGGTTGCCCATGCCGACACCGAAACTGTTGAGGTCGATTCCCATCGAATGTGCTTCGGCAGTCTTCCCGAGAAGGCCATCGACATCGGTGATGCCGGTGTTGGCGACTCCATCAGAGAAAAGAGCAACATGGTTGTTTCCTCCCTCCTTGAAGTGGCGCAGGGCCAGGGCGTAACCGAGTTCGAGACCCTGCTGGACGTTTGTGCTTCCACCCGGGCTGAGGGCACCGAGGGCAGCAACGATGGTGTCGATATCGGTCGCTGATGTCGGCGCCAGGACCAACCGAGCCGTTGACTGGAAAGCCACAATCGCGATGCTGTCGCGGCCATCGAGCTCGCTCACGAGGGTCAGTAACGACTGCTTGACCAGTTCGAGACGATTTTCCCTCTTCATCGACCCGGATACATCGACGACCACCGTCAACGCCAATCCCTTGCGCTGGGCGTCGGGGATCTCGCGAGCGCGAATACCGATTCGCACCAGCCGTGTGCCTTCTTTCGAAGAATAGCGACTGGGGGCGACCTCGATGTTCATCCCTAGATCGTCTTTCTGGGGCGCTGCAATCCCGATCGGGTTGGAGTTGATGAATTCTTCGGTCCGGACTGCCGCCTTCGGAGGCAGTAGACCGCGCTCGATGTAGCTGCCGCAAAGGCGTGGGCTTGCGGTATCAACATCGAGACCGAAGGTGGAGAGGGGATCGAGTTTAACCGCCACGAATGGATTATCACCCCAGAAGCGGAAGAACATCGCATCGGGAGTTTCTCCGGGGCGGGAGTGAAGCATGGCGATAATTCTCTCTGCTTCCGAAATCCGATGTTCGAGATCTCCCCTCTTGTCCTTGCCTTCGATTCCATCAGCAGGGAGGCCGAGGGTCAATCCTCCTCTTCCGGCATTCCGTTCGAAGGCAGCGCTTTCGGCCTCGCTGTTTTCAGCGATCAAGCCCCGGGCGATCGCACGCCCCCGGAGTTCATCTCCGGGAACTCTGAACGATTCCGGCTTCTGAGTCGGACGGGGGTTCTTCGTTTGCTTCGACAAGTCCGGGGGAGCCGCTAATGTACTACTGACCGCCGGATTGTCGACAATGGTGCCTTCATTTCGAGACCTGGCACTGATGCCTTCATCCGTATATTGAAAGGTGATTGCCCCAACACCGTTAGCCAAACGAACGGCTTCCCCTTCGGCTGGAGGCACCGCTCCGCTTGTTGCACCGAAGGAAGTCGTCCACTGATTGCGATCACCGAAAACCTCCTTGAGAACCTCTACTCCCTTCGCCGCGGTCTCCGAACTCCGAGTTGGTACTGTCGGGCTCTTTTTCTGATCACGGACCTGGCCTCCGACGATGACCGTATCGATCCTCGCTCCCGAATCTTTTCCTCCCGCAGCCGGGCGATTAAACCTCACCTCGCCAGGTGTTTCTGCTGAATCGGACACTTTGTTGGCTGCCACGTGCCTTCGCTCCCCGGAGCTTTTCACTGCTAACAAATTAGGAACTAACAATTCTGGAATCACGAAAAACCCAATCAGCAGCGCGGCAGCAGCAGCACCAGGCAACCAGCTGCTAACCCCTGACTTCCGGACAGCAGCCCTGCGCAAGCGCGCCCGGGAATCTTCTCCGAGGCCCCCAGAGGTTGGTGTTGCCTCGCGCAGCAAGCGGATCACTTCCCGGCGCTCTTCGCGTTTTGCTGCAAACTCGGGATCCTCGCTGCACCAGCGCTCGACCTCTTCGGAAACCTCTGGATGAAGCTCCCCGAGGAGATCACGGGTCAGCAACTCATCACGCTTCTGGATCTCGTCCTGATTCGAATCTATATTCGGGTCGTGGTTCATTTTCTTCTCCTCCCTTTCAGATCACGCCCGCGCCGCGCAGGCGCTGAGCGAGGTGATCGAGGCCTCCATGAATCAGGCGTGAAACCTGGGCAAGGCTGTGGCCAGTAATTGTGGCGATCTCGCGATAACTTCGGTTGCACTCCATCTTGAGCCGCAAGATTTCCTGAACTTCACTTTCCAACGAAGAGAAATGGAGACGCAGCGCCGACCGTTTCTCCTCATCTTCCAGTCGCTCTCCGGGAGGAGGCTCCTGGGCGGTGGCAACCTGCCGAGCTGCCTCCTGGTGGCGCTCAATCATGCGGCGATCCTTTCTGCGGGCATCGAATGCCCTGTTGCGAACCACCCGATAGAGCCAGGCGATCGGCTCGAGGATATCCTTGCCGTTGCGAACGGCGTGGATCATGGCGAGGAAAGCTTCCTGAACCGCATCGGCTGCGGCATCCAGGGAGCCTCCACACTGACCTCGGGCATAGCGCAGTAAAGTTTCCTGATGGCGCTCCACCAGGACGTCGAATGCGCCTGAATCTCCCGCCTTGAATCGGGCGATCAATGCTGAGTCGTCCATTGCGCCTCTCTAGAAAAGGCCTGTTTCAGGAGGATGTCGCCGATCAGTTGGGCCTGTTCCGGAATTTCTGCCCCTCGCGGTCATCGATTCTTGAAGAGGTTTCTCACCACGTAGCCGGCAATTCGAGGATTTTCCCGCAGACGTCGTGTGGAATAGGCATACCACTCTTCACCGTATGGAAGGTATACCCGCAGGGGATGGCCTGCGGAGACCAGTTCGTGGCGGATATCCTCGGTGACTCCGAGAAGCATCTGGAATTCGTAACGGTCGGCACTGATCCGCTGATCCTCGATCAGGGCGATCGCGTCATCAACCAGTTTGCGGTCGTGTGTCGCGATTCCGACCCTCTTGACTCCCCCTTCGAACATTTGCCGCAGAAGACGTCGATAGGAATCGCGCACCTCTTCCTTCTCCTGATAAGCGACCTTTTCTTCCTCGATGTAGATCCCCTTGCAGAGACGCAGATAGGTGTCGCCACCAGCGAGGAGCGCAGCGACATCGCTCTCGCTCCGTCGCATGCATGACTGCAAAACGGCGCCAACCCCTGGAAACTCCTTACGAAGTTCATGGTAAATTTTCAGGGTCGCATCGGTGACAGAGGAGTCCTCCATATCGATCCGCACGAAATTGCCGAGACGATCGGAGGCAGCGAGCAAATCTCGCATCACCGCAAGGCAAAGTTTCGTGTCGATTTTGAGGCCGAGCATCGAAAGCTTGACGGAGATGTTGCTATCGAGCTGGCGCTTTTCGATCGCCTCGATCGCTTCGAGATACCTGTCAAGCCCCTTTTTCGCCTGAGCCTCGGTGACAGAATCCTCGCCGAGAATGTCGAGAGTTGTAGACATTCCCTTGTCGTTGAGTTCGGTGACTTGATGAAGAGCATCGTCGAGGGTTTCTCCAGCGATGTAGCGGCGCGAAATACGCCAGACGACGGGGCGCGGCACCAGCGGTAGCATCGAGACGATCGCTCGGTTGAGCATCAAATGCAGGCTCCGGAAGGCCGATCCTCGTTGCTGGCGATTCGCCGATCCGAAGGCTTCGGCCTCACCCCCGGGCCGGGTATGATAACACCGCGGTGGCAAGGTCGCAGGCGCTCCGCGTCGAAGCCGGGGAGGACGTTCGTCATGGCTGATCCCAGCAACCTCGCCGTGAAGCCGAAACAGCGAGGCAAGTTGACCCTCTTCACCTGGCTGCTGGTCGGCTACCTGCTGACCTGGGGTGGCCTCTCCACCTACAGAGGAGTTGTGATCTGGGCAGAGCTCGGGGGAGTCGATCGGGAGGCGCTTTGGGGCCTCCTGGTGGGGACTTTCGCCCTCCTCCTGGGTCTGCAGCTGATGTTTCGAGTGCCCGGGGCTCGCTTTTCCATCGCCATTCTCTTCTTGATGCAGATCTTCGCGACAGTTCAGCGCTTTGCCATCCTCGATCCCCAGTTGTGGTGGACGATTTCAATAACCGCCCGGTTGCAGGTCCTGCTCGAGAGCGGTTTTCTGCTGATCGCCTTGGTGTGGATGTTCCGCTCGGCAACGTTACGCGCTGCACGCTGAGCCACGCTGCTTGCAGACAGGTTTTTCTTCAATCTTCTCCGTCAACCTTCTCCGCCTCGGCAAGAATTTTTCTGGCTCGAGGTGCATCCGACTCGTACACGAGAATCCGCGGGCTGGTTGCGAATCCCGCCGGCAACTCACCGAGCCCCGCCTGAAGGAACTCGTTTCCGATACGCACCTCGATCCCCTCTTCTTCGAGAACGCTCTTGAGAAGGTAGGCGTGGGGGATGTCGAGTGCCGAAGAGACCTCGATAAAACGATCTACCATCGGTCTGCCCTCTCCAATTTAGGTCGATTCCCCTGCACTCAATCCTGGTCTTCGTCCATTCCTTCATCGTTTTCGTGGAACCCTGAGACGGTTTCGGGAACCTCCAGCCCTGCGGCAATCGCTCCGAGGAAGAAGAGCGCCCGCGCCTGGCAGGGAAGCTCGATACGCCACGGATCGAGACCGGTTTCATTGACCACAGTCCGGGCCAGGGCCTCGATCGGAAGTTCGAGGAGGGGCTCCCTGTGCAGCAGAATTTTCGTCAGCTCAGCAGGGTCCTGATCGGAAGCGCAGCCGGAATCGCGTTCTCTGCGTGCTCGTTCCATCCAGGGCTCGTTGCCGATGTATTCCACAAGTTGATCGAGGTTTGCCTCGATGGGGAAGGGTTCGTCTGTCGCACTTTCCAGCCAGGTAGAGGCAAACATCAGCCCGGCACCGAAGAGTGCTCGTGACCAGCTGCGGCGACCCATCCGAGCGGGTATCACCGAAAACAGGTCATTGCCTCCATCCTCAACAGACCCCACCGGCTCGCAGAGTCGCTCGAGAATCAGATCGAAGATCGGCGCCTCTTCAGCAAGAACCGCCCCCGATCGACCGCCATGAAGCGCCTGGAACCACGTCCACAGAGCAACGAGCCGTTCCTGCTCGAGACGCTCGAGGAGCATCGGAGCATCATCCTGGTGCAGGTAACGTCGCCAACTGCCGTTGGCGAGGGGAAGAAAAATAGAAGAAGGCGTCATGAAACCTCCGGCCTCGAGGATCGGCATCTGCGGCAGATAGCCAGATCGATGGTTCTCAGCGGTCGTCATCGAGAATGTCGCGGTGGTGCTTGACGCGCGGCCATCCCCATCGGTGTCGGGGCCAGCGGACCTCGACGATGTCGATACGAATCCCGTCCCTTTCCTGGTAGCGGCCGTGGAGCCAGTGGGCGGCACGCCGGAGACGTTCCTGCTGTCGGCGATTTACCCGCAGGGGGTAGGCTCCACGGCGGGACTTCACCTCGCACACCACGAGGGTGTTGCCCTTGCGTGCCACGATATCCACCTCGCCTGCTGGAGTTTTCCAGTTGCGGGCGATGACTCGGTAGCCGCAGCATCTCAGCCAGCAGGCAGCGATACACTCGCCCCAGCGGCCGAGACGGTGGCGAGGATCGCCAGGAGGCCGACGGCCGGAAACGGACGCTCGGAAAGGGAGACCCCCCGCCACCGTGGTCGACGGCGACGGGGGGTCTCGTCTCACCTGCGACTCTCTTGCACTCGTCTAATCCTTTTTCTTGCCGTCTCTGTCCTGGCCGATCCTCTCGCGAACCTTGGTCGCCTTGCCGATACGCTTGCGAAGATAGTAGAGTTTCGCTCTTCGAACCCGCCCCCGGCGTTTCACAACGACCTTTTCGATCCAGGGCGAATGAAGAGGGAAAACTCGCTCGACCCCTTCGCCGGCAACGATGCGGCGGACAGTGAAAGCTGCGCGGCTTCCGCCGCTCTTGCGGGCAATCACCGTTCCCGTGAACACCTGAACCCGCTCCTTGTCTCCTTCGACGATTCGAACGTGAACGTCGACGGTGTCGCCGATGTTGAACTCGGGGACTTCAGGCCTCAGCTGCTCCTGCTCGAAATCTTGTAACTTGTTCATCATCCTGGCCTCTCCAGTTCCCGGTGTTCCCCACCGGGACTCCCTCCGCGAGGCTCCGACGCCGAACGGGAACCCTTCCGACGCCATTTCTCGATTTTCCCGTGGTCTCCGCTGCGCAAGACCTCTGGCACTTCCCGGCCCCTGTATTCCACCGGCCGTGTCCAATGCGGGTGGTCGAACCCATCTCGCCCTGGCCACTCACCAAAAGATTCGCGTCGCACCGATTCTTCATCCCCGAGTACCCCCGGCAACAGCCGGGAGACCCCTTCGATCAGCACCATCGCTGGCACCTCTCCTCCCGAGAGGACGTAGTCCCCGATCGAGAGGCGGCGCCACGGGTACGCCTCGATGATTCGCTCATCGTAGCCTTCGTAACGGCCACAGAGCATCACCAGGCGCTCCCTGGTCGCGAACCCTTCCAGACACTCCTGGTCGAGCCTCTGTCCCTGGGGGCAGAGGAGCACCAGCTGGGTGCCCTCTTCGGGCTTATCTCCTGCCTCGAAGCCGAGGAGGTCGAGCGCCCGGAAGACCGGCTCCGGCTTCAACAGCATGCCAGGGCCGCCGCCATAGGGACGGTCATCGACGGTCCTGTGGCGATCTTCCGTTGTCCCTCGCAGGTCCATCACATGGACCTCGAGCCGATTCATTTTTCTTGCCCGACGGACCATACCGTGGCAGAGGAAATCGTCGAAGATACGCGGAAAGATCGTCAGGATGTCGATCCTCATCAATGTTCTCCGGCCCCTGCCTCGCCGCGAAGTTGCCATCTGGCCGTTCGAAACCCGCGTTACTCTGCTGAAGAGCGCTTTTTATTGCGCTGAGCGGAACGCCGGCTCTTGCGCTTGGTGTTGCGGTAGCCGAAGTTGACGTCCACTCTGCGCAAGAAGCTGTTGACCGTATCTGATGGCCGAGCTCCCTTGTCGAGCCAGTGCTGGATCCGCTCGACGTTCAATTTTAGCTTCTTGACGTCATCGGCAACCATCGGGTCGTAGTAGCCCAACGTCTCGAGGGATTTCCCCCCACGAGCATTTTGCTTTTCTATCGCCTCGATGCGATAGAAGGGGCGATGGCGACGCCCGTAGCGCTTCAGTCGAATCGCAACCGCCATGCGGTTCACTCCATCTCATGGGGATCGATCCCGGAACAGGTTTCCGGTGCCCCCTCAGGCTATCACTGCCCGGAGCATCCCTGCTCGGGGCCTCTGCTTCCAAGCACCCACGCCGGGGCCACAGAAGCGATGCGGGCGCACTTTCCCAAGTACACCAAGTCCGGAGATTATAGGGACGACGGCGGGGCTTGCAACGGGTCCCGGGGTCTTTGGGATGGGGATTCGAAGGCCCAATTGGCCTCTGTTGCCTCAGCGA
>DQQH01000115.1 GCA_015664425.1 Planctomycetota bacterium
ATGGCCCCGCCGCGGGAGTAGGCCTCGTTACTGGAAAAGTCGCTGCCGCTGATGCTGGGGTTTCCCCCCCTGATGTGAATCGCGCCCCCATCACTGGCCTCGTTGGCCAGGAATGAGCAACCGACGATGGAGGCGGTCGAGTCCTGGAGATAGACGGCTCCACCCTGAGTCGCGGTGTTGCCCTCGAAGATGAGGTTCTCGAGCGCGGGAGAGGACTCCTCGCAGTAGATCGCCCCGCCTCGCAGCACTCCTGGATCTCCGACGAAGTTGCCGGTGCCGCCGATGATACGAAATCCCCGCAGGACCGTCCCGGGACCCTCGCCGCTGCTGAAGGAGACCAGTTCACCCTGGCCAAAAACATCCAGGGTCGTCTCTGTGGCCCCGTCAGTCCCTTCGACAACGATCGCCTTCCCCTGAAAATCGAGTGCTCCGATGTAGGTTCCAGCGGCAACGTGGATGTGATCGCCATCCTCGGCTTCATCGATGGCGTCCTGAAGCGTCGGGAACACCGACGGGACGTAGAGATCCTCCGCCGTGACAACTGGAGCCATGGCCAAGCCAGATGCGAGGAGGATCGACCGGAGGATTGTGCTGTTTCCACTCATCGCTTGCTTCCAGTGTCGCTCAGAGCGATCTTCCCGGGCCTGAAACAACCCCGTCAGGGGCATGTCGAGCAGGCTCCCGCCTCGACGGTGCACTCGAGGTCATCCGGATCGGGGATCCCCTCGAGGCCACAATCGGGGAAGGGAGAGAGCGGTGCCATCCCGCCGGCAAGGGTGTAGAGAGCGATGTAGAGCGCATCGCTGATGTTGATGAGGCCGTCGTCGTCCGGATCTGCCGCATCGGGACATGGGATCGACTGACCGTTATTGAAGAGATACTGCAACAAGTAGATAACGTCGGCGACGTCGACTATGGCGTCGTTGTTGACGTCACCGCGCACGAAGAGGGACTGCAACGGAACACAGATGCTGCTGCTCAGCATCTCACCCGGGGCGACTGATCTGAATCCGATCACCACCCGGTTCGAGAGGAGGACTGAGCCGGTGGCATCGATGTCGTCACAGAAGGCGACCTCGAAGCAGGAGAAACAGGGAACGGTGGGGGGGATCTGAAACTGACAGGAACCCAGCGACAGCGGCTGTTGTGTCGGCGGCATCGACTGCCCCTCGAAGGGGGGCAGGGCGTCGAGGAGGATCCCGACGATCATCTCCTTGCCGTCTCCATCGGTCATGTCGTTGTCAACTTGCTGCTGAATGTACTCGGCCCCGACAACTTCGAGGTAGGTCCCGCTGATGTCCCACGAACCGGGGACTCCCAGCAACTCGTCAGAGACGCAAACTGTCAGGGTGAAGCCCTGGATGCTGTCCGAAGGGTCCATGTAGCAGAAATCGACGGCCGCTGTATCCCCCGGCTGGACCCGAATTTCGCCGATAACGTTGCCCGCCTCGAGACGGCCGCTGAAGAGCGATGTCTCGTCACCGAGGGCGACGGGAATGAAGACTCCCAGCGGCGAGAGGAGGGCGAAGACCGCCAGCAGGAGAGGGGTCAATCTGGACCGGGTGCCAGTTTCGGTTTTCTTCCGACTCATCGCGTCCAGACCCTTCCTGTGCGAGCCATGGTGAAGTCGGGACCCTTCTTCACCCGGGGCCAGGACCGATGACCTCCCCCCTCCCGAAGCATTGACCCTCACCGCCCGCATAGCGCTCGGATGATCAGAATCCCACCTGTTACTTCAGCAAGAACTGGCCTATTGTCCACCCTTGAGACGAGGGTCACAAGTTCCGTCCCTGAACAGGTTTCAACGTTTTACAAAGGCCTACAACGGAACCGAGACAACGCCTTTTTCCACGTGTTGTGAACATCGTGGGTGGACTAACTGGGATTCACGGGTTCCCAGGGATGGTTACACAAAACTCGTTAACAAAAAAATCTGGTGCCTCTCGGGAAGCGGCGCATCGTTTCGAGGGAGCCACACCACCCGCAGACAGAGGCAGCAGAAGGGAACCCCTGTGGGACCCATCGCCTTCAGGCTAGACTGAGCCGGCCCACCGCGGTGTCCAGTTGTGGAGTGGAGGTCGGTGATGAGCCGAACCCAGGTGCTCTCCCCTGCCCAGCTGTCGGTTCCCCCGGAATTGATCCGAGAGGAGTCCGCGAAACAGCGCGGGTTCCCGTGGGCTCGTTTGCTCCTCTACGGGTCCACTGTCGGAGTTGTGGCGGTGTCTGTAGTACTCGTTTTCGATCCGGGAGAGCCGGACTCGGCTGTTCTTCTGTATGCTCGCGTGGCTGCAGCGATAGCGCTGCTCGTTGGAGTTCTTCTGGTCCACCTGCGTTGCCGACGTCAGCAGGGTGCAAGACTCCGGGAGGCTCCCTAGAGGGATGCTGGATGAACCCGGAGCTGTCATCGATCTGGTCGAGGGAAGCAGAACTGGAACAACTCATCGAGGATCTGGCCAGCCAGGCTATCGCAAGAAAAACGCTGGGAACCGATGAGGCCGAGCACTTGGTTCGCACCTTCAACGCCGTTCCCCCTGCCGAGGCTTCCGGCCTCGGCGTTGAAGACCATTCACGTTTCGTCTCCACCAACCTGCAACTCGTCGAGATCTGCCTGCAGGAACCCGGTCTCCATCGGCCGGGCTTCGTCAACCCTCTTCTCCAGCAGGAACTGGACCGCTGCCGACTGCGTTCGGGGGGAGAGTCCTGGTCGCTGGAACACATCACCGAAGAGGTGCGACGCGGCACCGATCGCAGGTTCACCTTCGGCCAGGTGAAGTCCCATCCCGATGACCCCGAGGACCCTTCCTTCTTCGGGGGGAGTTGGCTCGTCCACTGCGACGGCAACGATCGCAGGATCGTCTTCGCCATCGTCGCTGACGCGGTCCCCGGAAGCGAGTTCTGGCAGCTTCTCGAAGAGGGCAGGGGGGACAGGGATCGGCTGGAGGCGATGTTCCGCTCCCGGGGAACCCACCCCTGGAACCTGCAGGTACCGGCGGACTCCCCCCTCGGTGAGTGGATCGAAACCCTCGCAGGATCCCCCAGCATCGGGCAGCATCAGGGGCTCATCCCCCTCGGGGTCCTCTCTGAAGCCGTGCGCAGATCTCTCGAACCCCGCGGCCTCACCCATCTCCTTCTCGGTCCCTCGAGGAGAGATCCTCCCAGTCGTCCGTGGCACACAGGAGCGTTTCTCAGCCGCGTCGGCGAGGGTTTCGACTTCCAGTGGAGTGGCCTGGCCATCGAGGAGCGTTGCGACCGG
>DQQH01000234.1 GCA_015664425.1 Planctomycetota bacterium
GGTGAATAGGGGAACCGCTTCGGTTCGCCGGGAGTGGTTTCCGAGGGCCTCGATGAAACGCCATCGATGGGGTCTGGCGGACTCATCACCGGAGAGCCGGACCAGGGCATCGAAACAGACGTCATTGTCAGCGGATCCAATCGCCTCGACGGTGTACTTGATCTCGCTCTCCTTGTTGAGTTCGAGCATTCGCCAGTAATGCCGCTCCAGTCCGGCGATCGCCTCGGCAGTACCAATCTTCCCCAGCCCCCGGATGAGGAATCGACGATTGATGAAATCCGGCTCTTCTTCGAGGAGTCCCAGGAGCATCGGCACCGCCTCGGGGGGGAGGCCAGCGAGGTAGGCAGCAAGTTCTTCCCGTGCTCGGGCGACCCGGTGGGCGACGGAGAGGTCCATCGCCTGGTTCCACTGCATCGATTGGAAGAGGTCGAAGATCGTTTCGATCATCTGCTGTTCGAGCGGGCTGCGCTCGGAGGGGTCGGGTATCTGTCCTACGGTGGTAGGGGGAGGGGCAGCAGCGTCGGAGCCGCGGGTGCCAGGATCATCGCTCCTGGGACTGGAGGTCATCTCCTGGGATTGAGGTGTGGGTGCAGCGACTCCAAACCAGAGGAAGGTGATCAGGGCTATCGTCGCGAGCAACACAACCGCGCCGAGGACAGGAACGAGAGCGTTCCCTTTTCGGAAGGGGGGTTCGGGGAGAACTCGACGGCGCATCGACAATCCTTCTTGAGTGGCTCGGGCCGGTGAAGAATCCCCGCAGCCGAGAACCCCTCCACCGCCGGGAGTTTCAATCACCCTGATCCCTGGCCTCCTTGGACTCGCCGATCAGGGGCCCGGGTTCGGCAGTGGTTGGGTGGTATCGGGGAGGACGATCACCTCGCATGAGATCGTCACCGGCTCATCTCCGTAGTTGGGGAAGTAACTGCTGCCGCCACCGATAGCAACGATGCGGTCATCGAGGTCGTTGATGACTCCGTTTTCTCCAGGAACGCGGCTGAGAGTGTGCAGAACCTTTGCCTGGATCAGGGCGAGAAGGAAGGACCCGTCGCCGTAGTTGTCATCGAAGCCGTCGGCGTTCTCATCGAAGCAGGTCTGGTCGGCGATGGCGTCATCGAAGTTGAGTATCGTTCCGATCACGCCGGTCGGGTTGATCGCGGAGGTGTTCACCGTCAGGTCCCACGGCTGGAAGGGGGGATTGACGGGATCGATGGCACAGGGGATCACGTTGAAGAAGGGGTCGTAGAACATGAACCCCTGAATTTCGTTCGCGCAAACACCTGCCATCGCTTCGGCGCAGCCGCCCGTTGGCGGGATGAAGATCCAGGCGCCGCCGCCAGTCACGGCGACACCGGTCTGATAAACCATACCGTCGTAGGTCCGCTCGACGGTCATCGAAACCATATCTGCTTCGCTACGACCGAAGGGGCCGCAATTCATCGGATCGAAGAAGATCAGTTCGTTGTTGTTGAGCAGGGTGAACTCACCGGACAACAGGCTCAGCAGCAGCCCATTGCTGGGTCCAAAGCCGCTGAAGGTTGCGACCAGCAGTTCGTTCTGAACCACGCTGACCGGGCAACTTCCGTCGCCATCGCCATTTGCGATCAGGATGACGTTATTGACTCCGGCGATTCCCCCGTCGATGAGGCCGTCATCATTTACGTCAAATGGGGGAGTGAGCGGATTGAAACGGCCGGCGTTAATCAGATGAGCGTCGTTGACCCTCGCAGAGAGCACGACACCCTGACCGAGGGTGTTGACCCCGTTGGCGATGTCGTAGGTCTCCAGACCTGACATCTTGGTGGTATCCGCCTGCCAGGGAGCCTTGAACTGGGGAGCGAAAATGGACGAGAGAGTCTCGAAGCCGCCGACATGGATCAGAACATCGTCGTTGGTTCCCAGGAGGTTGTCATACCCTGCGAGGGCGCTGGTCGAATGTCCCGCTCGTCCCCGTGGCGTTGCCAGCTCGGTGTCTTGACCGAGGACGGTCAGGGCTGCACTGAAGGAGAGGGAGGCAGGATCGAAAATTTCCACCGACTCCAGGGAGGGGAAAACGTTGATGGTGATCTGAAAGTTTGGCGAGCCTGGAGGCTGTGTCGGGTCGATGATCGTCTCGTTACGCGACTCCTGGCCGCCGGCGATGAGGACCTTGCCGTTGGGCATCAAGGTTGCGCTGTGTCGGAAGCGCGGGACCAGCAGATCCTGCACGATCTCCAAGAAGCCGGGGGCAAACTCGCGGCTCTGGGTATCGAAAATCTCCGAGACCGCGATCGCCTCGGCGAAGAGCATGTCAGAGGCCCCGCCACAGATCATCACGGATCCGTCGGGAAGCAACGTCGCGGTGTGGAAGATGCGCCCACCGTTATTCATCGTCATGATGTCGCCGTTGATGTCCTGGTCGTAGAAGTTTCCGGAGAGCGACTGCGGAACCGGCGTCAGGATGTCGACCTGGCCCGATTGATCGAAGATTTCCGCGGTATCGAGAGAAGTCAGATGCCTCTCATCGCTACCGCCGACGATCAGAATCTTGCCGTCGGTCAGGGTTGTCGCTGTGTGTCCGTAACGGGGGGTGACCATCGGAGGTCCGACGTAAGATTCTCCTGAAGGGAGAAACTCGGCGGCGGAGGTGTTGAGAGCATCGCTCGAGCCGTGGCAGCCAACGAGCGTCAGAGAAAGAACGGCAGTCAGGGCAAAGCAGCCCAGGAGCATGGTGCGACGGCAGGCCTCGCGGGCAGCGTCGTTCATCGGCGTTCCTGCTTTCCTTGCAGCGACCCGCGAATGCGAGGCGCGATTCATTTCTTCCGTGTCCCCGCCTAGAGACTCCCCATCGACAGAGTGCTCTGCCGACAGGAGACACACCTCGCTGGAAGGGCCAGCAGGCGAACACTGAACTCCCCGGAGAGGAGTCGATTCTAGGGAGCGGCACCCCGGGTGTCCACCGACCCGGAATTGGGCCCTGGTCCCCTCACCCGACCAATTCGGAGCAATGCTGGTGCCAATAACGGCATTTGGGAGATACCCCATAACCCACTAATGGGTAATGGGTTGAGGAAAGTACCGTGACGCTCGATGAGGCAAAGTGTGCGATTCTGACACAGTCCGCAACCGTGCCTTGACAGACTAAAGAGGTGAAGAAGGGGGGCCTCCGGCGGAAGTTCCGCAGGGGATCACGCAAGCCGCGGTTGCCTCCGTTGGCCCGGAGGCCCCGTTTTGTCTTTCCTCACGTCACTAGCGATCGTCGAGCAAGGCCTCCAGCATCGCTTCCGCCGGGTCCTCGACGAGGAGCAGGTCGGAGCAGAGAAGGGGAACGATCGTCGAGACTCGCTCGACGATTGGCTCGCCATTGGGATCCAGAAGCACACCACGCTCATCACCGAGGCGAAGATAGAGAACCACCTCGACCGCTCGAGGAAGCGGAAGGGGCGGCAACTCTTCTGTCAGCATCTCACCGGTCAGTGGATCGATGGGAACGTCTCCCGCATCTGTGATTTCTTCATCCTGTTCTTCCGCTTCTGCGGCAAGGCTCTCTTCTTCATCAATGAATGGGAAGTAGGATTCGTTTTCCTCGGGTAAGAGTTCCGCAGCATCCCAGTCGTCGAGCCACTCTCCGAGCTCGTCGAGGTAGCGAATCTCGAGGCCCTGTACCTTGTCGTAGACCGGGTAGAAGCTGCCGGCATCGAGTGGGTCTTCAGTGAGGTTCCACTGAACACGTCGGAAGAGAATGTTGTTGCCATCATCACCTCTGGCGAGGCGATAACCGACGGCAGCGACCTCGCCTGTCCAATTGTCGAAGGAGTCCGGTGGATGGGGAACCGGTGCGGTGGTGAGGAAATCGATCGAGTCCTCGGCGGTATCATCGCGGCCTCGATCCGATCCTCGGAAAACCTCGATGCCAAGGCCGCGCCATACCGCACCCTGAAGGTCCCGCCGGATCTGGGAGATGATCGCCTCTCCAATCTTGCCGCTGAGAGTCGTCTTGTGGATCCGTCGATCTGCTTCCAGGGTGGTGTTGAGGATCTGGTAACACATCGACATGACGAGGCCGAAGATGCCGACCACCAGGATCAACTCGATGAGGGTGAAACCGCGTTCTCTCATCAGTACCCCAATCCGCCCAGCCCGCTGACGTTGTCGAGGCTGATGTGCTGGAGAATGGGGTCGTCCTCATCGACGATGATGCGCGTTGCGATCTGAATCTCCTCCACCTGGTCGGGTGTCTCACCGGGGTAGGAGAAGTCGAGAGTGATCTCGATCAGGAAAGGGGCAGTCATTTCGTTGGAGAGCTGGTAGGCCTGCGCTTCCCAGGTGACATCGGGATAGAACTCGAGTTCGCCGGAAAGGTTTTCCTCGATTCCGAAGGCGATCTCATCGAGCTTCTCACGCGCCACCCTGTGCATCTCGCGCTTCTCGTTGTAACGGAAGGCGGTGTCGACGGCCTCTGCGCGCAGGAAGAGGAGGGTCAAAAACGCGCCGCCCAGGATGGCAATCGCCATCACAAGTTCGACGAGAGTGAATCCTCCTTGCCGACGTTCCATCTTCACTATCCTCTCCTAGTATTCCGGGAAGGACGCACCCTCGCCGGGGCCGTAATCGACCACTCCGAGGATAGCGTTGAAGATCACAGCGATCTTTTCTTCTTCTTCGTTCTGGAGCACGACGATATGGCTGCCACTGTTGCCGTAGGCATCGAAAGTGGAATAGACAAAGCCTCGGCTCTCGCTGTAACCATCGGGGAAGATGATCTGCACGATTTCGACGCCTACCGGCAGATCCTGGGATCCGAGGTCTTCCCGATCCTCGATATCAAGGTCCTCAGGCTCCCCCTCGCCGGGGGGCAGGACGATGTACAGCAACTGATCCTCGAGGTCGTACTTGATGGCGTACTCACTGCCGATTCCACCTGCCATGCTGCGGGCGTGGTTGATCGTCGAACCTACCGTCCGCGCGGCTGCACGCAGACGGTATCGTGGGGAAACCCCATCGAAGTTCGGGACGACGATCGACGTCAGGATCCCGAGGATCGCGATGACCACGATCAACTCGATGACTGTGAAGCCCCTTGTTCGGGGTGTTCCCCTCGATCCCCTATTCATCAGCGGTTCTGGTCATCGGAGTAAATGTCCTCGTCGAAGCCATCTCCGCCTTCAGCTTGATCGGCGCCGTAGGAGATCAGCAGGATCCCACGGTCGGTCAGTTCGTAGTAGTACTCCTCGCCGGTCCACGGATCGAACGCCTGGTTTTCCAGGTAGCTCATCTGCATGCCGTTCGGCGTAGCCGGCGGGTTCATCAGTTCATCCAGGCTGTCGGGCCAGCGTCTGTGGTCTTCTCTGAAGAGGCGCGCGGCAGTCTTTACGTTTTGAAAATCGGTCTTCACCTTCGCGACCATCGCCTGGTCGCTGCGTCCGAAGACACTGACGACGACGGTGCTGGCCAGGATTCCGATAATCGTGATGACGACGATCAATTCGATCAGGGTGAATCCCTTCTGGCGCTGGTTCTTCAGCCGTTTTCTTGCGGTCATCGCCTTTTCCTTTCTAGCAGGCACTGTCGAAGTGCCCGAGTCTCGTTTCCCCGTCGAAGAACGAGGAGATGACGGTCCGTTTCAATCAAAGTTCACTGAACTGCAACAATGGCAACAGTACTGCCATGATGATGAAGCCAACAACGACAGCAAGAAGAATGATGATCACCGGCTCGATCAGCGCCGTCAGTCGTTGCATCGCCAGGTCGAGTTCCTCCTCGTAGGTCTCGGAGATCCGGTCGAGAATGTCTTCCAGCTCGCCGCTCTGCTCGCCGACCGCAATCATGTAACCGACCATCGGAGGGAACATCCTGGAGTTCTTGATCGGTGTCGAGATGTCTGCTCCCTCGAGGATCCGGTCGGCGACCTCCCCGAGAGTTTTGCTGAGAAGGGCATTGTTGACGATCTTGCGGACGATGTTGAGGGATTCGAGTGCGGGCAGGCCGCTCTTCAGCAGCGTCGAGAAGGTGACCGCAAAGCGCGAGATCGCCTGTTTCTGGATCAGGGTTCCAATCACCGGAACACGCAGGATGAAACTGTCGAACCAGAAGCGGCCCTTGTCGGTGGCGAGCACCATCCTCACCAGGATCATCACCCCCAAGACCCCGAGCATTCCGGGGAGCCAGTAGCCCTCACCTATCCCGCGGTGATGGTCGTGGTCGGAGTATTCGTGGTCATCTTTCTGATGTCCTTCGTTGTGCCGAAAATCACCACGATTCTCGA
>DQQH01000096.1 GCA_015664425.1 Planctomycetota bacterium
GGTGTCCTGGACATCGAGAATGTCGCGATTGCTCCCAGGGGAAGGGAACCGCCCCTGCCGTCGGACATCGGGATTCCCGCCAGTTCGCCGAGGGTCGGGCTCTCATCCTCGCTGTAGGAGATCCACACAGAGAGATCCTCGCCAGCGATCTGTGCCTGGGGCAATGGGGCTCCGCGTAACATCCACCCGACGATGCTGGAGACTCCCGTCGGCGAGATTCCGAATCGCTTCGCCTTCTCGCGATCGACATCCACCGTGACCTCGCTGGCGGTCCTGGAAGAATCCCTGGCTCCGGAAACCTCGGCGATTCCAGCCATCTCGGCGAGGACGTCCTCGAGTTGATCCGAGATGGCCGCGACCTCCTTGGCTTCTGGCCCCTTGACCACCACCCGCAAACGATCGGCTTCTCTCTCCCCCTCACCCCCGGAAAACTGGATGTCCACTCCCGGAAGATTGGGGTTATTGCGCCGCAATAGGGCGATGAACCCGGAGGTATCGACCTGAGTTCCTGGCGAGAAGAAGAACGCCAGGGTTCCACCACCCCGCCGGAACCAGGCGGCAACGTCGGCGACCTTCCACTCCTCTGCGAGGGAGGCATAGGACTGCCGTATCCGCTCCATCGTCTGGTCTGAATCGGAGAGGGAGCGTGAATCCGGAAATTCGACGTAAATCGCCACCCGGTGACTGGGGCCGGAGGCGGCAGAACGCACGGAGAGCCAGCGAACCGGAAAAGAAGAGGTCCCGAGGACAAGGAGAAGGAGCCAGAAGCAAGCCAGGCGGTGATCGAGGACGCGAGACAGGAGGCGAGAATACCTCTCGGTGAGGGCCCACTCCTTTCGAGAATTATCATGGCGTACCGCCCCGGAGAATCGCAGTCCTACAGGGATGAAGAGAAGGGCAACGAGCAAACTGGCGATGATCGAGTAGCAGACAGGCAGCCCGAACTCCCCGAGCATCATGCGTGTGTTGGAGTCACCGGCGAGAAAGACCAGCGGAACGAAAACTGCGACCGTGGTCAGCGTCGCCAGGGTGACCGCCAGAGCGACCTCGCCGACGCCGGCAGCGACAGCATCTCCGGGGTCTTCCAGCGTGTCCGAGCAACGGAAGACGCTCTCGGAAACGACGATGGCGTTGTCGATCAGCATCCCGATCCCGATGGTGAGCCCGGTCATGGAGAGGAGGTTGAAGGTCCCACCCTTCGCCCAGATCACAACGACGGCGATCAGAAGTGAGAGCGGGATCGCTCCGGCGACGATCAGGGTACTGGACATCCGGCGGAGAAAGAGCCACAGGACCAGGACTGCGAGCAAACCTCCATAGGCGCAGGAGTCGCGCAGGCTCCCCAGGGAGCTGGCGATCACCTTTCCCTGGTCGAAGAATTCGGTGAACTCGATCCCCGCAAGGCGAGGGTCTCCTCCGATCTCTCCAGCGAGAACTTCGTCGAGGGTACGACAGACATCGACAGTGTTCGCATCGGACTCCTTGGAGATATCGATGATGTTACAGAGCCGACCATTCAGTCGGACGATGAAATCCCTGAGGCCGTACTTGATCTTGATCTCGGCAATGTCTCCAAGTCTGAGGGAGTCGGTCACTGGAAACTGACGGAGAGAGTCGAGGTCATCGAAGCGTGATCCGAGTCTCAGAACGAACCTGCGGCCAGAATCCACGACGGTTCCGGCGGAACCTTCGACGCTTTCTCCCTGGAGTCGGGAGATGAGATTTCTCAGGTCGATTCTGTGCGCCCACACCTGGTCGGGGTCCAGTTCGATACTGACCGCCTTGCCGGTCAGCCCACGGATCTCGACGCGAGCAACCCCTTTCACAGCCTCGAGGCGCTGGCGGACGACGTTCTCGAGGAGGGCCTCGATGTTGTCGTCGGAACTGCTCGTCACCCCGAGAGAAACCACGGGGATATCGGTCTCGAGATCGAAGCGAAAGATCCGGTACCTCTCGCTCCCCTCGGGCAGTGTCGGTCGCAATCGCTCCATCCGATCTGCGATGTCGGCATAGACCTCGTCAGCAGGCGCATCTCCCGAGATGGTGACGGAGATGCTGCAGCCATCGGGACTCGAGAAGCTACGTATCCTGGAGAGGCCGGGAATCGTCCTGAGGAGTTCCTCGGCGGGTTCGGCGATTCTTTCGGAGACCTCCAGCGCCGTCGATTCCCGTACAGCGATGTAAACGGAGACCGTCCGGTCGACAAATCCTGGCGGAAAAAGCTGGAGCGGGGTCGATACGAGAGAGATCCCGCCAATTACCACGACGGTGAGCAGCAGCATCAGCACCATCACCGGTCGATCGAAGAGCCTTCTCGGAGTTGATGCCGTCATTCTTCCTTCTCCGAAGTTCTCTCACCGATCACCACGAGAGAGGCAAAGACAGGCACGACGATCAGGGTCAGGAGGGTGCTGGCAGCCAGGCCACCGATCACCGTCAGTGCGAGAGGTGCACGAAGCTCCGATCCTTCTCCGCTACCGAGCAGCATCGAGAGATAGCCATCGGTAGAAATTCGGGAGAGAACTCCGGTGACCGGTATCAGGGCAAGCACCGTCGTCAGGGTGGTCATCAGGATGGGTCTCAACCTTCTTCGACCCCCTTCGATGAGGGCATCATTCATCGGCATACCTTCGTCACGAAGCCTGTTGACCTGATCGAGAAGAACGATGGCGTTGTTCACGACAATCCCGGCGAGCACTATCATTCCTATCGAGGTCATCACCGAGATGGGAATTCCGGCGATCCACAGCGTCGGAACCACCCCGACGACAGAGAGCGGAATCGAGAGCAGAATCACCAGGGGCTGAAGAAGGGATTCGAACTGGGAGGCCATGACGACATAGACGAGGAAGACTGCGAGTGCCAGAGCAGAGAGAAGAGACTCTAGAGACCGCTCCATCTCCTTTTTCTGGCCGACCACCTCGACCACCACATCGTCGGGAAGAGAAATTGAAGAGTTGAGATCGGTCTCGATCTTCTCTGCGACCCTGCCCAGGTCGAGACCTGCCAGCTGAGCCGAGACAACCTTCGCTCGCTGCCGCCCTATGCGAAGGATCTCCGACGGCCCCTCCTCGATCGTCCAGCCTTCGAGCAACTCCTCGAGGGGAATACTCCGTCCGCTCGCCCCCACCGCGACACCAATCGCCAGGATCTCATCGATGCTCGAACGATCCTCCTCGCGGAGACGGACCCTGACGTCGATCCGGCGCTCCTGTCGTCTGAGGCGGGTCGCAACCAAACCCAGGTTCTTGCTCTGCAACGCCTCGGCAACGTCACGGGTGCTGATGCCGAGGCGGGCAAGGCGCTCCCGATCGGGACGGAGGTGATACTCGGGACTGCCAGGAGCCGTGGTCATCTGAACATCATTCACCAGCCCAAGCCGGTCCAGTCTGTCGGCGACAGCCCGTTCGATCCTCTCTAGCTCTTCGGAGTCGGGACCTCTCACCTCGACCTCGAGGGGGGCCCTGAGAGAGAAGAGGCGGGGCCTGTGGACCTCGAGGACGGCGTCGGGGAGTTTCTCGCCGAGAGGCGTGATCGCCTCGACCAGGGAATTCTCCTCGGCGAGCGCATCCTTCCCCCCAAGGGAGAGACCGAGTTTGATCCGGGCTGTGTGCTCCCCCTCGGCGGAGGCCTCGACGTCATCGAGATCCCTGCCGATTCGGGAGACGACGCGATGGACCCCCGGGAGCAGACTCATCTCCTTTTCGAGGAGTCTCACTCTCTCGTCGGTGGCATCCAGGGGCGTTCCCACCGGCAGTGAAACCTGCACCTCGATCTCACCGCGGGCAACCCGGGGGATCAGTTCCGACCCGAGGTGCGGAATCAGAAGCCCTGCCATTAGCACTGCCGCTGCCGCCAGGAAGAGGACCACCGCCCTGTGTTTGAGGGACGCCCTGATCAGC
Organism: Planctomycetota bacterium; assembly: GCA_015664425.1. Classification (GTDB taxonomy): domain Bacteria; phylum Planctomycetota; class UBA8108; order UBA1146; family UBA1146; genus DTRS01. Next base: position 3,903 of record DQQH01000096.1, read on the forward strand.
CTCAGATAGACGGTTTCGGTCCCGCCGATGACCCGACTCGCCAGGGAGAGAGGCCCCCCCGCGAAGCGCCTCGAGCGTTTCGCCACGGCGAAGATGATCCTCAGGGTGACCAGCAGAATCAGCTGGAACACCGACATCACAACGGAACCGAGCCCAAGGAGAAGGAGTTCCATCCGGTTGTGGAGCCAGAGAAGCGGTCCCAGGAGAGAAAAGACGTTGATCCTCTTACCCCCGCTTTTCTTCACTCCATGGGGGATCTTCTCGATCGATTCGACCAGTTTTTCCTCCCTCAAGCCGAGAGCGCGGGCAGCGAGCATCGGTACGAGGGTGAGGGAGACCACCAGTGCCGCCAGCAAGGAACCGACAACCGCAACCGCCATGTCCCCGAAGACCTGACCTGCGAGTCCTTCGACGAAGACGATGGGGAAGAACACCGCAACAGTGGTCAGGGTCGACGCGGTCACCGCCCCAGCAACCTCGGAGGCACCCTCCACCGCTCCACGGTATGGATCCCCAGTCTCCTTCTGTTTCCTGAAGATCGATTCGAGGACGACGATGCTGGAATCGACGAGCAGACCGATCCCGAGTGCCAGCCCACCGAGGGACATGATGTTCAGGGTTGTGCCCGTGAGGTAGAGGGGCACAAAAGTGACCACGATCGAGGTGGGAATCGCAATCGCAACGACGAGGGTGGTCGAAAGCCTTCCCAGGAAGAGGTAGAGGACGAGCATCGCGAGAAGACCGCCGAGCAGGGCCGTCTGCTTCAGGTCCTGGATCGATCCATCGATGAAATCTGCCTGGTCGGCGAGCAGATCGATCGTCGTCCCTGCAGGAAGCCAGGAAGCAACAAAGTCGGGACGTCTGACCCTGCCATTCTCGGGAGAGCCGAAGCGGAATCCCGAGCTGCTCTCCTCGGAGACACTTCGCCCCTCCCGCCTCGCCTGCCAGAGGTGGAAGGCCCTCTGCTCTTCAGGGGTTCCGAAGACACGGTCTCGAACACTCCGGGAGACGGAGATGATGTTGGCATCACCCTCTTTCAGGACCTCGACGAAGACCGCCGGTCGGCCATCGATCCGGGTAATCACGCGCTCTTCCCGGTAAGAACGGCGCACTTGTGCAACGTCTCCGAGCCTGACGACCGACTGTCCCTCACGGATCAGGGGAATGTTGAGAATGTCTTCTGAATCGACAACCTCGTTGCGGACGCGAAGGATGTATTCGACATCGCCATCCTTCAAAATGCCGCTCGCCTGGTCGAAATTCTCTTCAGCGAGCCTGGTGGAAATCAGTTGGATCGACAGTCCACGGTTTCTGACCCGCTCCTCGGAGACCTCGACGAGGATCTCTTCCTCGAGTCCTCCCCTGACCCTAACCGCTGCCACTCCTGGGATCGTCTCCAGTCGGCGTTCCACTTCCTCTTCGGCGATGATTCTCAACCTCCCCATGTCCGCGGGGCCATGGAGCCCGAAGAGGAGGACCGGGTCGAGACGCGGGTCGTACCTGAGAATGCTGGGATTCTCCGCCCTGTCGGGGAGATTCGCCTGCTCCAGTTTTTCGCGGATGTCCTGAATCGCGCCGGCAAGATCCTGTTCCCAGGCAAATTCGAGGATGACGTCGCAGGTCCCGATCCTCGACATGGAGACGATCCGGCGCAGTCCACTGACAACCGAGAGCGATTTTTCGAGGCGGCGGGCGATCCGTTCTTCCACCTCCTCCGGCGCTGCCCCCGGGAGTTCGGTCCTGACGGTGATCGTCGGGCGATCGACCTCGGGAAGGAGTTCAATCGGAAGTCGCGCCAGGGACACGAGACCAAAAACGACGATTGCCGCGGTGATCATGCAGAGGGCGATGGGACGGCTGACGGCGCGTTCGATGACCCGGAAGAGAGCGGTAGTAGACCGGTTCTGACGGCTTGCCAACTCGATGGCACAGGGGCTAGCCCCTGCCCTCCTTGCCGACCGCTTCTACCTTCTCTTCCACTATCGTCTCGGCCTCGATCCTGGAATCTTCGACGGGATCTCCATCTCGCAGCCTCGCCTGCCCCCGAATCACAATCCTGTCATCAACCGAGATCGGAGGAGCGGAAGACAGGATTTCGAGTTGTTCTTTCAGCTGCAACCCTGACTCGATCTCGACGCGCACCGCCTTTCTGTCCCGGACGACATAGAGAATCGAACGGTCCCCCTCGAATATGCGGGCATTCTTCGGGACAAGGAGAGCATTCTTGTGGATTCCGAGGATGAGGGTGCAGGTCGCAAAGGCACCTGCACGCAGACGGAGATCAGGATCTTCCACTTCGACTCGAACCCTCAGAGTTCCCTCGGAAGGATCCACTGCCGGGCTGAGCGCGGTGACTGTTCCTGAGAAGCGAAGACCACGGGCAGCTTCGCTGGTGACGATCGCCTCCTGGCCGAGTCGAAGCTCATTGATGCGACTCTGGGGAACGCGTACCCAGGCGAGAAGAGGTTGGGTTCGAATCACCGTCGCCACTTTGGAACCAGAAGTGACCAGTTCACCCGGCCGGAGTTCCATCTTCTGGATTCGCCCCTCGAAGGGGCTACCGATCTCGGATCTTGCGCGATCCAGTCGTGCCCGCTCCAGGGCGAGAAGTGCCTTCTCCACCCCTTGCCTTTCCATGGCAAGGGTCATCTCCATCTTCTCCAGGGAGAGCTTGGACTTTTCGTGGCTGATAGTGGCTTCCTTCTCGGAAAATCGGATGCGCTCGAGTTCCTCCTCCGACGCGAGGCGCCTTCCGTCGGCGTCGAGGAGACGTTCCAGTCTCTGGCGCTCGGCGATCGCACGGTCGAGAGCGACATGAGCCAACTCGGCCCCACTCGCCACCTCCTTGCGCCCCAGTTTCGCGCTTCCCAGTCGACTGTTCGCCTCCGCCAAGAGGATCTCCGATTCGCGAAGATCCAGATCGAGATCGGTCGGGTCGAGACGCAGGATCAGAGAACCTTCACCGACGTGAGCCCCTTCTTCTGCCAGGACCTCGAGGACGACGCCCGAGACACGAGCGGTGAGGTCAACGGTGTCACGGGCTTCCAGATCGGTACTGATGGAGAGGGTTTGCTGGACATCTCCGAGCCAGCCCGTGGCCGTCTCGACCGACGTTCTCCGTTCCTCCTTTCCCTGGGAACCTCCGGCGGTCCTGTCTCCCATCGAAATATCGCAACCGACCGCGCAGGCACTCAGGATCAGGACCGTGGCAAGGAATCCAGGGGGATGGAAATGAGATCTGATGTGGTTTTCCATCGACAATATCGCCCGTCAATTCGGTCTCGAGATCTGCGGGTAATCCCAGGACCTAGGTGTCTGAAACAGATTGACAACCCCGGGTTTGGCTGTCAACAAATTGTGACCACTACCATCACTTCAACAATCGCCAAGATCGTCTGGCGTCGGATCGAGACCTGACCCAGGGAATGGATAGGCTGGGGGATTGCCTCCGATGAAGAGGAAATTGAGGATGTAGATCGGGTCGGAAACATCGATGGCACCGGAGTCATTCAAATCTGCGGCATCGTAGCAAACCGGAGCGGCACCGCCATTGAAGAGGAAGCCGAGCAGGGCGATGCAATCGGTGAGGTTCAGGGAAAAACTCAGGTCAACATCCCCTCGCAGGAACAGGAAGGGAGGAGGAAAAGTCATCACGAGGATTGTGACGATTCCACTGTCGATCACGGGAATGACACTCAGTCCCGAAACAGTGAATACGTTGCTGATGGGGGGGGAACCATAGGAGGTTACAGGCCCGACTTCAATTTCCAATCCAGGTGGGGCCGAAGATGGCACATCGAATGCCAGGTTGAGTAGCCTCTGGGCCGATCCCGGCGGAACGGTTCTGCCATCGAATGGCGGCTGGATGTCGACCACAAGCCCGAGCGTCAGATAACTCCTGTCCTGCTCATCGAAGAAGGAGAAACTAACGAACTCGGGGGTAATGCTCGAGACGATCGTATTGGTGAGAAGAGCTTCCTGGAGTTCAATCTGGCCCACATCCCAGCCAATCGCCAGCTGATACCCCTGGAGCTCCTGATCGTGATCGGCAAGGACGGGTAGCTGAAATCCTGGCTGCCCCTGCAGCACGCCAACATCCGGAACCCAGATCCGATTACTGGGCTCCTCGACTTCGATGAGCCCGACCTCCACCCAATCATCGGATTCGCCAGCACCGTAGACCAGCAGGGACACGGTGAAGGTTCCCGCAGTGGAATAAACGTGGAGAGGAGAACTTGCGATACTCTGATGCCCATCTCCAAAATCCCACAGCCAGGCCGAAACGTAACCCGCGGACTCATCGGTGAACTGGACTTCGAGAGGCGCCTCGCCAGCATCAGGAGAAACGCGGAATGCTGCCACTGGCGCCGGAACGTCATTGGCGTAATAGAGATCCTGATTGCGAAGGTACTGCACGTGAAGGAAACCAAGGGGATCGATGGAAGCTGCAAGGCCAGACTCGTTGATTCCAGGAGTCGCAGTCAGCGCCTCTTCCGGGAGGAATCCCGTCGCGGACGCTACCCTTCTCATCACCTCCCCTTCGCGCAGGTAAAGCACGGAGAGAGGAAATGGCGACTGGAGGAGGGCCAGGGGTTCCGTCGCCGCGCCGGAGGCTCCGACGACCACCATCGTGGGGCCGAACCCACTGGAACTTGAACCGTTGCGATAAACGAGTTCCCCGCTCCTGAGGTAGAGGAGGTGGACCACACCATCGTCGCCGACCTCGATCTGCAGGTCGGAGATACTGGCCCCGGTATCGATGGTCATCTCGGGACTCAGAGTTCCAGAACTCCCCACTCGGTAAATCAGTTCCCCCAGGCGAATGTAGGAAAGGTGCACACTCCCATCGGAGCCGAGCGCAATTGCCGGGGCCTCACCTTCGGCAACCGTTACCCCCGTTTGAAGATTGGAACTCAACATGACCTGGGGAGGTCCCCCCCCATCGGCCACTTCCCAGGCCACGAATCTCCCGGCGAGATCGCGGCGAAAGGTGAGCTTGGGGGAAATGTCAGCGAAATCATTCGAACTGAGGTTTACAGAATTCGTTGGCAGTCCGCCCAGCGACGAGTGAACGAAGATTTCCGGTTCCATCGTTTGAAGATCGATGGCCCGGTAGACGATCGTCAGACCGCCACTGGAGGTCACCTCGACCTGGACATCTTCAGGTTCTGGCTCGACGGAGGGAAGGAGGACGACCCCGGCATCGAACCAGGGGCCCTGGGTGAGTTTCACCTGGCCATTTTCGACGAACACCGAGGTGATCAGATCGGTCTCGAAAGCGTGGAGATCACTGTCGGAAGTCATTCCGCTGCCAGAACTCACCAGTTTCTCCGGGTTCATCACGTTCTGTGACCAGAGAAGCCCTGGGGAGGCGATGAAAAGCATGAGAACCACGTAGGGGAGCGCGAGGATCGAACTGTGGGCTGGAGTGGGCATCGATCGAAGGGAAGTCACCTACACGCCTCTAGCTCTCCGATGGCTTTAAATCCACCAATACCGACTATTTGAATAGAGCCCGGGACAGGTTCGCACTCAGGGGAGCCTCCCGATCCTAAAGGTTATCTCACAGATTGGTGTGTCTCAACCCCCCTAACCGAACAGTTCTGACAGGCCGTCAACGGCCCGGCAGGATAGGGTTAGCACCGGGTGGGTGAGCACAGGTCGTGGATTCACCTCGATGATGGGGATGCGCCTCGTGGCTGCGATTTCCAGGAGAGAAGCGGCAGGCTGGACCACCGCCGAGGTCCCCACCACCAGCACCAGGTCACAGGCAGCGATGGCTGTCTCCGCCGCTCGCCACGCCTGCTGAGGAAGCGACTCGCCGAACCACACCACCCCGGGGCGCATCGCTCCACCGCAAGAACACCAATCAGGGTCACCTTTCTGATCATCCTCCCTGCTCCTCCCGCAGCGGTGGCAACGATTGATCAGGATCGACCCATGAAGTTCGATCACGTCACTCGATCCTGCACGCTGGTGAAGGCCATCGACGTTCTGGGTGATGACAGTGACCCTCCTCTCCGTGGTTTCCTCCCTCGCCAGCGCCTGATGACCTCGGTGGGGTTGAGCAGCAGCGACAACCTCACGGCGCCAGCGATACCATTCGATCACCTTCTCTCGGTCGGACTCGAAGGCAGCGGGGGTGGCGAGTTCCTCGGCTCGGTAGCCGCGCCACAGGCCGTCAGCACCCCGAAAAGTGGGCACCCCGCTGTCAGCGCTCATCCCTGCGCCGGTAAATGCGACCAGAAACCGGCTGTTCTCCAGCCAGCGAACTGCCGTCGCCAGATCGGCTCCTCCCATCTCGAACTCCTCAGCAGCTGATGAACGGGTCGCCATCAGGGACGGTCGCGATCGGGTGATCCGGTGACCAATAGGCTGTCAGGCTCGTTCCCTGGTTGAACTGGGGAATTGAAAGAAGGGGTGGAGGCTTCCCCCCACCCCTTCTTCGGGCCACTGCCCTAACTCGGCTGCGGCCCACAAGCCCGGCCCACCGGGTCGATCGACCCGAGGAGACCACCATTCAGCGCGGAGCCACCCAGAAGTCGTACTTTGGCTTCGTCTTCGGAGAGACTGCCTTGCCGACCTGGCCTCTACGCCACGGCCGATACTCGCCAGCAGGCCCTGTTACTTTTTTCTCCTCTTGGCCTTCTTCTTGGCCTTCTTCTTGGTGGCCTTTCTCTTGGCCTTCTTCTTAGTGGCCTTTCTCTTGGCCTTCTTCTTGGTGGCCTTTCTCTTGGCCTTCTTCTTGGTGGCCTTCTTCTTAGCCTTTTTCCTCGTGGCCTTTTTCTTGGCCTTCTTCCTGGTGGCCTTCTTCTTGGCCTTCTTCTTGGTGGCCTTCTTCTTGGCCTTCTTCCTCTTGGCCTTCTTCTTAGTGGCCTTTCTCTTGGCCTTCTTCTTGGTGGCCTTTCTCTTGGCCTTCTTCTTGGTGGCCTTTCTCTTGGCCTTCTTCCTACCGGTCCGCTTCTTGGTGGCCTTCTTACGGGCCGCCTTCTTCTTCTTCTTGGCCTTCTTCTTGGCCATGTCACACTCCTATCGGGGGGGCGCCCCCCCTCCATCCTGACCTCTACGTCCCCCGACGTGGGGTACGCAAAAAAGCCAGACACCGACCACCGAGGTCAGTGCCTACCCATTCACCAAAAAAATTCGAATTGGAAATCGGAGATTTTTTCCCTTGCCACGAGAGAGCAAGCCGAGCGCCACGAGAATTGTGGCCTGAAGAAGACGGTGCCGACGCAACCCCGAACTTCCGGCCACAATCATGGGCAGAGAGACGAGGAGCCAAAACACTGCACGTCAGAGGCGGCCCCGTCCCTCTCAGGCGAGAAAGCCCCTTACGTCGAGGAGTCGAACCGTCAACCAGTCGAATACTTCGCAACCCTTCCCCCCGGGTTACCCTCCCTTGAAGACGAAACTCAGCAGGGCACCTCGTTCTGAGTTTCGCCGACCAGCGAGACCACGCCTTCCTCGATTCCAGCGGGCCTTTCAACTCGCTCACCGAGGCACCGACGCATGAGTCACAAGACTCCGTTCGCCGGTCGAGATGAGTAACGACTCCAGTGAACCGTCACACCCTCTCCGTCAGCGGTGGACATCCTAGCGAGACTCTTTTTCTTCGCAACTTTCTTTTTTTCTCAGATGGGTTCCTAGAACTCTTCGAGTGCTGCTGAAATTGAAGGAAGCCGGTGCAGCAATTGCCGCACCGGCTTCCTTCGTTCAGCGATTTCCATGACCTTGCGATCTTCAACGAGGGCTGTTCACCTCGAATTCCATTGAGGATGAAAGTGCGTGCATCTCCTCCTGAACAGCACCTGAATCATTTCCTGGGTACCACCCGATGAGGTAGAGACCGTCAGATGCTCCAATCAATGCGTGATCGCATCGACCATCCCCTTTGCGTTCCCGTCCAGACAGCGTCGCTGAACTTCCAGGAATTTTCAGAGGCACCTGGCCATCAGAAATTCCGGTGGAAAAACCTCGTTCTTCCAGTCTCATCGAGAGTCCGGCGAGGGCAGAATCGAGGTTGACGTCGGACCCTCGGAAGCGATCGACCGCGAGCCAGCCTGCTGAAGGATCTTCCGGGGTGAAGCGGACTCCCTCCTCGGACTCCTCATAGCTCCAGCCCGCTGGCAAGACCAGGGCGATCCCGAGAACATCGAGAGTGATCCTCCGGAAGACCGGATCGGCTTTCTCCACCACTGGCATCTCTTCTTGCTGGTCGAACCTTCCTCGGCCGCTGATCACGGATGTCTCTGTTGCTGTTTCGGTCTGCGGGAAAAAGTCAGAGAGGTTCTCTGGCAGCACCGGCTCGACGAAACTTCCGCCTCCTACCACCACTGAGGGGGCACGCGCGAGGGCTTCCTTCCTCGCCTCGATGGCAACTTCCTCCGCCGCCTCCAGGATCACCTCGTCGATGAAACGACGATAGATGGTGGTGCTACCGTTGTAGAAACTCACAACCACTCTGGTGTCATCACTGACGGTGATTTTCCCCTGGATGGCATATCCGTTCTTGAGGAAGACAGTGCCTCCCTCCAGTTCGCCCGAAGGCGTTGTCATCACAAAAGCCATCGCCAGCCACAGAACCGATTTCCAGGTCTTCATCGCGCTTCCTCGTCCTTGATCCGCTATCCTTGCTCTGGAGTGGGGGTCACTGCCTTGAGCTGGTTGGCCAGCACTTCGTCGAGCCACTGCTCGAACGCCGGGTTCCCTGTGCTGAGACTCGTCACGGTACCGGATCCGTTGGTTACGACGGAATTGACGGCGGGCTGGCTCCCGTCAGGGAGTAGGGGGAGCAGGAAGAGGGCGAGCAGAAACACAGCAGCAGCCGCTGCGGGTCTCCATGGGAAGGATCCCTTCTCTTCCAGCGCGCTCAGGTCGAGATCGTCCTCGATCCCCAACGGAGTCGTCTCTTCCACCAGGGAAGTGATGTCCTCGACATCTTCGACCAGGGGCAGATCCCCGTCATCAAGGCCTACTCCACCATCTTGAAGGGAGAAGTCATCGACATGATCGGGGTGCACCTTCAGCAGAGCGACTTCCTCGACAGACGTCGTTTCCGAGGAGGATTCGACCGTCAGGTCGCATCCAGAAGCACCCATGGTGACATCGGGAATCGCGTCATCGTCCAGAAGAACCAGGACGTCAACATCGAGATCAATGCTCGGTTCGACCACAGCCTCCGGAAGATCATCTACACCGTGTTCCGTCGATTCAGCCTCTGAACTGCTTTGGGCTGCTTCAGCCAGCGTCGACGGAGGGTTCGCCTCTTCTTGCTCCTGGGTGACCAGATTCTTTTTCTGGCGCTCCGGTTTATTGCTCATTCTCATGTCCTCTAACTTGGTTTCGGGCTCCCGCGCAGGGCACTCCTGCGACCCACGCGATGACGAAGCCTGCAAGGAAGCCTAAGATGGCCCCACCAAAGGCGTCAAATGGCATGCAACGAGCCCCAGGGGCTGCCGTCCTCTGATATGGTGCGGTGCGGGTCCTCCGGCGAAAGGACGGTCCTCAGTGAATTCTGCCGGCGCACCGCTCCGCCCGGATGAGGCCCTTGTTGATCGTGCGATCGCAGGTGATCCCGAAGCGTTCGACGAGGTGGTCCTCCAGTTGTGGGGGCTGGTCCTCCACCATGTCAGGAGGCGGGTCTCCGACGCCGAACTCGCCAGGGACATCACCCAGGACACCTTCTTCCAGGCGTGGAAGAAACGAGGGACGCTGCGATCGTCTCGAAGTCTTGTCTCGTGGTTGCTCTCGATTGCAACACGGAAGGTGATCGACCACTACCGCAGGCGGGGCGCAAGGCCGGAACAGCTCCTCGGCGAGGGCGATCCCGGGACCACGGACGATGAAGAGAAAAATCTCGAGAAGTCCGATCAAGATCGATCGGTGAATGACGCTCTCGAGAAAATGGGCGAATCGTACAGGACAGTTTTGATCTTGCGATACTGGTCGGGGTTGACCCCCGCTCAGATAGCCAGGCTCCTCGCCGAGCCGGAAGGAACGATTCGGAATCGGATTTTTCGTGCGCATCTTCGTCTCCGAAAGGAACTGGAGCAACTCGGCAGGTCTGACGAGAACAGTGGATCGAAAGGGATGAGTCACTAGCGATGTACGAAGCAGAACTTCACGACCTCCCAGAGGGATGCCAGAGTGCAATCGTGGAGTTCCTCGCTGGATCCTCTGTAGAGGATCATTCCAGTTGCACGACCTGCTCGGGTCTACTCGAGCAGTTGCGCGAGGATCAGCAATTGCTCGTCGGACATTTTCGTCGGGAACTCGCTGAACCGCGGAAGATCGATTTCAGGAGCCCGATGCTGTCTGCGAGTGGACACCCCCGGCGCATCTCTCTCGCGGTAATTCCGATTCTCCTTCTTCTGATGCTCGTCACACTCGTCGGGATCGATCTGCTGACCGCGGGCATCCTCAAGAAACAGCGTGCCGGGAGGTTCCCGCTGATCGCCGGGAACGAGATCCTGCGCTTGGAAGAAGCACTCTGGAAGAGTGGAGCCAGCGACGTGGAGATCGCAACGCTCGATTGGGAAATACTGGTCTCGATGGAGAGTTCTCTCCCAAATAACCGTCTCATCCGCAGGGGGACACCGCCGAAGTGGGTTTTTCTCGACCCCTTCGGCCAACCCTATCTCCTGATGGAGGTCGAGGGCAGTCTTCAGTTCTACTCTGCGGGTGAGAATGGCGTCGACGACAAGGGCACGGGAGACGATGTGGTCAGCCCACGCCTCCTGGCCGAGCACGCAGTGGGCCGCTAGATGGGAACCTCTGCATCGGTTGCCACTGGATCGAGGCAGAGGGAAGGACGGAGATCTCCACCGCACTGGGGGCAGCACTCATTCTTCGTCGGTTCTTCCATCACCCCCCCACAGGCTTCGCAGTCACTTCGTGAGATGCCCTGAGCGCGGAGGATCTCCCTCACCTGTCGGACGCTCAGATTTCCCTTGCGGACGAAGACCTCTCCCAGGCGAAAGCCGAGTCGAATCCGTCGCAGTTGTTCCTGCTCATGCAATGCAGATTCGAGTTGCTCGACACTGATCCAACCACGGCTGATGGCAATCTGACCGAAGGAACGATCGACACTCCACTGTTCTTCTGGACTCCGACAGCAATGACGCAGGCGTCCGCGAACAAATTGCCTCGCCAGTTGACAACGGGAAGCCTCGAGAGCGCCTGAGATCTCAAGATCATCGAGAAGATCGGAAGCGCTGAGGGGGGAAGCGAGCCGATCGAGAGCGATCTCCAACTGGTCCTCACCGACCCAGGAGCGATGCCTGAGAAGCCTCACCAGCAAGATCAGGTCCGGTGCCTCCATCGAGCCCTCCTCGTTCCACTTCCTCGACCAATCCGAGGATCATCTCGTCGAGTACTTCGAAACCCCGGTCGCTGGCGGAAACCCTGTCCCCTCGTCTCTCCAGCCAGCCGAGATCTGTGTATCGATCGAGAGCCCCTGAAGCCGTCTCCTCGAGAGAGACACCCGTCTCCCGCCGGAATCTCTCGAGGGAGAGCCCCTCGAGGAGCCGAAGCGAGAGCATCAGATGTTCCTCGATCTCCTGCACCCCAGAAGGAGTCTCCTCATCGACACGCTCGGGAAATCCCTCGCTGGCGATGTAGGCGGCGATGTCTGGCCTGTTGCGCCATCTCTTCGATCCATCGAAGGAAGCCGCACCCGAACCGACACCGATGTACTGGCCACGAAGCCAGTAGTTCAGGTTGTGCAGAGAGGGACCACCCCTGAGATGCAGGTTTGATACCTCGTAACGATTATATCCCGCTCTTTTCAACTCGCCCAACGCAACCCGGGCTATACCGATGAAACTCTCGTCATCCAGAGGGAGAATCTGTCCTCGTTTCCTCATCTCGTCGAGCCAGGTTCCCTGTTCGTAACTGAGGTGATAGAGGCTGACGTGATCGGGATCGATCTCGACGATCGAATTGACATCATGCTGGACATCGGATTCGGTTTGCCCCGGCCAGCCGATGATGAGATCGATGCTTGTTCTCGGCATTTCGAATTCCTCGAGCCAGCGGTGGACCTGCCGCACCCTCTCGGCATCGTGGCGCCTCCCGAGGATTTCCAGTCCCCTGGCAGAGAAGGTCTGGGCCCCGGTACTGATCCGATCGACACCACTTCGAAGAGCGATCTCTATCTTCTCGGGGTCGAGGGAATCGGGATTCGCCTCAACGGTCCATTCCAGAAGGTTGTCGCCGGAGAATCTGTCACCGAGAAGACCCAGCAGCCTACCCCAGTCCTGGACACCCAGAGCACTGGGGGTACCACCGCCGACGAAGATCGTTTTCGGGGAGAATCCCCCCCGATGAAGCCGATCAATCTCCTTTTCGAGGGAATCGACGTACTGTCTGGACAGGTCCTCCCGGAAGATCCCGACGTGGAAGTCGCAGTAGGTGCAGCGGCTGAAACAGAAGGGCAGGTGGAGGTATAGCCCCGGCGACAGGGACTCTCGATCCCAGGTTGTGGTTGCCTGCCGATTGGCGGCTTTTCGCTTCATTACGTATCCTTCTCTGAGACTGTCTCCTCGTGGATCCTAACCTGTCGCTCCTTTCACGGCAGCCCAGGAGCAGAATCCAGGTCGACATCGGTTCCCAGTCTCCGGCAGCCACCCGCCGAGAAAGTGGCTCAGTTGAAACCTCCGGGGACACAGCCGGTGAAAACCCTCAAAGGACATCTCGAACACTTCGGCCTGGCAGAAGTTTTGCAGACCCTCGCAGCGAGCGGTCACACCGGAACTCTCGTCGTTCAAAACGCCGGAGAGAAGAAATCGATCGCATTCAACATCGCTTCGATCGCATTCGTCAATTCCCCTGGCTCCCCCAGCGGAATCTCCCTCGGTCAGATCCTGATCAGAGAGGGAAAGATCACCCTTCCCGACCTGGAACAGGCTCGAATTGATCAGGAGAAGAGCGGGCAACTGATCGGGCGCGCCCTCCTCGATCGCGGAAAGATCACGTTCGAGGACCTTCAAGACGCGCTGAGAAAAAAGATCGAAGAGGAACTTTA
>DQQH01000100.1 GCA_015664425.1 Planctomycetota bacterium
GCTGACGAACAGTTCTGCCGGGACCTGTGCGAACGCCTGGAGATCCCGCTGCTCGTCGCTTCCTGCGATGTCCGCGCACGAGCAGAGCAACCGGGGCTCTCCATCGAGGAGGCGGGCCGCGATGCCCGCCTCGAATGTTTTGCTCGCTGGGCTCGCCAGGAGCAACTGTCGGCGATCGTCACCGCCCACCACCGCGACGATCAGGTCGAGACGATTCTCGGCAACATCGTGCGCGGCTGCGGCCTCGCCGGTCTGGCGGGAATCCCCCGGCGCCGCCCACTGCCCGGGGCAGAGTCCTGTCTCCTCCTGAAACCCCTCCTCGATGTCCCCCGGTCGGACCTGGAGGAAGTCCTGCATCGTTCCGGGATCGACCCAAGGCACGACTCGAGCAATGAACATCTCGGCCACAGGCGAAACCGGATTCGCCTGCGCTGGTTACCGCTGTTGCGCGAGGAGAACCCGGCCCTCGACGAGGCCATCGTCGGCCTTTCCGGCGATGCAAGAGAGCGGCTCGCCGAGGAGTCCCACAGCGTTGGAAAATTGCTGGAGAGCGCCTTTTGTACCTGCTCTCACGTCTCCCTTCTCCTGCCCCCAGCCGCTGCCATCGCCAGCAGCAGCAGCAGCCTCCAAGCACTCTTCTGTGGCATGTGGCTCTCCTCATCAGGAGGCACCGGAGGCCTGAGCAGATCGCACATCGAGGGGGCGGTTCAGCTGCTACGCCGCCTCGGTCGTTCCCATCGTGTCGAGTTGCCCGGCAGCCGGGTTCTCCACCGCTGCGGGCGGTGGATTCACCTCGGGCCATCGATCACGTCAGCCGACAGCGATGGGCCGATCGATCTCGACTGGAAGGTTCCTCTCCGATTCAACGGCATCGAATGGAGTCCGGGTGGCGAAGGCGATGCTGTCTTCATCCTCCCCGAAGAGGCGAGCGGCCCCGGACTCCGGCTGCGGGGTGCCCTCAAGGACGATCGCTGGCAGGAAGGGGAATCCCGATCGCGTCTCTGGGAGCGCCTGAGAGAGGTTGGCGTCCCGGCGCACATCCGCCCCCTGTGGCCGGTCGTCGAGTCCAGCGGGAAGATCGTCGCGATTCCCGGGGTGACCCGGAAGGGATCGAGGAGAATCTCGCTGGGTTTCGATCCCGAAGGGCTGGAGGGGGAGTTCCAGCGGGAACTCTGGCACCATCTTTCCCGCACCCTTGTCACTCCCTGAAGGTCAACGGTGGGCTTTCACAGACCCGGGTTGCCGTCGGAACTGCCAGGAAAAAACGGGGGGGTGGCGGTCAAATCCGCCACCCCCCCCGGTCGAAAGGCCACCCTGGTCTCGAGAGGACTTACCTGCGCGGCTCGATCGCCTGGATCAGGCCATCTCGCCCGACGAGGATCGTCCGAGCCCGCCAGCGGGCATCCTTCTCGACGCTAGGATCAGGGCCGAGCACGTGAGAAAAACTGGAGACATCGATCGACCATGCCCTGCTGCCATCGCCGACCCGCAGGGCATACAACATGCCGTCACTGCCCAGCGAATGGAGAAGGCCTTCGTGGGCGGATAGGGCACGGTTGATTCCATCGGTCTGCCACTTCCGCTTGCCGTCGGCAGCACCGAGGGCAACCACTCCAGTTTCGACCGCACCTTCGTGGCGAGCATCCTCGAAGGTAGCGAAAATCCATTCCCGGTAAGCGAGCAGACGATCGACCACCGGCGCTCCGGTCGGATAGGCCCAGCGAACGTAGGGCTCGTTTCCGACATCCTCGAGGCAGTAGACCTTGTAGTCGGTGGATCCGAAGAAGAGGCGGTCGAGGTACCAGACCGGAGACGCGATGATGCGCCCGCCGGTCTTGAAGACCCAACTTCTCTCCTGCTGGTAGCCCGCAGCCTGTATCAGGGCGTAGACGCTGCCATCCTCGCTTCCGACGTAGACCTTGATCCCCGAGGTGAGGGGTGCAGCAGTGATCGGGTCACCGCTGAGGTAGGTCCAGTCGACGAGACGATCACCTTTCCCAATTCCGTAGACCCTCTTGTTCCACCCTCCAAGAAACAGACGTTCCTGCGACACCGTAGGACTCGACGAGACGGGGAAACTGCAATCGATGTGATAATTCTTCGCTCCAAAGCGGTCATCGAGACAGATCACCCTGCCATTTTCGACGAAGAAGAATTCGTCAGGATAGGCCTCGCTCAGCTGGTCGCCGTACCTGAACACAGCAGGGGTAAATTCCATCGACCGCTCGAGGGGGTACGTCCACTGCGGCAGGCCGGAATCGCCATCGACCTTGATGAGAAGATGGCGATGATCTGCGGAAGAACTGACAACGTAGAGGTTTCCACCGCTGATGAACGCCTGGTCGATGGCCGCAGGATGATGATAGGACCAGAGGACCTTCATCCCCAATCCTGCAATGTCAGCCGTTGCAATTTCGGAACTGACCTGGGGTCTGGCGGATACCTGCGCACCCGCATCTGAGACGACCTGGGGGGACCCGCCGCTACAGCCTGTGGCAACCAACAGGAGCAGCGCCAGACCTGCAATTGGGTTCTTGAAGTGCACGGAGCTCGTTCCTTCCGTGGTCGGGATCCTGGTATCGGCTCCCAACTATGACTCCTCGAGGTATTCCCCGAGATTGATGTCGTTCTTTTTCTCGTACTCCTCGAAATCCTCGATCCGTCCGAGGTCTTCCTTGATCCGCTCGGAAAGCTCGAAGATGACCGGCCCACTTTCCAGACGGCTCTCCAGATCGAGCCTCATCTCCTCCCACGCCCCCAGATAGAGTTCATCGCGGAGGAGGATCAGTGTCACATCCTCTTCTGAAAGAGACTGGAAGAAATCGCGGTGCGGATCGCTCACTCTGATGATGACCTCTTGCTTCGTGTAGACCACCACCAAGCTCAGGACGCTGGTATCTCTCTGGAAATCTTGACCCAGGCCTTGCTCTTGAACTTGAAAGAATCCATCGATGTGAAGAACTCGTCGCCCGGACGCTCGAAACTGAGCCTGAGCACACGCTCGGTAATCTTGAGAGCGCCCCCTGCGAGCTCTTCAACCTCAAAGTCATCGATCAAGCCGTGGACATCGATGGTGATCTTGTCCGCCTCCGGATCGATCGGGTTGAAGATCGCGACACAAGCCTTCTTGGCACCGGGTTTGAACTCGCTGTAGGCATCGATCGACTGGCCGTTTGCGAGCAAATCGACCTTTGACCACAGTCGTTTCTGTTCCATCCGCTCGATCTTGCGCTCCACCCATGGCAGGGCCAGGTCGCTGTACTTCTTTCCCTTGTCGGAAGAACCGCGAACGGTGACGAAGAAACTCGCTCCGAGGCCGCTGCGGTTGGTCAGGGTGTAGGGAAGGTACCAGTAGGTGCGTCCCGACCTCGGCTCGCCGGAGGGGAGCAGGTCGACATCCTGGCCAGGATAGATCGTCACCGCCTTGGGCTTGCCGAACTCGAAGTGGAGACGGGGGATCCCCACCTCATCGCCATCGGCAAGAAGCGGCAAGCAGAACCCTGCCCCGAAGAGGAGCGCGACAACCAGACGGAACTGCGAACCACCACTGAGGCGGCTCCATCTCATCGAATCCACTCTATTGCCTCCTTTGCTGGAACCGACCCAGACCCGCCCACTGCATGCACCTGCACCCAGTGACGAAGTCCAGTCCCCGAAGACCGGCTCCTGCCCGCTTGGATCGAGGTCGTCATTCTCCGGAAGGAGGAACGACCATCGCCCCCCCGAGGCATACAGCAGCACCTCCTGGATGGCTCCAGGAGGAGCAGGCCGCACCACCGCGAGGCGAGATCGTGGATTATAGAAAGGGGCTCCCGGCACTGTCAACGCGCCTCATCGCGGTAAAGGAAGTTCCACGGCCCTTCCTTCCCATTCTGTGGCATCTGGACCTTCCCCGGTTACAATGCCGCCCGATTCGCTACAGGGCAGGGGAGCCCGGTGGCGTCCCTCGCCGGGTTCCTTCTCCAGGCAGGCTTCTCTGCCGGAAGATCCGGGCTTCGGCGGCGGGAATTGCCGTCTGTCGAGGTGGCAACGCCGGCCGAGACCGGGCGTCGAATCATATGGGGAGAACTGCGGTACCTGGTACCTGGAAGGAGGCGGGATGCACCGCCTTTTGTGTCGCAAGTCAGAGCGCCAGCAAGGCTTCACTCTAATCGAACTGCTTGTCGTGATCGCCATCATCGGAACCCTGGCAGCCCTGTTCTCGGGGAACATCATCACCGCCCTGCGGAAGGGCGACCAGACCACCTGCATGAACAACCTGGGGAACATGGGCAAGTTGGCGCAGTCATACTCCTTTGAAAACCGCAACAATTACCCGGTCGCCAAGGGAAAGCCCCCGGCTGCATACGAATCGCTTCAAAAGCTGGTCAATTTCCTCAGGGACGAAGTCAAGCCGTCGATGTTTGTCTGCCCCTCCTCGGGATTCTTTCCGGCGGAGACCGATGAAGACGACCGTTTTGTCCTCGACGAGACCAGTTGCACTTACGCCTGGCTCGGCAGACCCATGAGGAACGATGCTAAAGGCACCGTCCCCCTCGGATCTGATATCGCCTGGAAGAACGAGGACGCCACCGAGGGCAATCACATCGATTTCCTGCAGGTCGTCTACGCAGACACCTCCGTTTCCCTCGTCTACAACCCGGACATGGAAGTGGTTCCCGACGGCGCCAAGACGCTGCCAGAGGGGTCGGGATTGCCAAAAGGCCTCGTCGGGAACGGCGACAACTAGCCAGGTTCTCTTCGAGATCGGATGGAAGAATGGGCCGCGCTCGGCTTCGCCGGGCGCGGCCCATTCCCTTCACTGGCCCTGCTCTCTTCACTGGCCCTGCTGAAAGTTTCCTGCCACTCACCAGACTCTTGGGGAATCTTCTCCTCCCGACCGCCGGTCAATCTTCCAGAGTTCCCGACTCCTGCTCGGGAAGATCCCCCCCCTCAGCAGATCTCTGGCCGATCCTGTAGGAGCCATCGATCCAGCCGCCAAGATCGATGTCGCGGCAGCGCTCGGAGCAGAAAGGAAAATGCTTGCTGCTCTTACCGACTGGAGAGTTGGGATCTCGACAGTTGGGACACGTCACCGTCAGTTCCTTCACTTGGCCCCCCCGTCGCTGGTGTCTTCCTTCTTCTTCTCCGGGCTCTTCTTCTCGGAGTTGGAATCAGAACTCTTCGGTGGCTTCTTGTCCTCACTCTCCCTGCGCTTGTATTCGGAACTGCGATAGTCGGTCTGGTAGAAGCCAGAGCCCTTGAAGATGAATCCACCGCCGGTGCCGATGAGGCGAACCAGCTTGCGCTTCTTGCACTCAGGACAGGTTCTCTTCACCTTCTCACCGAAACTCTGAAACAGTTCGAAGCTGTGGTTGCATGCCCCGCACTCGTAATCAAATGTCGGCATCTGTCAATCTCCAGAAGACGGTTCACGAGCGACCAGAACGCGGGAAGCCCGCACCAGAAGGTCGCCGAGGATGTAACCCTTTTCGATCTCTTCAACGATCTCACCAGGTTCCGCGGTGTCGTGATCGACCTGCATCATCGCTTCGTGAAGATTGGGATCGAACTCGGCGCCAACCGACTCGATCGGCTCGATCGAGAGATCAGCGAGGAGTTGGCACACCTTTTCGTGAATCAAGGTCAGTCCCGCCCTGATCTGATTCTCATCCGATGATCCGACATCGGCCTTCAGCGCCTTTTCCAGATCATCGATCACCGGCAGAAGCTTGCGTACGACATCGACAACGGTCCTGCGGTAGGCCACCAATCGTTCCTGCTGAGTTCGGCGCCTGTAATTGTCGAATTCCGCTCGAGTGCGCTGGATCTGATCGACGTAGTAGGCAACTTCCGCCTCCGGAGATTCTTCCTCGGAAAGGTTCTCCCCGCCCTCGGACTCCTCGGTTTCGGTTTCGGAATCGAGGCTCGCCTCCGGGGCTTCCTGTTCCTCTGCTCGATCTCTCTTGTTGGTTGTCATCGCGACCAATTTCTATCCGAAGTAGTCCTTGAGTCGATCGAGGAATGAACGTCGGCTGCTGCTGACCTCGCGCTCCTCGATCTTTGCCAGTCGGCGCAGGATTTCCTCCTGTTCCTCGCCCAATTTCCGCGGCACATCGACCTGGATTCTCACCAGTTCGTCACCGCGGTTCCGTCGATGCACGTTGGGAAATCCCTGACCCTTGAGACGGAGGACTTCACCACTCTGGGTACCAGCAGGAATCTTGACCTCGGCTCTTCCACCCAGAGTCGGAACCTCGATCTGGGCTCCGAGCGCCGCCTGGGAGTAACTGATCGGGATTTCGCAGATGATGTCATCGTCGATCCTGCGGAAAAACTGGTGGGGACGCAACCCGATGCCGATGTGGATGTCTCCTGGAGGGCCGCCGCGGACCCCGTCGTTTCCGTGACCGGTGACTCGCAAACGTGTCCCATCATCGATTCCTGCGGGGATCTCGACATCGACCTCTTCTTTGCCTGTGACACGGCCTTCACCGTTGCACGACGGACAGGGATCGGAGATCACCACGCCATCTCCACGGCAGGTGGGACAGGCGGTTCTCAGGCTGAAGAAGCCCTGGGACTGGAGAACCTGGCCGGCACCCCTGCAGGTGTCGCAGGAGACCGGCTCGCTGCCATCCTTGCCTCCCCGACCGCTGCACCGGGAGCATCTGGAGGCGCGCCTGATCGAAAGGGTCTTGTGAACCCCCTCGGCAGCTTCCTCGAAGGAGATCTCGATGTGAGCACGGAGGTTCTCGCCGCGATTGCGGACCGACTGGCCACCGAAGATGTCGCCGAAGACCGAGCCACCACCGCCACCGCCAAAGATGTCGCCGAACATCTTGAAGATGTCGTCGACATTCTGGAAACCTCCCGGGCCACCGAAGCCGGATAGGCCCTCGGCACCATGGGTGTCGTAGGTCTGGCGCTTCTCCGGGTCGCGAAGGACGTTGTAGGCCTCGGCGGCTTCCTTGAAGCGCTCCTCTGCAGCGGCATCACCGGAATTCTTGTCCGGGTGGTACTTGAGCGCGAGAGCCCGATAGGCCTTCTTGATCTCGCCCTCACTCGCCGTCCGGCTGACTCCCAGAATGTCGTAGTAGTCCTTGCTCGCCATCTGCGTCACCTGGGCTCTAGACCTGGGCTCCCTCGACCGACTTCTGATCCTCCTTGACCTCGGTGATCACGGTGTCGGAAGTCAAGTAGAGGGAAGCGATGCTCGCCGCATTCTGCAGAGAAATCCGGAGGACCTTCACCGCATCGACGACTCCAGCACGGTACATGTCGACGATCTTGCACCGGGTCCCCTCGAATCCATGATTCTGTTGGGCCTCCTCGACCTCCGCGACAATGGCGTACCCGTCCTCTCCGACGTTGTCCGCGAGTTGGCGAAGAGGCTCGGAGAGAGCATCGACTACAATTCTGACACCGAATTTCTCATCACCAGAGGCACGAGTTTTCCTGACCTTGTCGATCACCCGGATGAAGGCGGTGCCCCCTCCGGGAGCGATTCCTTCCGCCATCGCCGCACGGGTCGCGTTGAGAGCATCCCCTGCCCGGTCCTTGCGTTCCTTGATCTCCAGCTCGGTGGCACCGCCAACACGGATCACCGCGATCTTGCCGCGAATCCTGGCGAGGCGTTCCTCGAGCTTCTCGCGGTCATAATTCGAGGTGGTCTGCTCGATCTGGGCGCTGATCTGACGGCAACGCTTCTCGATGGCGTCCGCCTTGCCAGCGCCCTGGAAGAAGATCGTCTTGTCCTTGCTGATCTCCACTTTGCGGGCACTCCCGAACTGTTCCGGTTTCACCTGCGACCACTCGAACCCCGTGTCCTTCGAGAGGAACTGACCTCCAGTGAGGATGGCGAGGTCCTCGAGCATCGCCTTGCGACGATCCCCAAACCCAGGGGCCTTGACTGCAGCAACTTCCATCACACCACGAAGGCGGTTGATGATCAGTCCGGCGAGAGCTTCCCCATCGACATCCTCGGCGACGATGACGAGAGGTCTCCGGGTCGGAACGATCTGCTCGAGCACCGGAATCAGATCATGGATCGTGGAGATCTTCTGGTCGGTGATGATGATGAATGGTTTCTCGAAGCGGCAAACGAGATCATCTGTATCGGTGATGAAGTAGGGCGAGACGTACCCCTTGTCGATTTCCACTCCCTCGACGAGATCGAGAACAGTCTTGATACCATCGTTCTCTTCGACGGTAACCACTCCCTTCTCACCAACCTTGAAGATCGCTTCGCCAAAAAGGCTCCCCAGTTCCTTCTCGTTGGCAGCGATGGAGCCGACCTGCACGACTTCCTTGCGGGAGGAAACTGGCTGGGACAGCCCCTTGAGGGCCTTGACCGCGGTAGCGACCGCCTTCTCGATTCCCGAACGGAGGGCTGTCGGGCTGACCCCCGTTGCGGCGTAGCGGCTACCGCTGTTGATCATCGCCTCTCCGAGGAGAACGGCGGTGGTCGTGCCATCACCGACCGCCTTGTTGGTCTTGTCGGCGATCTCATGGATCATCTTCGCTCCCATGTTCAGGAACGGATCCTCCAGCTCGATCTCTCTGGAAACGTTGAGACCGTCCTTGGTCAGCGTCGAGGATCCGAACTTCTTCTCCAGCATCACGTTTCGGCCGCTGGGGCCGTAGGTCACACGGACCACGCTTGCGAGCCGTCGGGCACCTTCTCTGAGTTGCCGACGCGCTTCCTCATCGAAGAGGATCTGCTTCGCCATCGTCATTCCTCGATTCCTGGCGGCGAAGGTTCAGTCCTCCACCGTGGTTGTTTTCTCTCTGGCGGAGCTAGAAGGCTCCGACACCCTCTTCCTCGTGATGATGATCGTGGTCTTCTCCCCCTTCGCTGGGAATCTCGGTGACCACCGTCTCCGATGTCATGATCATCGTCGCCACACTCACTGCATTCTGCAGGGCAGTGCGAATCACCAGGCACGAATCAACGATTCCCTCTTCGAGGAGATCACACTCCTTCTGAGTGCTGAAACAATAGCCGTGGGTCATCGAATCGTTCGAGCGAATTTTGCGAAGCAGGCGCGAAGGTTCGACGCCGGCGTTGGCTGCCAGCTGTCTGAAGGGCGCTTCGAGCGCTTTCCTCAAAATTTTTGCTCCGATCTTTTCCTGCTCATCCTGGATCCGTATCTTGCTCACCTCGTCGGCACAGCGGACGAGGGCGATGCCTCCACCGGGGAGAATCCCCTCTTCGAGGGCCGAGCGAGTGGTGCTGAGGGCGTTCTCGAAGCGCCTCTTCTTCTCCTTGACCTCTGTCTCGGTGGCACCTCCGACGCTCAGGACAGCGATCCCCCCGACCAGACGGGCAAGACGCTCCTGCAGTTTTTCACCGTCGTAGTCGCTGGTTGCTGCTTCCAGTTCCAGGCGGATCTGGCGCACCCGTTCGGCAACATCCTTCTTCTTGCCGGCTCCCTGAACGA
>DQQH01000102.1 GCA_015664425.1 Planctomycetota bacterium
CGGAAAGCGAGCTTGCCGGTCTGACCGTGCCAGGCGTAGTTGCCGTTATCGTTGTCGAAGAAGGTGTCCATGCAGAGAACGGTGTCCTCCGGAGGCGGCGGCTCCTGAGCCAGACAGGTGAAAGTGCCGTCGTTCAACGACGGGTTCAACGACATTCCGTTGACCACGATCACGTTGTTGAGAGCTGGGTTGCCGAGAGTTCCATCGGAGAAACTCAGCGCCGTCACCGAATCGTCATCGGGGAGAAGAATCTCGCCGTTACAACTGTAGCGGTAACTCGCTATGTGGTGGTCATCCCCGGTTGCAATCGTCTGACCGTCGAAGGGAGCTTCGAAGTCCAGAACCACACCGATGGTGCCACCACCGGCATAAATGTTCGAGATCACGAACTCTGCTCCGGCCGACTCGGTTGCGGTCCCGGAGAGGGACACATCTTCGAGGGTGATCGAAGTTCCGTCGTGCGTGATCGCCAGGACAAAGCCCTGGACAGCTCCACTGGAGTTGGACATCAGGATCCTCGCGTCACCTCTGGTCCCATCACCATCAGCGGGAGCTTCACCAGCCTCGATCGTCATGCTGTCGGGCGGAGGAGGCAGGAGCGTGAGAGCACCGTCGTCGAGACCAAGGCCCTCCCCTACTCCGACCGACAATCCGCCCTGGACGATGATGTTGTCCAGCGGTGGGTTGTTCAGGACTCCGTCGGTGAAAGAGAAAGGAACTACGGTTTCGGAACCGACGAGCCCGGAGGCACCGGCCGTGATGACAGCGATCGATTGCCCACTTCCGGTGGGAATCGTCTGACCATCGAACGGGGACTCCGCATCCATTACGACACCGAGGGTCACTCCACCTGAGTGAATCGTGGCGACTGAGAGTTCAGCGTTCTCGGTCGCCGTGCCAGCAGTCGATAGATTTGTGACTGTGGCTTCGGAACCATGAGTAATCGCAATCACGACTCCTTCGACAGGACCCGTGTTCGTCATACGAACAGACATTTGCCCGGAAGCAAATCCCTGTACGGTCGCACTGTCAACGGACAGCGACTGCTGCGACTGAAGTGGGCTCACGAACAAAATTATAGCCAGGGAAACCCAACCCAGTTTGAGAGAGATATTTCTCATCTTCTCCTCCCTATACGATATTTCAATCTGTGGCCGGCCGCCTATAACGCCCATCTGATCGGGCATTGATACAAACGAATGGCCTGCTCCTGTTTGGAAATCGGCACCTCCACCTCCTGGCTTGGGCCCGATCCGAAATATAAACATCTGCAACACCGGTCTCGCGGGGATCACCCCAAATCAAAACCGGAGCTGATGCACCCTTGATACCTTTCCTCAAAGCCTGCTCAGAATCGGCTACAGGCCCTGATCAACACCACCTTTCACCTCATACAATTCATTCACATGTCATACATACAAACACCGAAAAGATGCCACGTCAACCACCTGTCATCGCTGCCGTTAACGCAACCGTGCGGAATGACTGTGGTTGGCCAGCATGGCGCAGACTTGCTACAAAAGTCAGGCAATCGGCCGCTATTGTGGCTAGTGGTGACCGGGTGCTCCGCCAATCGGATGGAAGCTGGAATAATTTCGGTATTCATTGTCGTCCGATATCGTCAGGAATGTCAGGTTAACAATATCGCTCCAATTCGGAGAAGCGAAAGACCCTACCCGTGGGAAATGGTATGGCAGCGAGGTATTCGGCCCTGTCGAGGCGTTGTGGGGAGAATTCCGCGTGTTGCCGGCTGCAAGGAAGCAACCGGAGCAACCCACGGTGGCGAGTGGGCGAGGGAAAATGGCAAGGAGCAGATCCTCAGTCGCTGCTCGCCTTGTTCTCCTCCTCAGGAGAGGGCCCCTCTTCCTCTCCAGCTCTATCGGAAGCAACTTCCGTCCCCTCGGATTTCGAATCTTCCGCCAGTTCCTCGTCCTCGGACGGGTCGGCAGAATCCTCCTCGATGGGGGTCTCCGTCTCCTCGACTCCTCCGCCTTCGGCTGGAGCCTCCGGACCCTCTTCTGCTTCGGTTTGAGCACTGGTCGGTTCCGTAGCAGTTTCCATTGCGCCATCGCGATGGCGGGCACGGCAATCCCCGTCCGCAAGCGCCTCATCCTCACGAACGTAGCCCAGGTAGGCTCTAACGGAGTTATCGCCAAAACGTGGCTTTGTCATCCTGAGCACCCGGGTATACCCCCCAGGCCGCTCCTGATAGTAGGGACCGATCTTGTCGAACAGGGCCTGGACGATCGCCCTGTCCCCCAGAACACTCATCGCTCGACGAATGTTGTGGACCGACTTCTCTCGCGAAAGGGAGATCATTTTTTCGACATGGGGCTGGATGAATTTAGCCTTTACCCGAGTGGTCGTAATAAAGCCCTTTTTCTCGAACTCCTTGAAGAAAGATTTCATCATGTTCCGAACGAGCGCCTTGCGGTGAGCACCGTTCCGACCAAGTTTCTTGCCAGCAACTCGATGTCGCATCGAACCGATCTCCCTTAGACTATTGAGGCCAGGGTCCCCAGATCAGACTCGGCTCTCAGGCATGGGCCACGATCGATCTGGCCCTCCGCGCCACCTCAGTTTGACGTCATTCCCAATTCGAGGCTGAAACTCGCCAGTTTCTCCTTCAACTCCTCCAGAGACGTCTGGCCGAAGTTGCGAATCCTCAGCAGAGAGTCTTCGCTGAAGCGGCAGAGTTCCCTGATCGAGGAGATGTTCTCGGTTTCCAGGCAGTTCGAGGCACGAACGGAGAGTTCCAGGTGCGAGATCGGTTCATCGAGGAGTTCACGGAGAGCGTCATTCTCCTCGATCACCTCGTCACCTTCAGCCACACGCGGTTGCAGCACTTCCGTGCCCAGGTCGAAATACTTCACGAGCGGGTTGAGATGCTTGCGTAGGATCTTGGCCGACTCCACGAGGGCGTCCTCGGCACTGATCGTCCCATCGGTCCAGATCTCGAGGAGAAGGCGGTCATAGTTGGTCAACTGACCGACACGGGTGCTCTCCACCCGGTAGCGCACCCGCGTGACCGGCGAGAAGGTCGAATCGAGCCAGAGGCAGCCAATTTCGTGCTGTCCCTGAGAATTTTCACTCGCTGTAGCGTATCCACGCCCGCGACGAGCGAGGAGGTTCGCAGAGAACTCGACGTCTGTTGTCAAGGTTGCAATCAGATGGTCGGGGTTGACCACCTCAACATTTTCACCGTGTTCGATGTCACCAGCCGTGATCGGGCCTTTCCCGGACTTCTTGATGGAGAGTTCGGCCTCTTCCTCCTCATCGAGTTTCACCAGGACTTGTTTGAGGTTGAGAACCACCTGGGTGATGTCCTCGTAGACTCCTTTTTTCGTGGTGAACTCGTGATCGACGCCTTCGATCCGCGCCTGGACCAGCGCCGCTCCTTCGATGGAAGAAAGCAAGACTCGACGCAAACTGTTTCCAACGGTATGGCCGAAACCACCCTCGAAAGGCTCGATGACGAACTTGCCGTAGTGCTCTTCACGGGTTTCCTGGTCACAATCGACCCGGCTGGGCAACTCGAACTCGCGCCAACGTACGCGCATTGACATGCTCTGAAACTCCCTCCAAATTCCCCCGACCCTTTTCCCAGGTCGGTTGGAGCGGCACCACGGCCGGAAAAAGACGGACATGGGGCCGTCAGCGAGAACAGAACTCGACGATGTAGGCCTCCTGGATCGGCAGCGAGACGTCCTCACGGCTCGGAAACTGCGTGACAGTTCCCGTCAGCTTCTTGGGATCCAGGATCAGCCAGGTCGGGACATTCCGCCCTTGATGGGCTTCGACCTTCTCCCGAATGATCCCCTCGCTCTTCTTGTGCCCTCTCGGGCCCACGACGTCCCCCACCCGTACCAGGTAAGAAGGGATATCGAGTTTCCGTCCACCGACAGCGATGTGCCCGTGGGCGATCAGTTGCCGCGCCTGAGCACGACTGTCGGCAAATCCAAGCGAGAATACGGTGTTGTCGAGACGACGCTCAAGGAGAACCAGCAAGTTTTCGCCGGTGTTGCCACGGAGGCGTTCTGCCTCTTCGAAGTACTTCCTGAACTGCTTCTCGAGAACCCCGTAGATTCGCTTGGTCTTCTGCTTCTCACGCAATCTGGTCCCGTATTCAGAAAGCCTGCTGCGGCGGAAGTTGTGCATCCCCGGCGGATAGGCACGCTTCGAGATCGCGCATTTGGCGGTGTGACAGCGGGCCCCCTTGAGGAAGAGACGATCACCTTCCCTGCGGCAGAGCTTGCATTTCGGTCCGGTGTATCGAGCCATCCGTGATCCTCCAACTCCCTCCGGCCCTGTGCCGAGGGGAGGCACCCTGCGGTGATTGCTACTAGACGCGTCGGCGTTTGCGGGGGCGACAGCCGTTGTGCGGCAACGGCGTCACATCCTCGATCGCATGGATCTCGAGGCCAGAGGACTGAATCGCGCGGATCGCCGACTCCCGTCCGGTACCGGGCCCCTTCACGCGAATGTCGACCTCCCGAATCCCCATCTTCTTTGCTGCAGCGGCGCAGTTCTCGGCAGCACGCTGAGCGGCAAACGGCGTCGACTTGCGACTTCCCTTGTAGCCGGCAGTTCCACCGCTCTGACTGATCAGGGCGGCTCCTTCGGCATCGGTCAAAGTGATGATGGTGTTGTTAAAGGTCGATTTGATGTGGAGAACCCCCTTGCTGAGGTTTCTCCGGACCTTCTTCTTTGCTGACTTTGCCAAGAACCGCCTCTTCCTGCCCGAATCCCCGTGTAAAAGGGCATTCAGGAGCAACTGAACGATGGGTTACTTCTTCTTCTTCGCGACCAGCCTCTTGGGTCCCTTACGGGTCCTGGAATTGTTCCTCGTGTTCTGACCACGCACCGGGAGACCTCGACGGTGGCGCAACCCCCGGTAACAGGCAATGTCTTTCAGACGCCCGATGTTCTGCTGGATGACTCGACGCAACTGCCCCTCGACGACGCAGTTGGACTCGATGATGCTGCTCAGCCGACTCACTTCATCATCGCTGAGGTCGCGCGCCTTGATGGCGGGGTCGATCCCCGCCTCGTTGCAAACATCGAGCGCAGTCTTGAAGCCGATGCCGTAGATGTAGGTGAGGGAGATCTCCACCCTCTTGTTCGGAGGGATATCGACACCCTGAATCCTTGCCATCGACCCTCCCGATCCGGTCCAGACCCCATTACCATCGAAGGGCGACGGGGCAACTTCTCTTCTCGCTCTTGTTACCTGCCCTGGCGCTGCTTGTGGCGAGGGTTGGTGCAGATCACACGCAACACGCCCTTGCGACGGATGAACTTGCAGTTTTCGCAGACTCGCCTGACCGAGGCGCGAACTTTCATCGAGCGCTCTCCCTTATCGCAGCAACGTCATGCACTGGCGAGTTCCTGCTCGAAAGCCATCCAGTTGGAGCGCTGACGCCCCAAAAACACGCATCCGAGAGGAAACACCGCCCCCATCCCAGGATCGTCACCTCACCTGGGCAAATCGGTTCCGATCACCAGACACACAGCACACCCCTGCAGACGCGCCAGGAGCGGCGGATATGACGGCGACCCCTTCCCTGAAACGGGCAGGGAGGCGAGAATATACCCACCGGTCCGCACACCCGTCAAGAGCGCATCACCAGTTCCCAGAAGAATTTCGGTAAATTCCAGCTACTGCCCCGGGGTCCCCTCGAGGGGAGGCCACTCTTCTCCAGGCCCGATGGTCAGAACCCTCGGTCCCGACTCGGTAATTGCCACAGTGTGCTCACAATGGGCCGAAACACCGCCATCTACCGTCACCACGGTCCAGCCGTCAGCGAGGGTCTTGACCTCTCCTGTGCCGGAATTGACCATCGGCTCGATCGCCAGGACGAGGCCAGGTTTCAGCTCGATATCCTCCTTGAGCAGAACTTCGGAGACGAAATTGGGCACCTGAGGCTCCTCGTGCATTTCCCGGCCGATTCCGTGGCCGACGAAGGTCTCGACCAGGCCCAGAGACTCCCCCCGGATCACCCCCTCGATGGCGCCCGACAGTTCGCTCAATCGCGTCCCCGGAAGGGCTCTGGCGATCCCGGCGGCGAGCGCCATCCGACAGCAGTCGAGCACCCTCCTGGAGGCTTCAGGAACCTCTCCAACCGCGAAGGTTCGAGCGGAGTCGCCGCAGAACCCTGCCACCTTGACGCCGATGTCGATGCTGACCAGGTCTCCCTCCTGTACCTGTCGATCCCCGGGGATTCCGTGGACCACCTCTTCGTTGATCGAGATGCAGGAGTGGGCAGGAAATCCGTGGTAGTTGAAGAAAAGCAATTCGCCGCCCTCGCCGGAGACGAATTCGCGAATCCTGTCATCGATGGCACCTGTGGCGATCCCTGGCTGGAGGAGGTGGGCAATCTCCCCGAAGGCGCGCGCGACCAGGTCTCCAGCCACCGCCATTCGATCGATTTCTCGCTTCGACTTAAACTGGATCATCGGCGATGGCCCAAAGCTTCCCGCAGGGCGGACTCAACCTCATCGATCGGTCCAGATCCACTCACGGTCACCAGCAGACCGCTCTCCTGGTAGTGTCCAACGAGGGGGTCCGTCTCCCGGGAGTACACCTCGAGGCGATTGCGAATCGAATCCTCCGAATCATCGCTGCGCTGAAAAATCTCGCACTGCCTGGGGGCGCAGTCTTGCGGGTCAGGAGGGGGAGAGAATTCGAGATGAAAGGTTTCACTGCAGGTTTTGCACACTCTGCGGCCAGAGAGGCGGCGAACCACCTCATCGTCGGCAACTTCAAAAAATACGACGTGGTCGAGGTTCTGGCCCAGTTTCTCGATGAGAGGCTCCAGAGCATGGGCCTGCTCGAGGTTGCGGGGGAACCCATCGAGGAGCCAGCCGTCGCGAGCATCATCTTCCTGCAGCCGGTCCTCGACCAGCCGCAGGACGATTGCGAAGGGGACCAGTTCGCCGCCATCGACATACGCCTTTGCCTCGATACCGGTCGGGGTCGACCGGGCGATGGCAGCACGGAGGATTTCCCCTGTCGAAATGTGGGGGATTCCCAGTTCATTGGCAAGGCGCGTCGCCTGGGTTCCCTTACCCGCACCGGGTGGGCCGAGAAACACGAGCCTCACTAGGCGCCGCCCTTCACCTTTTTCTCGGCTGGCGAACGGACGAAGCCCTCATATTGCCTGACCAGCAATTGGGCCTCGATCTTGTCGACGAGATCGAGGGCAACCCCGACAACGATCAGGATTCCAGTTCCACCGAGAAAACCGCTCAACAGGAGGCTAACCCCCATCGTTCCAGCGACCACCTGGGGAACCAGGGCAATCGACGCCAGGAAGACCGCCCCCGCCAGGGTAATCCGCCCGAGCACCTGCTGCAGGTAGTCCGCCGTTCTGCGGCCAGGGCGGATTCCGGGAATGAAAGAGCCGTGGTCCTTCATGTTGTTGGCGATCTCCACAGGATTGAACATCAGCGACGTCCAGAAGTAGGTGAAGAAGCCGATCATCAGAACATAGAGAGTCAGGTACCAGAAGGCGCCCGGTTGAAGCAGGGTGACGAACCAGGTGGTTTCGCTGACCAGGACTGAGAAAATGCCGGTCGGCAGGAGCAGCAAGGACTGGGCGAAGATGATCGGCAGAACCCCTGCGGAGTTGACCTTGATCGGCATGTAATGTCGCTGACCGCCGTAGACGCGCCGCCCCTTGACGGTTCGAGCGTACTGGATGGGAATCCGCCTCTGCCCCTTGGTGATGTAGACCACCGATGCGACGATGGCAAAGAAGACGAAGATGAGCATGAGGATCTTGAGGACAAAGAAGGGCTTGCCATCGGAGTCGAGTGAGTTGAACTGCTGGGCGAGTTCGTTGATGCTGCTCGGCACCCGCGAGATGATTCCCGCCATGATCAGGAGCGAGATTCCGTTGCCGATACCGCCCTCGGTGATCTTCTCGCCGAGCCACATCAAGAACAGGGTCCCCGCCGTGAGCACCATCATCTGAAGCAACGCAATCGAAAACCCACCGGAGGAGAGCGGATCGTTCCCCGGACCCTGTGGCTGGCTCAACCACTGAACGATGAGCACCGATTGCAGGATGCAGAGAACCACCGTCGAGTAACGTGTCCAGCGGTTGATGGTTCGCCTGCCGGCTTCACCCTCCTTCTGAATCGCATCCAGCCGAGGGAACACCTTGACCAGCAACGAGAAGATGATCGAGGCACTGATGTAAGGCATGATCCCGAGTGAGAAGATGGTAGCGTTGCGAAGGTCGCCACCGGTGAGGACGCTGGTCATGCTGATGAACTGCAGCAGTCCCCCGCCGCTCTGCTGACTCGCAGTCTGGAGTGCAGTCAGTGCCCCGATGTCGACACCGGGCAGGTAGATGTGGAATCCGATCCTGTAGACCATGAGCAGGGTCAGCGTGAAGAACACGCGTCGGCGCAATTCTGGGATCCCCAGAATGTCCCGGATCACCTTGAACATGTGGCTCCCCTAGACCTCTTTCGCTTCCCCACCGAGTTCCACGATCTGTTGCTTTGCAGATTCGCTGAACTTCTTCGCTTCGACAACAATTTTGACCTCGAGTTTGCCGTTGCCAAGGACTTTCAGACGCCCATGGGGGTTTTTCACCATCCCGCGCTCGATGAGCAGGGCGAGATCGACCTTCTCGACGTCGCCGAGGCGATTCAGGTCGCTGACGTTGATGACATCGTAGTGGGTCTTGAACACATTGGTGAAGCCTCGTTTTGGAAAACGCAGGAAGAGCGGAGTCTGCCCGCCCTCGAACCCGGGCTTTCGACGGAAGCCGGATCGGGATCTGGCGCCCTTGTGGCCCCGTCCAGAGGTTTTCCCGCTGCCCGCGCCATGCCCGCGGCCGAGCCGCTTGCGGGCCTTGTAGCGCCTGGCCCGTTGGTTGAGATCGGTCAGGTTCATGCCAGCGTCACTCCCCTCAGCTTCTCCACCTGCTCCTTGGTTCGCAGGTCCGAAAGGCCGTTGAAAGTCGCCTTCACCACGTTGAGAGGGTTGTTGCTCCCGTACTGCTTGGTCAGCACATCCTGCACTCCGGCGCATTCGAGGACGGCGCGGACCGCCTTTCCGGCGATCACGCCCGTTCCCTGAGAGGCCGGGAGGAGCAGCACCCGGGAGGTCCCGGCGCGACCGATCATCTCGTGAGGGATCGTGGTGCCCTTGAGCTGAATCGTCGTGACGCGCCTACGGGCATCCTTGAACGCCTTGAAGAGCGCCCCCTGGACCTCTTTCGCCTTGCCGAAACCAATCCCGACCTTGCCCTTCTTGTCGCCGACGACGACCAGCCCGCTGAAGGACATCCGGCGGCCACCCTTGACCGTTGCCGCCACCCGGTTGATCTTCACGACCCGTTCCTCGAAACGCGGCCCATCGTCTTCCTGTCTTCCACGACCCCCGCGGCCACCACGACCGCCTCCGGGGCCACCACGACCGCCGCCGGGGCCACCGCGCCCGCCTCCGGGGCCACCGCGCCCGCCGCCGGGGCCACCGCGCCCGCCTCCGGGGCCACCGCGCCCGCCTCCGGGGCCACCGCGCCCGCCTCCGGGACCACCACGGCCGCCGCCAGGACCACCGCGGCCGCCTCCAGGGCCACCGCGGCCACCGCGGCGGCCTCCGGGGCCTCCGGGGCCTCCGGGGCCACCGCGGCCGCCAGGGCCGCCGAACCCGGGTGTACCCCCGGTGGGAGTAGCGGCTGCAGCCGTTGCACCCCCGGACGCTTGTGGAGCAGCCTTCTCCTCGGGCGGAGGCGGCTGAGCCGGCGGAGCGTCCTCACCAGCGGGGGAGCCCTTTTTTTCCTCCGGCTTCTCGGGAGTATCAGCCATTGTCAGACCTCAATCCCTTCCTTGCGAAGCGCCTCGGCGACTGCCTTGACACGACCGTGGAACTTGTAGCCGTTGCGGTCGAAGGATGCTCTGGTTAGCCCCTTCTCCTTCATCCGCGCTGCCATCAACTGGCCGATCATCTCGGCTCCCTGGACGTTGCCGGCGTTCTTGCCGACCTGATCGCGGATCTCCGCACAAAGTGTAGAAGCACTCGCCAGAGTCACCCCTTGAAGGTCGTCGATGGCTTGGCAGTAAATGTTGGTACGACTGCGAAAAACAGTCAGGCGCGGACGCTCGGAATTGCCCTCCAAGCGCTTCCTGATGTGCTTGCGTCGCCGGACCCGGCGAATGTTTTTCTTTACGTTTCGATCCATCTTTTCACTTCCGTAGGGCGCTCGGCCCGCTGCCAGACTTAGGCGCCAAAACTCTTGGCCTGCTTACGCCTCACCACTTCCTTCTCGTAGCGAATCCCCTTGCCCTTGTATGGCTCGGGAGGTCTGATCCTGCGCACATTCGCAGCAAATTGACCGACCAACTGTTTGTCCACTCCGTTGATGACGACTCGAGTCTGGACCGGACACTCTATGGTAAGCCCCTGGGGAATTGGCAACACCACAGGATGACAGAACCCGATCTGGAGAACGAGGTCCTTTCCCTGGATCTTGGCGTTGTATCCAACTCCGACGATATCCAGCGTCTTCTTGAATCCGTCCGAAACTCCGATGACCATGTTGTTGATCAACTGCCGTGCGGTACCGTGCATCGCTAGCGAGATCTTCTCGGAATTGCGTGCATCGACTCCGACCTGGCCGTCGCCGACCTCGACAGAGACGCTGGGATGAACTGACCAACTGATGTCGCCCTTGGGGCCGGAGACATGGATCTCCGCGCCCTTCATTTCAACCTTGACCCCGGAGGGGATCATCACAGGTAGTTTTCCAAGTCTCGACATCGTTGCTCCTAGCAGACGCTACAGAGGATTTCGCCCCCGACATTCTGGGTGCGCGCCTCGTGGTCGCTGAGGATTCCTTTCGGGGTCGAGACGATGAAGATCCCGAGGCCCTGGCGGACCTTTGGCAGGTCCTTGGCACCGCTGTACACACGACAACCGGGGGAAGATACCCTCTCGATGCGACAAATCACCTTCTCGCGATCTGGCCCGTACTTCAACTCGATCTTGAAGGTCTTTTCTGGAACTTCCCCTTCGATGGAAAAACTCGTGATGTAACCTTCTCGCTCGAGGGTTTTGAGGATCTCTTCCTTGACTGTCGAGTATGGAGCACGAACTGTGCTCCTCCCGAGCGCATTGATGTTACGAATCCGCGTCAGCAAATCCGCAATCGGGTCAGTCATCGACATCGTTGCTCCTTAGCTCCTGGCGCGACTTGCACGCTGGTTAGCAATCCTCTCGAGCGTTACCAGCTCGCTTTGCGAACCCCCGGGATCTCTCCTTTGGATGCCAGGTTCCTGAAACAGATCCTGCAGATCTGGAACTTCCTGTAGAACGCCCGCGGACGCCCACACAACTGGCACCGGTTGTAGGACCGGGACGAAAATTTCGGCTTCCGCCGCTGTTTATTGATCAGTGACTTTCTGGCCACTTCGGCTCCTAAGCCAGCTTGAACGGGAAACCAAACTCCTTCAGCAGGAAGAGTGACTTCTCGTCATCCGATGTTGCAATGGTGAAGCAGACATTCATCCCCTGGATGAATTCTGCGTCATCAATCTTGATCTCAGGGAACACAAGTTGATCGGTGAGGCCCATCGAGTAGTTGCCGCGGCCGTCGAAAGCAGTACGGGACGAAAATTTCGGCTTCCGCCGCTGTTTATTGATCAGTGACTTTCTGGCCACTTCGGCTCCTAAGCC
>DQQH01000023.1 GCA_015664425.1 Planctomycetota bacterium
ATCCGACAATCGGTGGTGTCCTCCTGGCATCAGTTGCAAGCGTTGCTGACGCCCGCGAAAGCCGCTCCAAGAAATTGGTGCCTGATTCTTGTGGCAAGAATTGCCACCGTAAAATCCCCTGTACCCGGTCTCCCGATCCCGGTGAGTCCGGCTTGCACACTCTCGGTCACCGATTCTCTTCTTCAGGACGCATCGCTACCGAAGAATGCAAAGTTGCCGAAGAACTCAGGCAACTACTCAGGAATCGGGGCTCAAGAGCGGGAAGACTTCTGACGGGGAACTGTCTCCCCGTGACGCGAGCGATTATAACGTTCAGGACAGGGAGTCCAAGCCCTTCCCGACAGGAGCCCGATGACAGACCGAACTCTCTGGCAATCTGCCCGCGGCTGGATCACCAGTCTGTCCTCCAGAGACGATCGCGAGAGGTGGCTGAATCGCCCCATCGAGCGCCAGTCGGCCATCGGCTGCGAGCTCAGGATCGATCTCCTGAGCCCCACAGAGGGCAATTCCATCGAAATCCGAGATTCCCGGGTTCAGATTATCGCCTGCCGCCAGGGGGCCTCGAGTGAGGCACAGTCGATGTACGCTGATTTTGCCAGAGGCAACCGCGGGGCGGCCCTCCTCGACATCGATGGAGAAGGACCTTTTGCCGATATTAGGGCCACCGAGGTGAGTTTCATCCGCAGCTGGCATCTCGACCGGCCCTTCGAGGATCAACAGGTCGAAGAGAAGATCGCCGTGGCGACAGCAGAAGGTGCAGCCCTGGCCAAGATAGTCCTCTGCGAGGATGGGATGGTCGCGGTGCGCCAGGCGCGAAGGATATTTCGGATTCCCAGGAAGATCCCTCTGCTCATCTTCAGCGCAGGAAAATCGGGAACCGCCTCGCGGATTCTGGCCGTCGCCGACGGCCAGCGCTGGGGCTACGGCAGAATTCTCAAGAGCCCAGGCAGTGCCGAGGGCCAGGTCGCAACCGCCACAGCAGCAGGCCGCTACGGGACACTCGAGAAGAGCCCCGAATCACTGCTTGCCGTGGTCGGCAAGGATGTCCATCGTTCCCTGTCTCCCGGCTTCCACAACCGGGTCATCGGCCAGACAGGCGCCAACCGCCTCTTCCTCGACATCAGCACCGCCGACCCGGACTCGCTTCTCGACTCCGATCCCGATGTCACCTTCGGAGCTCTGGCGGTCACCCAGCCCCACAAGCGCTGGGCGCGGCTGAACGCTCGACCCGCAGACGAGATGGCTGGAGTTTACCCGGCGTTCAATACCCTCTGGCGGGACCAATCGGGTGACTGGATCGGAACCAACACCGACGGACCGGCAGTGGCCTCCATCATCGAAGAGAGAAAAATCCCCGCCCAGGCCCCCATCCTCATCCTCGGCGGCGGGGCAACCGCAACGGCGATCGCCATCGCTCTCGGGAGGGGAGGAAGGAGGCCATCGCTCCTCGCCCGCGAACCCCTCGAGGGAGCCTATCGGGACGCCCTCGCCGACAGTGCCGATCCCGTCGGTGAGCAGGCGATCGCCAGCGCATCGGTGCTCATCAACGCCACCGGCGCCGGTGGGGGGCAGAATCGATTGCCCTGGCCTGTTGAGCGTTTCCGGGGAGAACTCGCCATCGAAATCGCAAGCGGCAGCGAAACCACCGACTTCCTCAGGGATGCGACCTCCAACGGGGCAACCGGGATCCCCGCCTCGGTGATGTTCAGCGAGCAGGCCCGTCGCCAGTGTCCCTATTTCCACGGCATCGATGTTTCATCGCAACTGGCGGCCTCCATCACCGCCGAAGCCCTGGCAGATCTGACAGCGGATGAGGGGGAGTGGGCCCAGCCGGACCTGACCCACTGAGACCCAATGGTTCCGATAATGCATATTATGGGATGTCGGGATCTGTCCTCGAGGCAGCCAGAGGCCCTGCCTCATCGGGCATGAACGCCGAGCTGGAGCGAATCTCACCTGCTATTCAGGGGGCTGCTGGAGCACCGTCACGATCACTCTTCGCGTCTCGCCCCTCAGAAGGCCGACCTTGACCCGATCTCCGGGACAGTGGTTCTCCAGGATCGCCTGCAACTCCTCGAGGTTGGGTGTCGGCCTGCCGTTCACCGAGACGATGACGTCGCGCACCGTATCGCCCTCGACCCCGGCCGCACCGGCTGCGGCTGAACCCGGGTCATTCCCCGCTCTTCAGCGCCTCGACCAGGTTGTCCATCTTGGTTTCCTGGGCCACCTGGCGGCGCACGGCTCGTTGTTCCCGTTTCCAGACGGAGTACCAGATGGCACCGAAGATGGTGCCGACGACGAGCACGAAGAACCAGATCACCTTGTCCTTGTGACTGTCGAAGAGTTGCCGGTCCCAGAAGAGGAAACCCAGGAACTGGAAGGCCCAGAAGATCCCCAACAGCAAGAACCCGGAACCGAGATCAAAAGTCACTGCCAGCGGGATGTGGGAAAGGGTTTCGAACGGCGTCAACTGGCCTCCTGTCAGCCCGATCACTGAAGAAACAAAGCATGAACCCCGGCGGGGCCCTGTATTCTCCTCGCCATGATTTCAAGGTCAAACATCAAACAGGGTCTCACGGGCAACTCGACGGGCTGGCGCAGTCGAGGCTGACGGTCGGCTCCGGCCCACACAGCGGGTACGGGGCCGCGGGCGCGGAACCGCCGGAGAAGAGATGGGCGAGGGAATAGATGACATCGGAGACATCGACGGCGAGGTCGCTGTTGGCATCGCAGGCCGCTCGACACGGCGGACCTTCCCCACTGATGAAGAGATAGGAGGCGAGGAAGAGTGGATCGGCGATGTCGTGGCTGCCGTCGCCGTTGCAATCGGCGCGGATGAACTCGCGTCTGCGGATTTCCACCGAACCATCGCTGAGCAAGGGCAGATGTGATTGGCTCGTCGGGCTGACGACGGTGACGGCG
The DNA here is from genome assembly GCA_015664425.1 of Planctomycetota bacterium. Classification (GTDB taxonomy): domain Bacteria; phylum Planctomycetota; class UBA8108; order UBA1146; family UBA1146; genus DTRS01. The sequence goes on from DQQH01000023.1 coordinate 2,923, forward strand.
ACCGGCGGGCTGCCAAGAGTGGCGCAGAAGTTCAACGGGCTCTCGATTGGGGCCGCCACCAAACCCTGATAGGTGGCGATATCGAGCTCGCGCTCGCTCATCGCCATCGCCGGGTGGTCGAAATCGACGATCACCCCGACGGCGAAACCACCAGGAAGGATCTGTACCGCGTAGAACGCCGGGCCCTGACCGCCCCAGCCGGAGATGGCGGTGCCACTGCCCATGTCGACCGAGAGGAGCTCGAGTTCGCCTCCGTCATGGCAGATGCCATAGCTCCAGCCCCAGGCAGGCTCGGTGTGAGTCATCGTCACGGAGACCTGCACCGACTCGCCCTCGGCGACGATCGCCTCGGGAATATTGAGGATGTAGTTGGGGTCGATCGCTTGACTGAAGACTAGCGCCGGAACCGCCGGGCTCTGGGCAACCTTGCCGATCACCCAGTAGACTCCGTTGGGGATGCTGGCATTAGGGTCGAAATACTCCGTCGAGGATCCTCCGATGGTAGCGATCAATCCCCCCTGGCGGAAGATATCGATGGCGTCGTAGAGGATGGGGTTCTGCCAGCTGAGGGTGACGCTGCGAATCCCCGGTAGAGCCTCGAGATCGCTGACCGGCGGCGTCGGAGCTTCGAGGTACTCGATGATGGGCCGATTCAACGATGAGAGGACCGAAACATCGTACCAACTTCGCCCCGACGAAATCCCCATCCGCGCCGCGTCCTCGGGAGCGGCTCCGTTGCCATTATCGGGCTCTCCTGCCTGCCAGTTCTGGTAGTCGAAGGGTTCGCCGCTGTCCCACAGGAACACCCCCTCCTCCAGTTCATCGGAGAGCCCGAGCCAGTAGGAATGCGACAGCCCGAGCAGGAGGTCGGCGATCCACTGCTGTTCGTCGGCGTCGTTGACGGCGACGAGGACCCCCCCCACGTGCGCGGCGAGAAGACGGCTCTCGTCGATTGGCTCCCGGACGTCGGAGACGAAGTAGAAGTGGCCGTTGGCCGGATTCTCGACCTGGGCGAAGATCGCTCCGGAGAAAATCGTGACGATGACCATCACCAACACAGGTCTCATCGCCACCACCGCGCCTCTCCGGTCGTCATCGGTCTCGTCATCATAATAATCGTCAAGGGCAAACGCCGAAACCGGGACAGTCGGCGGGCGTCGTCCCCGCCACGGTTCCGCAATCGGGGAAGGGCAATGCCGGCGGCGCCCCGCTGGAAAAGAGATAGGTGAGCAGGTAGACCGCATCGGCGATGTCGACCGCCCCTCCATCGCCGTTGACATCGCACGAGAGCGGGCAGGGCGGCGGCGCAGAAGCGAGGAAGAGCCAGGCGAGAATCGCCATCGAGTCAGCGATGTCGATGGCGCCATCGGCGTTGCAATCGCCGCGCCGAAACGGCTCCAGGTCGATCTGGGAAAAAGTGATGGTGCCGTCGACGAACGACGGGGAGATCACCACGCCTCCTGAGCCGAGTTGGTTGTCGATCCCGCAGCCGTTGGTCCAGGTCAACTGGGTGTCGACCGGTTGGGTCGTTCCGATGAGCGCGGTGGGGACTGCCTCGAATGTGACCGCAACCATCGGCGTCTGGTTCTCGAAGGTGATGAAGACATCGCAGAGGAAGCCGTAGACGACACCAATCGACACCCCCCCCGGGCACCCGGCAGGATCGGTGGTCACCAGAAAGGCATCCCAGGTCGGACCGCAAATCGTGACCCATGGCCCGGTCGGAGCAACCTCGACGACATCGAGGAGGGACGCATCGACGGTGAACGCCATCGCGAAACCGGTGTCGGTCTGCGTCGGAAAACCAGGGCTCTGGGGGTCCTCGACGATGGAGAGATCGACGGTGACCTCGGCGATGCCGTTGGTCGGATGGAACGGCACCGTCTGATCGTCCGCGACGAAAAGAAAGAGCGCCTGAGCCGACAGCGGCAGCGGCAGCAACGTGGCCAGCAGTAAGAGGAGAAACACCCTCGGCATCAGCACCTTCTTCCAGTGACCCCCATCGTAGCACGCCATCGGCCAGCCATGAGAACCTGCCAGCCTTAAATTGGAGGGGCTCCTGCTCCAACACTCACCGATGGAGTGTATGATAAGGTCTGTCCCGCCAATAGTTTGCAGGAAGGAGGGGAGATCCCGTTGCGCTGTTTCACCGCCCTTCTTCTATGCTCCCTGCTGCTGCCCGCAACCCTCTGCGCCCAGGATCCCGATCACGTCATGGAACTGGTCTCGACCGCCGCCGTGGCAGGGGGAACGGTAGAGGTGCCGATCCTCTTCGACAATGCTCTCGAACTCTCCGGCTATTACCTCGCTGTCGCTCACGAGCCGGCGGAACTCACTGCCATCGAGGTGCTATCGGGGCAGATCACCATCGAACTCGACCCCGGGTTCCTCGTGGTGATGCTCTACCCCGACGGGTTCACCCTCGGCGTCGTCTACATGACGCCATGGGTGTACCTGCCCACCGGTGAGGACTGGGAAGTCCACCGCATCGTCTACCAGGTCGATTCCGAGACGCCGCTCGGGCCCTCTCCCGTGAACTATTCCGACGACATCGGCAATCCCCCCCTTACGGTGTCGATGGCCATCTGGCTGACGGGCGCAAATCTCTTCCCGACCCTCGTCGACGGGACCGTCGAGGTTGTCGATGGCATGCTGCGTGGCGATACCAATCTCGATGGCGCCATCGACCTCGCCGACCCGATTTTCCTGGCCATGTGGTTGTTTGTGCAGGGCGACGCGGTCCCATGCCTCGATGCCGCCGATGGCAACGACGATGGCAGCGTCGATGTCGGCGACGTCGTGACCATCCTCGCCTACCTCTTCCAGTCCTCAGACGGCGTGATCTCCGGCAGCTGTGAGGTCGATCCCACCCTCGACACCCTCGACTGCACCGTGCCCAATTGCCCCTGAAACCACCGTCATCTTGAATACGGCAGGATGGCCGCCGCCGGTCACGATCCAACGACTGCAGGGGGCTAACGCCAGTTCCCACGACCTCGGTGTCGCAGTAAGATGGAACCCGCCCCGCCACTCGGTTGCAGGAAGGAGGGAGGCAACGATGCGCTGCTTCACCCCCCTTCTTCTTTGCTCGCTGCTGCTGCCGGCGACCCTCTGCGCCCAGGACCCCGACCACGTCATGGAACTGGTCTCGACCGCCGCCCTGGCGGGGGAAACGGCACACGTGCCGATCGTCTTCGACAACGCCCTCGACATCTCCGGCTACGTCCTTGGGGTCCGCAACGTCCCCTCCGATCTGCAGGTGCTCGAGGTCGAGCCCGGCGACATCACCGTCGAACTCGATCCCTGGTTCGTCAGCGTCGACATCTTTGCCGATGGTTTTCTCCTCGGCGTCGTCTATTTTCAGGCCGGTTACGGACACCTGCCCATCGGCGAGGACTGGGAGGTCCACCGCATCGTCTACCAGGTCGATTCCGAGACGCCGCTGGGGCCCTCCCCCATCATCATCACCGACGACATCGGTAATCCTCCAATGGCACCGAATATGGTCACCTGGCTGACCGGCATCGTCATCGAACCGACCCTCATCGACGGAACCGTCGAGATCGTCGACGGGATCCTGCGCGGCGACACCAATCTCGATGGCGCCATCGACCTCGCCGACCCGATTTTCCTCGCCATGTGGCTGTTTGTGCAGGGGGATGCGGTCCCATGCGTCGATGCCGCCGATGGCAACGACGATGGCAGCGTCGACGTCGGTGACGTCGTGACCGTCCTCCAATTCCTCTTCATGCCCTCAGGCGGCGTGATCTCAGGAAGTTGTGAAGTCGATCCCACCCCCGACCCCCTCGACTGCACCGTTCCCAACTGCCCCTGAGACCCATCTGTCGTGTTCCTTCCGACGGGGTGGCCGCTGCCCACCCCGTGAATCGGCCGTCGCCAGGAGCGGTGGAAGACGGGTGGGAATTTTCCCCCGCCGTGCCACAATCCCGGCGGCAAGGATGCTCATCTCTTCGAGTCGTCACAGCGGAAGGGGCAGGCGCCATCTCCTACAGCCTCGCCATCGACCAGGGCACCCACGCCAGCCGCGCCATCCTCTTCGATGAACGCGGCCAGATGGTCGCCGAGGCGACCGAGGAGATCGACCTCATCACCAGCGACGGGGGAATCGAGCAGAATCCCGAGCAGATCCTGGCGTCGGTGAAAAAGGTCGTCGGTGACGTCCTCGCCGGGCTCTCCGCCGAGGTGCGCGGGAAGGTCTCCTGCTGCGGGCTCGCCTGCCAGCGATCGACGGTGGTCCCGTGGCAGTCCGACGGCACCGCCCTAGCCAATGCCCTCAGCTGGCAGGACGTGCGCGCTGCCGATCAGGTGGCACTTCTGCGCTCGAAGGAGGTCGATGTCCGCAGGATCAGCGGCCTGCCTCTCTCTCCCCATTACGGCGCCAGCAAACTGCGCTGGCTCCTGCAGAACTCCGCCGCCGTCAGAGGATGCACTCGCGAGCGCCTCCGACTCTCGCCGCTGGTCAGCTATCTCCTCTTTCACCTTCTCGAGGAAAAACCGTACATCGTCGATGACGCCAACGCCCAGCGCTCCCAGCTCTTCGATGTTGCGACCCGCGACTGGTCGGAGGAATTGACCACAGCGTTCGAGGTTCCGCTCTCCTACCTGCCCCGCTGCGTTCCCGTCTCTGCCACTCATGGCGTCCTCGAAGGCAGTCACATCCCGATGACTGCCGTCTCCGGAGACCAGAACGCTGCATTCTTCGGCGCTGGCGACATGGCGCCCAACACCGCCCTCGTCAACATCGGCAGCGGCGCCTTCATCCTGCGCCCCCTCGAGGGCAGAAGCGCCAGCGACAAGCAATTGACGGGGATCGCCCACTCCGATGGCAACGCCACCAGTTACCTGCGCGAGGCGACCGTCAACGGCGCCGGCAACGCCCTCAACTGGGCGCAGGTGGAGTGGGACATTCCCGCCCTGTTCGTGCAGTTGCCCCACTGGCTCGATCAGATTGACGATCCGCCGGTCTTCATCAATTCCATCGGCGGCCTTGCCGCCCCATGGTGGCGCGAAGATGTCGTCTCCCACTTCCTCGATGGCGGGGAAAAGGCGAAGGACGCCGACAGGGTGGTCGCGGTCGTCGAGAGCATCGTCTTCTCCATCGGGGCCAATCTGGAGCTGATGCAGGCGGAATTACCCCTCCAGCAGCTGCGCGTCAGCGGCGGGCTGTCGCAACTCGACGGTCTCTGTCAGAAGATCGCCGATCTCGGCGGTCTGCCGGTGGCGAGAAGCGATGCCTCCGAAGCGACCGCTCGCGGCATCGCGTGGCTGGCGGCGGGCAGGCCCCGGCGATGGAATCAGGACACCAGCGCCGTTGATCCCTTCCTGCCACAACCCAATCCCGGCCTGGATAAACGATTCGAGAGATTCAAGATGGCACTCGAAGAGATCCCCGAGGAGAAACGATGATCCCGGGCCTCGTTGCTCACCGCGGCCAGATGAGCAGTTACCCGGAGAACAGTCTTCCCGCCCTCGAGGCGGCGCTGCGCGCCGGTGGGTGCTGGCTCGAGTTCGATGTCCAGATGACCTCCGACGGGGAACTGGTCCTCCTCCACGACGCCGATCTCAGGCGCACGGCAGGACAGGATGTGAGCATCTTCGATCTCGACGGCAAGGCCGCCACCGCCGTCAGCGTCCACGAATCGGCACGCTTCGGCGAGCGCTTCGCCCCGACCTTGCTCCCCACCCTGAAACAGGCTCTCGATCTGATCAGCGCCCATCCCCAGGCAACCGCATTCGTCGAGATCAAGCGACAATCGCTCCAGCGCTGGGGATGCGCCACCGTCATCGAAAGGCTGCTCGAGGTTCTCGAGGGGCACGGGAGCCAGTGCGTGGTGATCTCCTTCGAAGCCGAGGCCATCGAAGCCATCAGGTCGAAGTCAAAACTGAAAACCGGCTGGGTCCTGAGAAACTACGATGACCATCATCACCGCCAGGCCCAATCCATCGAACCGAACTGGCTGATCCTCAACCACAAAAAGATCCCCCGTGGTGTCGACCCCTGGAAGGGCGACTGGAAGTGGATGCTCTATGACATCACCGATCCCTCTCTCGCCCTGGAGTGGGGATCGCACGGCGTCGAGTTGATCGAAACCGCTGACATCGAGGCGATGCTGAAGGACCCGAAGCTGGCAACGCGAGGGTGTGAAGATGGACCATGACCTCGTCGTCATCGGTGCTGGTATCCACGGCGCCGGGGTCGCCCAGGCGGCCGCAGCAAGCGGTTACCGGGTTCTCGTCCTCGAGCAGTACGAGAAAGCGGCACAGGGAACCTCGAGCCGTTCGTCGAAGCTGATTCACGGCGGCCTGCGCTATCTCGAGACCGGGCAACTGGGCCTCGTCTACGAGTGCCTTCGGGAACGCGCCCAGTTGCTGCGCAACGCCCCTCACCTAGTCGAACTGGTCCCCTTCTACATCCCCGTCTACCGCACCACCCGCCGGCGGCCGTGGAAGATCGCCGTTGGACTCGCCCTTTACTCCCTTCTCAGCCTCAAGCCCTTTCACCGCATTCCCCGGGGACGCTGGCAGGAACTGGAGGGGCTGCGAACAGACGGTCTCGATGCCGTCTTCAGCTACTACGACGCACAGACCGACGACGCCCGTCTCACCCGCTCGGTTCTCCAATCGGCCAGGGACCTCGGCGCCGAGGTGGTGATGGGAGCCCACTTCGAGAGCGCAACAATCGAGCCCGATGGTTGCACTCTCACCTTCCGGAAGCGTCAGGTCGAACACCAGATTTCCACCCGGGTGCTCATCAACTGCGCTGGCCCCTGGGCCAGTCGCGTTCTGGAGAAGATCACCCCTCACCCCACCCCCCAGCCGGTCGACCTGGTCCAGGGCACGCACATCCTGGTGCCGGGAAAACTCCAGCAGATGTACTACCTTGAATCTCCCACCGATCAGCGCGCGGTCTTCGTCATGCCGTGGAAGGGTCAGCGCCTGATCGGAACCACCGAGACCCCTTACCGGGGTGATCCTGCCGATGTCCGACCGCTCGAATCGGAAATTAGCTACCTCCTCGAGGTTCACAACCATTACTTCACGCCCCACATCGAACCCGATGATGTCATCGATTCCTTCGCTGGACTGAGGGTTCTCCCCATCGATGACGAGAAGGCCTTCGCGCGCTCGCGAGAAATTCTGATGATCGAGGACGACCGCGAGAATCCACGGGTGGTCACCCTCTACGGCGGCAAGCTGACCGCTTTCCGGGCGAGTGCAGAAACCCTGATCGAACAGCTCGAAAAAACCCTGCCTCCAGCGTCACCGATCGCCAACACCCGGACCTTGAAGTTGCCCGAGGTCGACTGATCGGGAATACCTGGGGTTCACCACCCCCAACAGTGGGAAAATGGAAGTCCTCGTTTGCTCGTTCATCACCGGGATGCAGGGGATACAATAGCCATCTCTGAATTCGGTTCGCCCGCTGAAGGGATCCCGGTGGCTTTTCGCGTCTCTCCACTCTTCCTTCTGCTTTGCTTCACGATTCTCCCTGCATCGCCGGTCGCCGCCGAAGACCTGTGGATCTATGGCAGCGCTGCCCAGGGTGGGCAGCGATTTGCCGCCGGGGAACCGATCGAGCAGACGATCTGGATCCTGCAGGGCACCAACTCGATCCTCGGATTCAGTTTCGGGGTCTCCGTCGAAGAGACCATCGGCACCGTCACGAGTGTCGACGCCACCGCCGTACTTCTCACCGCAAACGGCGGAGGTGTACCCGAATTCATCGATGTCCAGATGACTGCTGGCGGCTTCACCGTCGAGACGGTGATCTGCTCCTCTCCCTGCTCCGGCTGGGAGTCGGGGACCTTCACCGCGCCGATCTTTGAATTCACCGTCGCCCCGCTCGTCGATAGCGGCAGTCACGTCATCTGCTTCACCGACACCCTCGGCTCTCCGCCGGTTCCCATCAGCGTTACCAACAGCCAGGAAACGGTCACTCCCAACGACCACTGTGCGACCATCTGCATCACCGAGCACCAGCGGTGGGAATTTGCCGCCCACGACGAGACGGTGCCCTACGACCGCCAGACCGGAATCGCCGAAGTGACAGGAACCCTCACCATC
>DQQH01000061.1 GCA_015664425.1 Planctomycetota bacterium
CTCGTACTCGCCCGGTGCCAGGGTCACGCGACAGGAACCGCGCGGTCCCGTCGCTCGATGGGTCCAGGCGCTGGGGAGGTCCGGTGCCGACAGCGGTTCGATGGTGAAGGGGTGATCGGCGAGCACCTCGCCGTCGAGTCCGACCAGTGTCACCGTCACCTCGCCGCCGGGTTGCAGCAGCGCCTCGACGGGAACCGGGTGGTCGACCGGTCCGGTGGTGAAGAAAAACGGCGTCCAGCCGCGCTGGTACACGACGCCCAGTCCGCCCTGCCTGGGCCACCAGAACTCATCCGAGTTCTCGGTTCTCTTCAGTGGTGACAACGATCCATCCTCATCGATGCGATAGACCGGTGCGCTCGCCACTTTCGGGCGAGAGTACTCATCTGCGGCCTTGCTGACCTGGATGAGAAGTCGGCTGGCGCCATGAAACTGGAACTGCTCCGAGGTGGCACCAGAGACCTCGAACTGCGCTCGTGGTGCGAAGACGCCTTCCGGTTGATGCAGGAACACCCATCGATAACGACCGTACGGAATCTCCTCGATGCTGAATCGTCCCGTCTCGTCGGTGGTGAAGGAGAAGGGGCGAGGCCCGAAGAGGCTGCCCTGCATTCCGACCATCGGCTCACCTGCAGGACCGACGACCCGACCCTCGAGGGATCCGGTGCGCAACTCGATGACGATCTCGGCATCGGCGCTGAGTTCCATCTCGAGAGAGGTGCCTTCGCCATTGGCCAGCGGAGAACTCCAGATGAAGCGCCAGCTGCCGGGACCGGGGAGTCTCGTCTCGAAGCGACCATCGACGGCGACCGGGATCGAGGAGGAGGCTTGCGTCTGGCGACACCAGGTCTGGACGGTTCCACCCTCGACCGGGATCCCATTTCGAAGCACTTCACCGAAAATCTGGATCGATGGTCCCAGCTGGAACAGTACCTCGCGCTCCTCGCCTTCTCCCACCTCGACCTCGCGCCGTGCGAGCACACGAGATCCCGCTCTCAGGCTCACCAGATGCCGACCTGCCAGCAGTCCTCCGATGCGAAGTTCAGAATCGACAAGCCGCTGGGGCGTACGTTTGACAGCGGCTCCCAGTTCGCGCGCAGTGCGCGACTGCAACATGCGGACCTCGACAAGGGGAGCATCTTGCAGGTCGAGATCGGGGGCCTCGACCGAGACCCACAGCACACTCTCGGGAGAGATGGCCAGGAACAGTTCCTCGGCGTGAGCGTCGGTGCTCGACTCGGCATCGGGGAGCATATCTGGACCCCATTGCCAGCGACCGGTGGCATAGCCGATACTTCGAACGGTGATCAGGGCACGGGTACATTCAGGGATGTCGACGGCGAACTCGCCTCCGGCACGGGTACGTGCGTGACCCAGTGGGATCGATCCGGACAGGTTGCGAAACGCAACGGTCGCTCCCGGTACAGGTATTCCGGTCGACACATCGATGACCTGGCCTGCAAAGCGCATCCGGGGAAGATTGGCCACAACAGGCGGCGGCACTTCGGGACCAGGACCCGTGACTCCGACATCTTCCGTATCGCCGATGCCGCTGGTGACGCTGGAACTAGCGCCGTCGGGGGGGGGTGCTGGATCTCCAGACATGAAGTAGAAACTCAC
>DQQH01000244.1 GCA_015664425.1 Planctomycetota bacterium
GGTGGTCCACGGTGAATCGGGCGGGATTACCCAGCACATCAGCGCTTACCGGGTCGACCATGGCGACCAGCACGTCGTCTTCATCGACACCCCGGGCCACAAAGCATTCACCGAGATGCGGGCTCGAGGGGCAAACGTCACCGATGTCGTGGTGCTCGTCGTCGCCGCCGACGATGGCCCGATGCCCCAGACCGAGGAGGCGATCGAACACGCTCGGGCAGCGGGCGTTCCCATCGTCGTCGCCATCAACAAGGTCGACAAGGAAAACGCGAACATCAATCGGACCCGTCAGGAACTTGCAAAACTCGAACTCGCTTCCCCCGACTGGGGCGGTCAGACCGAGATGGTTGAAGTTTCCGCCGAGACCGGTTCAGGGATCGACGACCTTCTGGAAATCCTCTCCCTCGAGACGGAGATCCTTTCCCTCAGAGCCAATCCGAAAAAGAATGCAATCGGCACGGTTCTCGATTCGGAAGCGACCACTGGGCAGGGAATCGTCGTTACCGCGATGATCAGCGACGGCCACCTCAGCGAAGGAGACGTGGTCGTTTGCGGGCCGTCATTCGGCAAGGTCCGTACCCTCAGGAGCACCACTGGAACTGCAATTACCGAGGCGGGCCCCTCCACTCCTGTCGAGATCACAGGACTCAATGAACTGCCGGAAGCTGGAGACCGCCTCTACGGACTCAATTCCATCTCCAAGGCGAAGGCGATTGCTGAGGATCGTCAGCACAGGATCCGACTGGCGGAGCGTGCCCAGCGCACCCATGTGACTCTGGAAGGCCTCTTCGACCAGATCTCCCAAGGCAATACGAAGGAGATCAACCTCGTCATCAAGACTGACGTCAAGGGCAGCCTCCAGGTCCTTCGCAAGGAACTCCAGGAAATCGGCTCCGACGAGGTTCGCCTGCGCGTCATTCGTGGAGGGGTCGGGGAAATTTCTGAATCGGACATCCTCCTTGCAGATGCTTCCGACGCGATCGTCATCGGCTTCCACATCACTGCCAGCGACAGAGCACGCTCCCTCGCCGATGAAAAAGGGGTAGAGATTCGCATCTACCAGGTGATTTACCAGGTCCTGGAAGAGATGCGGCTCGCCCTCGAGGGATTGCTCGAGCCGGAAATCATCGAGGAGGTCCAGGGGAACGTCGAGATCCTCCAGATCTTCCGCTCCTCGCGTCTGGGCAACATCGCCGGCTGTATCGTTCGCAAGGGAGTGATCACTCGCGATGATCCGGTCCGGCTCACTCGTGACGGCCGCATGATTCACGAGGGCAAACTCGATTCCCTTCGTCGCGTCAAGGATGACGCGCGCGAGGTAAAGGAAGGTTTCGAGTGCGGGGTCAGGATCGAAGGCTACAACGACGTCAAGGTCGGTGACTTCATCGAAAGCATCAAGAGAACCAAGAGAGCCAGAACCCTCGACGAATCGAGTACCAAGAAACAATGAAACCTGTGCGCAAGAGCAGGGTGGCTAGCCTCCTCCGGGAAGAAATCGCTCGGATTCTCCAATTCGAGATGCGCGATCCCAGGCTCGGATTCATCTCCGTTCTCTCCGTCGAACCGACCGAGGATCTCAAGGAAGCAAAGGTCCACGTGTCAACGATAGGCACCGATGCCCAGCGTCGGATGATGATTCGCGGTCTCGAAGCTGCTCGCGGCTACATCCAGATGTTGCTCTCGAAACGGGTGAGTTTTCGAGAAACGCCGTACCTCAAGTTCGTGCTCGACGAGACGATTGAAAAGACGATGGCGATCGAGGAACAGATCCGTCTAGCCCGCGATTCCGACGAGGAAGCCGCGCTCGAACGGGAGCAACGCAGCAACTGAGTTCCTTCACTGCTGGGAATAGGTCTATTTTTCGCCCACGACGACCAGACGGTTTCGCCCGGCCCTCTTCGCCCGGTAGAGAGCTTCATCTGCCTCGTTGATGAGAGTGGCAGAGTCACTCTCTTCTCGCAGGGTCGTGACCCCTACTGACATCGAGACAGCCACCCCCCCTTTCACTTCTTCGAGACAGAAGCGCTTCTTGCGCAAGGACTCGAGCAGGAATGAACCCTTCTGGCTCGCCCCCTCGAGATCGGTGGCTGGCAGCAGGACGATGAACTCGTCCCCCCCGTACCTGCAAACATGATCGGTCTCCCTGAAGTTTTCGACCAGGATCTCGCTGACCTCCTTCAGAAGTCGGTCCCCTACCAGATGGCCATGGGTGTCGTTGATCTCCTTGAATCCATCCATGTCGATGAAAATCAGCGACAGCGAACTTCCGTTTCGACGGGAGGTCTTGACCTCGTTCTCCAGTTGCGTCACCAGGAAATGCCTGTTGTTGACCAGGGTCAAGGGGTCGAGTAGAGCCTGCTCCTCGAGTTTGCGGTAGAGCTGGAAGTTCTCGTGGAAGAGGGCAATCACCTCGGCGATGGTTCCCAGGACCTCGTCGTGCCAGTCCCTGAAGAGGGGAGTCTGGGCAAGGAGGCGCTGCTCTGCTGGATCGAGGGAGAGCTGGAGGAGTCCGGTGCACCCAGAGCCTCCCTGGAGCCGAAGTACCCGACGTTGACCATCGGTGGTGTCACATCTTTCGACGTCTGGGCCGGTCATCTCCTGGGGGCAGTTGCATTCTTCTTGGCAAGAGCACCAGGCTTTCCTGAAGATTCCGTCCTCTCGAAGATGAATGCAGACATCGCGGTAATCGAGCCCTTCAGAGAGAAGAAACCTGCCCGCCCGCTCGAGCAGTTCCAGCTCATCCCGTGCACCCAGGAGTCTCGCAGAGAGCCTCGGGGCTGCACGTATCTTCTCGGTCAGATGGAAGATCTGGAGAGATGTGCGCACCGCTTCGCTCGCCCGACGCTTCTGTTCATCGAAGCGGCGTCGGACTCCCCCCTCCGCCTCCGGGTCGAGTTGGCTGATGCGGTAACACCAGCGCTCTTCACCCTCCTCGCTGACGCAATAGCCACCGTGTACGACGGTATCGATGGGGCCTCTGACCGTCATCAGGCGAAGGAGCGCCGATTCCTCCCCGGGTCTCCCGACACTCCCCAGGGCATGGAAGCGGTGCCGGTCCTCGGGATGGAACCAGTCAGCGAATTTTTCCCTCGAGAGCACTTCCTGCGGGTCGGAGCCGGTCAGGGCGAGAAACCTGTCGTTGCAGGAGATCAGCCTCTCCCGGCGACCATCGATGGCGACGAGAGCATCGGGAATCAGGTCGAGGAAGACGTGCAGATCGCACAGTTCTGGAGACAGAGTTCGGTCTCCCCGCCGATCCCTCGCGACCGAACCTGACATTCGCTCTCTCCTCTTCACTGGACTCAACTCGAGTGAGTTACAGGCCTCTGAAGACCGAGAGGCCGGCGATGAAGTATACCTCCGGGTACCCGAACCTCGCCAAGTGACCGAGGTGGCATGGCGATGAAAGGAGTGCTACCTTCCACCCTCGGTGGTCGGATTCCCCTGAAAGGTAGTGATGATCGAGATTTTCCAGGAGGCAGCGAGAATCCTCGAATCGGGCGGTCGAGCCGCTCTCGCCACCATTATCGGCACCACCGGTTCGACACCGGGAAAGATCGGGGCCCGACTCCTGGTGAGAGACGATGGATCGACTCTGGGCACTGTCGGTGGAGGCTGTACCGAAGCGGACATCTGGCGGGCAGCCCTCGAGGTGATCGCAAGCGGAGAATCTTGCCGGAAGCGATTCCGCCTGACCGCAGCGACTGCGGCGGAAACCGGACTGCTATGCGGAGGAGAATTCGAAGTGTACATCGAACCGATCGGCAACCCATCCGTTGTGATTCTCGGTGCCGGCCATCTGGCACGAGCGCTTGTCGTTGTCCTGAACACACTCGAGTACCGCACAACCGTGATCGACGACCGCGAGACCTTCGCCAGCCTGGAGTTCTTCCCGGGCGCCTCGGAGGTCCTCGTCCGCGATTTCTCGAATCCCTTCGAGGGGCTCGAGATCACCCCCAACAGCTGCGTGATCATCGTCACACGCGGCCATGAGCACGACGAGAGTGCTCTCGAGAGCTCCCTCGAGACTGCTGCCGGATACATCGGCCTCATCGGCAGCAAGGGCAAGATCGGCGCCATTTTCAAGAATCTCAGGGATCGCGGAGTCGAGCCCGAGAAGCTCGACCGGGTCAGAGCTCCCATCGGGCTTCCCATCGGATCCCGCACTCCTGAAGAGATCGCAGTCGCCATCTGCGCTCAGTTGATCGCCCACCGCAGGAGCCGGACCCTGTCCCCCGAGGAGAAGGCCGGGGAACCCCTCCGTGAAGGCGAAGCTCGCGGTCACCTTGCCTCACCGGAAGGGGGCCGATAGAATCCCGCCCGCCGGCACCGCTCGATCCGGGAATTCTCCCCGGAGGGGCATTTTGCCCCTGTTCTGCCGGATCGTCCCGGAAGACGTCGGATGGGGCCTCGAAACCAGGGTGACCGGTTTTCCCAGAGAGCAGACCAGGGAGTCAGATGGCCAGCAGTCCTACCGCCGCAAAGGCGCCTCCGAGTTCCGATCCGGTCAATCTCGTCGGGCTGGTCCGCTCGGTCCTGAGAAAATCGGGAGTCGCCGAGGTTCCCCATTGCTCCGATCTCCTCGACAAGGTGCTGCTCTGGAGCCTCACCATCCATTTGCCTCTTCGCGAGACGATTCGGGCGTTTGGGCTCTTCAAGAGCCAGTTCGTCGACTGGAATGACGTACGGATCTCGAGTGCCGCGGAGGTTCAAACGGTTCTTCGTGCGGCCGAGGAACCGCTGGAACTGGCGATCAGGCTGAAAGAGTTCCTCAATTATCTCTTCCAGTTCCACCATCACGTCGGACTCGAGTTCCTGGCAGACAGGACACCTTCGGAGACCAAGGATTTTTTCCGTCAAAAAGGATTTGTTCCTGGCTCGGTCGTTTCCCACGTTCTCGAGGCCCTTCACGGATACCCCATCCTTCCCCTGGAGTCGTGGACCCAGCCGATGCTCCTTCGAACCAGAATCTCCTCGAACAAGCACACTCCGCTCCAGCGACAGAAAATCCTCTACGAGACCGTCTCTCCAGAGGACCGTCTCCTGACCGTCTTCGCTCTTCACGAACATGCCAGGGCCACTTGTGGTGACAGGAAAGCCCGCCTGCGCTGCTGGGAATGTTCTTTCTCGATAGAGTGCCCATTTCCCGAGAAGACCCCGGAGCCGGAGCCAGAGCCAGAACCGGTGGTCAAGGAGATGGTGAAAAAGGCGACAAAGAAGAAAGTCACCGTCAAGAAGAAGGCTGTGAAGAAGAAAACCGCCAAGAAGAAAGCCGCCAAGAAGACAGCCACCAAGAAGAAAGCCACCAAGAAGAAAGCCACCAAGAAGACAGCCACCAAGAAGAAAGCCACCAAGAAGAAAACCACCAAGAAGAAAACCACCAAGAAGAAAACCACCAAGAAGAAAACCACCAAGAAGAAAACCACCAAGAAGAAAACCACC
>DQQH01000003.1 GCA_015664425.1 Planctomycetota bacterium
CCGATCACCGTCTGGCGCGTCCAGAAGGAGGTCACCCCGCGCAGCAACACCACTCCGACCATCGCCAGAGCGATCTCGGGCACCCGGGTCAGTTCCTCCCCCACTTCGAGGATGTGGATCGCCTTCCCCACCAGCCACGGCACCAGAACGTGGAGAAGACTGGTCACGAGGATCAGGATCACCCCGAGGAGATAGGCACGACGCTCGATGCGAATGAAGGGGGCGAGGAAGCGAAAGGCAGCGAAGGGAAACAACGGAACTCCTGCTCCAGCGCCCCCTCCTGGGGCAGAAGAACCCAGGTTCGCCGCTGTCCTAGGATCTGTCGAGAGAATCCACTTGCCGGCAACGGCACCCTTACTTCGGCGTCGGCATCGCGGCCTTACTCAGGCGCCGCCAGTTGCCCATCTCGGCGTGGAGTCTGGCGAGTTGCTCCGGCTGCTGGTCGGCAAGGTTCTTTGTCTCGGAAATGTCGGCGTCGAGATCGTAGAGCTCGAGACGCCCATCCTCGAAGTGCTCGATCAGTTTCCAGCGGCCGCGGCGCAGGGATGCAGACGGCGTCTCTCGCCAGTCGCCATGGGCAGGAATGTAGGGTTCGAGGTAGGCGGGGAAGTGCCAGAAGATGGAACGTTCGGCGAGGGAGCCACCGGTCAGAAGAGGTAGCAGGCTGGTTCCATCGAGATCGGGGCGTTTCTCCGCCGGAACGGTGGCAAGATCGAGGAGAGTGGGAAAGATGTCGGAACCCTGGACCGGGTCGTCGACGCTGCGTCCGCCCTTCACCACTCCTGGCCCCCACATGATGCAGGGCACCCGCACTCCCCCTTCGTAGAGCATCCCCTTGCCGCCGCGCAGGGCGCCGTTGTCGGTGAAGCGCTGGTGGCCGCCGTTGTCGCTGAAGAAGATGACGAGGGTCCTCTCATCGAGGTCCTGGGCCTCGAGTGCCGCCAGTACCCGCGCCAGGCTGCGGTCGACGGAATCGACCATCGCTGCGTAATTGCGATGGCGCAGCTTGCCGTCGGGCCAGCGCTTCTTCCACAGCGCCTTCTCGGCTTTCGTCGCCTGTACCGGCGTGTGGACGGCGTAGTGGCTGAGATAGAGGAAGAAGGGCTGATCGCCGGAACTCTCGATGAACCTGATCGCCTCATCGGTGAGGCGATCCGCGAGCACCGTCCCCATCTCCCCCTCCGGCAGCGAGGGGATCTTCCACGGAGCGAGATGGCTGGGAGGTGCACCGCGCTTGTCACCGGCGATGGCCAGGTCGAAACCCTGACTGCGCGGGTCATCGCCGAGGTGCCACTTGCCGATGCTGATCGAGCGGTAGCCGCGGGAATCGAGAACCTCGGGGATGGTGATGAAGTCGCTGGCGAGAACGGTGGTGTTCTTCACCGGAACCATCTTGCGCTTGTTGGCCTTGCCGCGGGCGCTGCTGCCGACGGTGTAGATGCCGTGACGCGGCCCGAGGAGGCCAGTCAACAAACAGGCGCGACTGGGAGCGCAATTGGGAGCGTTCGAGTAGGCAGAGGTGAAGATGACCCCCTCGGCGGCAAGGCGGTCGACGGTCGGGGTCAGGTTGTGGCGGTGGCCGCTGTAGCCGAGATCGGCCCAACCGAGGTCATCGACGAGGAAGAGGACGATGTTGGGAGGGGGCTCGGGGGTATCGGAGCGTGCCATCGGGTGGGCACAGCCAGCAAGCAGAGCCAGCAGGAGCAGCAACCCGCCTCTTCCCTGACATGCCGCGTGCTGACGGGTCATCGGGGACTCCTTCCGGGGGGATATCGTAACCTCTTGCCCCTCCCTTGCCCCCGCACCTTCCTTCGGAGACTCTGACTGCTGGAGGATTCGAGATGATCAGCGCTGCGCCCCTTCACTGCCGGGTCTGCGGTGGCCCCCTTATCGAACAGATTCCCGAGGGTGACGACCGCGAGCGCGCCGTCTGCCCCGGCTGCGGCGAGATCCACTACATCAATCCCTGTCTCGTTGTCGGCGCGCTGATCGAGAAGGATGATCGGGTGCTTCTCTGCCGCCGCGCCATCGAGCCGGCTCAGGGGCTGTGGACACCCCCGGCGGGATTTCTCGAGATCGGGGAGAGCATCGCCGATGGCGCCTGTCGCGAGACGCGCGAGGAGGCCCTCGGCGAGGTCGAGGCGCTGGCCCCCCATTCGGTGATCGACTTGCCCCACATCGGCCAGGTTTATTACTTCATTCTCGCCGGTCATGTCGCCGGCGAGTTCGGCGCCGGCGCCGAGAGCATCGAGGTGCGCTGGTTCCCGTGGCCGGAGATCCCGTGGCCGGAACTCGCCTTCCCCGTCGTCGACCGGGTGCTGCGACTGCGGCTCGAAGACCGCCAGCTGGGGACCTGCCGCTTTCACCAGGGGACGCTGCGTTTCGTCGGCGAGGGCGACCGCTTCGCCGCCGCCAGTTACCGCTACGAGAGCGCCTTCTGCCACCGCTTCGAGGGCAAGACTGGAAGCTGAAGGAGGCGAAGAAACCGATGGCGAAGATGGCAAGCCTCTCCCGCGACCCGCTCCTCCTCGCCGCAGTCATTCTGTGGTTCGGGTGGTGGCTGGCGATGCTCACCATCTCCCAGGGCGTGGGCGCGGCACCGATGCCAACGATCGCTCTTGATGCCATCGCCCTTCCAGGTGCTCCCGTCACCTTGAGTGCCCGTGCCGACTCCTCCCTCGACGGCACGAGCCTGCGCGTGGCGATGGTTGCTCCCGGTTTCGAGCCCCCCCCTGCGGCGGTCGTCACCGCCGGCGAGGTGGGTTTTTCTGTCACGGCACCGCAATCGGTGGCCTTCTACCCGTGGGTTGCACTCGATGCCAACAGAGAATCAGGTGCCGCTTCCCCCGCCGCCCGCGGCCAGGTCTCGACGGGAATTCTCGAGGTGATCGCTGCCGATCGACCGGTGATCCTCGTCGCCATCGATGGCACCGTCAGTCTGGAACCGTTCGAGACGATCTCCTCGGAAGCGCCGCCGCTGCTGCGTCCCGGCACCGGCGAAGCGCTCAGCCGCCTCGCCGCCTCGGCGCAGCTGGTCGCCCTCACCGGTATCGAGGTCGAGTACCTCCCTCACCTGAGACGCTGGTGGCGCGGCCAGCGATTACCCCGGGTCGTCTTTCAACTCGGAGGTAGCGAGATCATCGACAACCTCACCGCCACCGTCGGAAAAATCGACGCTGCCATCGTCGGCGGCGGACGGCTGGAAACCGCAGCCCGTGTGCGCAAGCTGGAACTCCACCGAATCGGCGGCAACTCGAGAAGCGACTGGAAAACTGCTGCCGATACCCTCCTCCTCGAGATGGAAAAGGACGACTGACGATGACAATGACAACGCTCGGCTTCTTCCTGCTGCTGTTGAGCCCCGCCGAGGATGAAGGGAGCGACGCTCCCATCACCGCCGAGGAATTGAAACCAGCGGCAGCCGTCGCGGCGATCGACCTCACTGACGCCGAAGTCGCCCAGATGCTGCCGAAGGTGATCGAGCAGCTGAAGGGCTATCAGAAGATGCGGGGGTTTTCTCTCGACAACACCGTGCCACCTGCGTTCACTTTCGCCCCACTCCCCCCAGACCCTTCCGTTCCCCGGCGCAAGTTGATCGCCGAGGCGATCGCCCTCCCCGATGTCGAGCGCCCCGCCGACCTGCGCGAGTTGCTGTGGGCCGACATTGGCACCCTCGCCTCGCTGGTGCGCAGCCAGAAGGTTTCTTGTGTCGAACTCGCCGCCCTTTTCATCGCACGGCTGCACGAGGTCGACCCGGTGCTGCACTGCGTCATCTCCTACACCGAGGAGCGCGCACTCGCCCAGGCGCAGACACTCGATGACGAGATCGCCAGCGGCAAGTGGCGCGGCCCCCTGCACGGCATCCCGTACGGCGCCAAGGACCTTCTGGCGGTCAAGGGCACCGTCACCAGCTGGGGGGCGAACCCCTACCGCGAGCAGAAGATCGACGCCGACGCCACCATCATCACCAAACTCGATGCCGCCGGCGCGGTGCTGGTCGCAAAACTGACTCTCGGCGCCCTGGCGATGGGCGATGTCTGGTACGGCGGCAAGACTCGCTCGCCTTGGAACCCCGAACGCGGCTCGAGCGGATCGTCGGCGGGCTCCGCCGCAACGGTGGGGGCTGGCGCCCTGCCCTTCGCCATCGGCTCGGAGACCCTCGGGTCGATCGTCTCGCCGTCACGGCGCTGCGGCAACACCTCTCTGCGCCCGACCTTCGGCCGCGTCTCGCGCGCCGGGGCGATGGCGCTCTCCTGGTCGATGGACAAGCTCGGGCCCCTCTGCCGGTCGGCGGACGATGCCGCTCTCGTCTTCTCGGCGATTCACGGTGCCGATGGCATCGACCTCGATGCCGTCGACCGACCCTTCATCGTGCCCCCGGTCGTCGACATCAGCGGCTGGAAGATCGGCTACCTCGCCGATTCATTCGAAAAATCACCTGAACACCGGTCCGTCATCAAGGAACTGGAGTCCCTCGGCGCCGAGATGGTCGAGGTTACCCTGCCCGACTACCCGGTGTCGCCGATGATGGTGATCCTCTTCGCCGAGAGCGCCTGTGCTTTCGACGAATTGACCCGATCGGGTGAGGATGACGAGCTGGTCCAACAGGGCCCCCAGGCGTGGCCCAACTCCTTCCGCGCCGCCCGCATGATTCCGGCGGTCGAGTACATCCGTGCCCAGCGCCTGCGTACCCTGCTGATGCGCGACATGGCGAAATCCCTCGCCGCTCTCGACGCCTATATCTGCCCCGCAGGCAACTTCCCATCCCTGGCGACCACCAACCTCACCGGCCACCCGGCGGTGGTGGCGCCGTGCGGAGTGCGCGAAAACGGAATGCCGCGCTCGATCACCTTCGTCGGCCACCCCTACGACGAGACCCGATTGCTGGCGATCGTCAGCGCCTGGCAAAAATCGACGGAGCACCACCACAAGCGCCCACCGGAAGTCACTGCCGGCGAATGAACCAGAAAGAGTGACGATGAACCCAGCAGTACTACTGCTCGCTCTCTTCCTCGGGCACGGTCTTGGGCTCAGCCCCGCCCCAGCGCTGGGTGCCGACCGCGTCGACTTCGAGACGCCTCCGAACCACGGTGGTTTCTGGTCCTTCGCCTACTCACCGAACGATCGCTGGGTCGCCGGCGGCACCGGAATCGTCACCATCACCATCACCACCGACGGCTCCTCATCCACCAGCGGCGGCGAGCTCATCGTCTGGGACGCGAAAACTGGCGCCGTCATCAAGAATTTCGGCGAGCACGGCGAAACGGTCGACTTCGTTGCCTTCTCTGCCGACGGAAAAACCCTCGTCAGCGCTTCTTCCTATCGCATCGACAACACTCCCCATGGCCCGCCGCTCGTTCGGGTCTGGGACCTCCGCCGTTCAAAATTGCTGCGCGAGATCACACCATCCGGGTGCGCCTTTCTGAAACCCCAGCTCACCACCGATGGCAAGAGCCTCGTCTGGGTCTGTCACAGCCAGGACACCGTTCCCAAGGGGGAGGTGCGCAAGCCGGGAAAGATCGAGGTGTGGGACGTCAAGCGAGGCAAGACCCGCTGGAGTCATGACAAGGTTTCGGCGAGCTGTTTCGCCATCTCGCCCGACGGGAAGACGATCATCGCCGATTACACCGACAGGGACGCCGAGGGAAAAAGGCTGTCGAGAGGGCTGATCGCCTGGAATCTCGCCACCGGCGACGATCGCTGGCGCGTCGAGTTCAATAACTCGGGATATTACCCCCCGAAAAAGATCATCTTTCTTCCCGCCGGGGGCACCTTCCTCACCGTCAACAAGAAGGAGATCACTCGCTGGGCCGTCGCCGATGGCAGCCGCGGCGACCGATTCAGCCTCGACTGGAAATCGACCCCCAACGAGGTGGCCGTCGACAGCGCC
>DQQH01000228.1 GCA_015664425.1 Planctomycetota bacterium
ATCGGGACGGGTCTTCCAGCGCTGGTGCACCCACAACCAGTCTGCAGGAGACTCTTGGCCCCCAGCGCGAGACCTCCCGATCGAAGGGCTCGGGAAGGTCGCAACCCGCCAGCGAAACGAGGTGGTTGGGAATTGTCGGAGGAAGGAGATCGAACCAGAACCTGGTCAGCGAGGTGAGGATTGCCCCCTTGTCGGGGATCCTCTGGGGGAGAACCACATCGTAAGCAGAAATCCGGTCGCTGGCGACCAGCAGAAGCTGGTCACCGAGGTCGTAGATGTCGCGGACCTTACCCCGGGAGGTCGGCTCGATGCCCGTAACAACAAAGTCGCTCATCGATTGGCTCCTCTTCAAGACCCGCGGCTTCAGGGTACTCCCTCGTGGACGGTCGATACCACCGATCACCGCTGCTTGCCCACGTCCCTCGCCCTCGCCAGACAGCGAGGATCGGGGCATGGTAACCGGGTCAACACATCGATGCACCGCAACACGGCTCACTTTGGGGCAATGATTTCGCGGCTCCCATCGGGACGGGTCTTCCAGCGCTGGTGCACCCACAACCAGTCTGCAGGAGACTCTCTCACCATCGCCTCGATCCTGTTGGAGCACCTGCGAGTCACCTCGGCAACGTGCTCCCGGATGCCATCGGAATCGGGGTCGAGATCACGGCCAATTTCGAATCGGATACGGTAGCAACGCCCCGGAACGAGACGCCGAGCCTGGAGATACACCACCTCGGTTCGGTATCGACGGGTCAGCACCCCGACCGCCTGAGTACTCGCTGCCGGCCTTCCGAGGAAATCGACGAAGAGACCTCGGCGGTCGTTCTGGTCGACCATGAGGGCGACACAGCAGCCCGACCTGAGCGCCTTGCCCATCTCCGGGAGAGCCCCCGCTGGATCGATGATCGTTGGCACCATCGTGGTGCGATGACGGCGCAGCCAGCGGTGAATCCAGCGGTTCTTCAAGGGACGGGAAATCAGGGCGAGATTCCAGCCGCGCTTCACCAGCAGGGGGAGCAGCAGTTCCCACGCCCCGAGATGTCCCGAGACGAGAAGGAAGGGCTCTCCAGCCTTGTGCCGTCGTTCCAGTTCCTCTATCGGGCCTTCCAGTTCGAGCCCGGCGATGAATCGAGGATCATCGAGCCAGCGCGGCAGGACGAGCCCCTCGACCGCGGTCATCCCGAGACGTCGATAACTCTCCCTCGCCAGCTTCGAGATCTCCCTCTCATCGAGACGGTGGCCGAAAGCGCATCGGAGGTTGTGCAGGGCGATCTTCTTGCGTCGACCCCCGATCCACCACCCGAGTCGACCGAGGCCACGGCCAGCGGCGAGAGCGGCGGGAAATGGCAGAGCCCTCAGGAAAAAAACCACCGTGATGAGGAGCATCGCCTCGATGAAAGCGATCGCCCCGCTCCGGCCACGGCTCCCGTTTCTCCCGGACATCGCTGCAACTCCCCTCGCCTTCGATGAGGGGAGTCTAGGAGCCCCGGTAGTGGTCATCAACGGCAGCGGGGCGCTTGGAGGGGAGGAAGCCGGGTGGTAATGTCTCCCCTCAGCTTGAGGGAGAAGGGGAACCGAGCCTTGCCGACAATGCAAAAAGAAGTTGGAACGGCCCTCTGGGCCCTCGTCGCCCTGCTCCTGGCGTCGTCAGGTGCGGGACTTCTCGCCGATGAACCGACCACCCCTCCTGCTCTCGATATCACCGTCGAACTGATCGATGGAACGGTGCTCCAGGGCACCTCGGTCACGCTCATCGATGGCAAGCTCGAGATGAAAACACCCATTCTCGAGAAGATTTCCATCGATCTCGAGAAAGTCCACCGGTTGACTGCGAGGAACGATCAGATCCTGGACACGACCGGCGGTCAGAGATTTGTCGGACGATTGCACACCGAGCCTGGCAATATCATCTGGGTCATCGAAACGGAGCGCGGGGAAGAAATTATCGAGAAGATCCTCGTCAAATCTCTGAACGCTCCCGATCCTCGCCCCGAACAGCAAGCCAATATCGCCCTCGCCGGTGCAAACACGAGCGGCAACAGCAACACCACCTCCATCACCTTCAACCTCGATTATCGCTACCGATTCGAGGAGCACCGCGTCACCGCCAGCGGAGACTGGATCTACGGCGAGGAGGAGATGGCCCTCTCCAAGCGCAACACCGGAGGTTCACTGAAGTACGACTGGTTCACTGCCAAAGATGTATACCTCTACAGCGGCATCACCTTGAGAGGGGACTCCTTCGCAGACCTTCGCCTGCGGACCACTGTCGGCAGCGGTGGAGGCATTCAGATCATCGAAGAGAAGGACCTCAGCTGGTCCCAGGAAGCGGGGGTCTCCTACCTCAGCGAGGACTTCATCCTCGCCGTGGACCAATCGACCGCCACCTTGAGGATCGCTGGCAGTGTCGACTGGCAGTTATTCGATGGCAATCTCGACATCCATCACGAGCACACCGCTTTCCTCGGGTTCGATAACCCCGACGACGTCCTCCTGGAGACGCGCAACGGTATCCGGTACCACCTGCTGGGAAACGTCTCTGCCACGCTGCAGCTGAACTATCGATACGACACCGAACCCCCACCGGACATCGAGAAGGGTGACCTGGAGTTGTCGGTAGGGCTGGGTTATTCGATGAAGTTCTGAGAACCGCCTTTCGCCCCTTGTACTGTTCAATGGACCTGCGAAGATCCCAGCCACGGAGGAATGGATGGCTCAATCCGCTGTTTCGGATGCTACCCGAGGCGATGCCGGTGAACTCCTGAAGGAACTGGAGCGGCTCTCGGACGTCTTCGATGACCTTCCCCGGGAAGCATTACTGAAGGAAGACCTCCTTCGAATTGGTATCTCCTTCGACCTCGACGCTCTGCGCTTCTGCGCCAGTTTCAAGAGCAAGTCCTATTTCATCTTCAGTTTCGACATGATCCCCATCGAACAGATGGAGCAGGAGGAGAATCTCCGCGCACCGGAAGAAATTCGATTCCATGGCGGCGAGTTCGGCTATCGCCCGACCACCGTCTCGGTGCGGGTCAATCCCTACTCCCCCTACCGAATCTCCCTCGAGGAGGGAACCCTGACGCTGACTGCGGGAACGACATCCCTCGCCGAGGTCGAACTCCTACCCGTTCCCGAGTACTACAAGAGGAAACTCTCCACCGGCCAGCCTCTCAATGAGGTCGCACCGACGATCGAGTGGGGGTATCTGATCTATCTGACCGTCTACCGCAAGTGTCAGTACTTCGGGTTCAAGGAAGAATGCCTCTTCTGTGATATCAACGAGAATTACCGGCAGCAGATCGCAGCAGGCCGACCCTACCAGACTGTCAAACCGATCGAGGAAGTACTCGAGGCCCTCGCCATCATCGACGAGACCGATGAGATCTCCAGGGCGTACACCCTTACCGGAGGCAGTGTGACCCGGAAACTGCGGGGAATGCTGGAAGCAGAGTTCTACGGCTCATACGCGCGGGCGATCGAGGAACGCTTCCCCGGTCGCTGGATCGGCAAGGTGGTCGCCCAGGCTCTACCGGAGGATGAACAGAAAATTTTCAAGGACTGTGGGGTGCAGATCTATCACCCCAACTACGAGATCTGGGACGCGCGCCTGTTCGAGAAGATCTGCCCGGGAAAACAGGACTATGTCGGGCGCGAGGAATGGCATCGTCGAATCATCGCAGGCACCAAAATCTTCGGTCACGAAAACGTGATCCCGAATTTCGTAGCTGGAATCGAGATGTCTGCGCCCCACGGCTTCACCGACCCCCAAGAAGCGGTCGCCTCGACGGCAGAAGGTCTCGACTGGTTCATGTCTCAGGGTGTCTGCCCACGATTTACTGTCTGGTGCCCGGAACCGCTCTCTCCCCTCGTCAAGGGCAGGAGAGATGAGGGTCTCGAACAGCCTCCGGCACCGCTTGAATATCACGCACGACTCCTGCGTGCATGGCGCGACTGCCACGCCCGCCATCGACTACCTGTGCCTCCGGGATACGGACCTGCAGGCACCGGAAAGGCGATTTTCAGCGTCTCCAGTTTCATGGACGTGATCCAGGTCTGACCGAAGAGGGTCCTATCCCCTGTCTACCGGACGGAAGACGGGACGCCCGGCGACGGGATCGTTGAGAAGACAGACCTTGCCCGAGAGAAAATCCAGTAACTTCTCGCCGACCACTTCTCCTCGCCAGCCACTGAGAACGCGATGCTCCCCGGGATCCACCTCCCCCTTGTTATAGGAACGCACCAGTTCCTCGATCTCATCGGCCTTGCAGACAAGTGGAGCAGCGAGCCTCTCTCCCCGACTGATGGCTCTCATCGTCGCTGTCAGCAGTTCCGTGGTCGCCTCTGCCTCGGGAGTCATCTTGGGGCGCCTCACAAGTCGCGGGCGTTCATCGACAGGGACTGCCAGGCCAACCTTCACTTGATCGAGAAGCGCCAATCCGTAACGTTTGATGTCTCTCGAATGGAATCCACGCATTCGCTGGAGGTCGTCGATGGCTGAAGGCCTCTTGCGCGCAATCTCGACCAGCACATCGTCTGTGATCACCGACCGTCGAGGTCGGTTCCTCTGCTTCGCCTCATCCTCACGCCATTTCGCCAGTTCGACGAGCACGGTGAGACCCAACGGATCGAGGGTTCCGAACCTCTTGACCTTGCGAAAGAGGAGTTCTGGTGGCGGGTGGTACAGTTTCCGATCTTCATAACGCAGAAATTCCTCCTCAACCCAGCTCAACCGCTCGTTCTTTTCCAATTCCCGGGTCAGGAGGTCGTGAAGGGGAAGAAGGTACCTGACATCATCAATCGCATAGCGCTCCTGAGCATCGCTCAGGGGCCGGGCGAGCCAATCGGTGTAACTTTCGCCCTTGAGCAACGAGGTTCCCAGCCCGGATTCCACCAATCCCGAGTAGGAAATCTGCTGCCCGTACCCGAGAAAGGCAGCCGCGATCTGTGTGTCGAAAATACATCTCGGGGTTTCCCCAGCCAGACCCTCGAGAATCTCGAGGTCCTGGCTTCCCGCGTGAACGACCTTGCAGACCGATTCATCGCCGACGAGAGCAAGGATGGGAGCGAGGTCGACTTCGCCTAGAGGATCGATGAGATGCAGTTGCTCCCCCACCGCAACCTGAACGAGGGCAAGCTGTGGGGTGTAGGTTCGCTCGCGGATGAACTCAAGGTCGATCCCCAGACGACGGTCGGTCCGAGCGGCATCCATCAGCCGGGCAACCTGGGCAGTTGTTGTCAGGTACACTTCTGACCTCCTCAAGGAGACTGGCGGCTACAGGCCATCGAATGCTTCACCGATCAGTTTGCGGCGCTCCGCCTCGTGAACCCCCTTCGAACCGCTGGCGGGGCTGGCGCTCCACGGACGCCCGACGAAGGTCACCCTCCGACCCCCACCCAGCGTCGGGGAGAAACGGTTGCGCAGGAAGGACCAGGCTCCCATGTTCTTGGGCTCATCCTGGACCCAGAAGATCTCACAATCCTCCCCGAGAGAGGAAAGGGATCTGGCCAGTTCGGCGTGGGGGAAGGGATAGAACTGCTCGAAACGCAACAGACCAACTCCTTCGTGGCCGCCTCTGTCACGCTCCTCGGCAAGGTCGTAATGAACCCTGCCGCTCGAGATGAGGAGACGGCGGGTTTTTGCCCCCAAACCATCGGCGATCACCTCCTTGAATCCACCACTGGTGAATTGATCGAGAGTCGAAGTGGCGCCAGGAAGACGGAGGAGGCTTTTCGGGCTCAATACGACGAGGGGTTTTCGCATATTAGATACCACTTGCCTGCGAAGCAGATGGAAACACTGGGCAGGAGTGCTCGGCTGTGCAACAACTATGTTTCCCTCTGCGCAGAGCTGCAGAAATCTCTCGAGGCGTGCACTGGAGTGCTCCGGGCCCTGGCCCTCGAATCCGTGGGGGAGCAGCATCACCAGGGGCGAGACCTGCCCCCACTTCTCCTCCGCACTCGATATGAACTGGTCGATCACGATCTGCGCACCATTGGAGAAATCGCCGAACTGAGCCTCCCACACCGTCAAATCCTCGGGTCTGGCGACGGAATATCCGTACTCGAATCCGAGGACGGCGAATTCCGAGAGGAGACTGTCGTGGACGTTGAAGCTGGCGCCATGGCCAGCGACGGTCTCGAGGGGCGAGTGGCGATTCCCATCGACGCTGTCGACCACCACAGCATGGCGATGACTGAAGGTTCCGCGAGCGCTGTCCTCACCACTCAGCCTGACCGATACCCCCTCTTCGAGCAGCGACCCGAAGGCGAGAAGTTCTCCGAGACCCCAGTCAACACGTCCGTCGCGAGCGCTCTCGAGTCTCTTCTCGAATTGCCTCGCCAGTTTCGGGTGGAGATTGAAGCTATCGGGCACCGCGACCACCTGCGAGAGGAGATTGTCGATACGGCTGGCATCCACAGCAGTTTCAACCGTGGGACCGGCGGTACCCTCCCTCTCCTCGTGATCCGGACGTGGATTGGCCTCGAGGCGATCTGCAGCATCGGTTTTGGCTTTCTCGAATGCTTCTGCGAGAAGTTCCTGGAACTCTTCAAGCATCTTTTCCGCGGTTTCCATGTCGATCTCGCCGCGAGCGATCAGTCGCTCGGTCGCCAGTTTCCTCACCGATCGGTGATGCTTGATTCGTTCGTACACGAGCGGCTGAGTGAAGGCAGGTTCGTCGCCCTCGTTGTGTCCCCACCTCCTGTAACAGACAAGATCGATGAAAACATCCTTGCCAAAGCGTTGGCGGTACTCGAGGGCCAGGCGGACCATCCTGACTGCGCTCTGGGGATGATCTGCGTTGACGTGAAAAACCGGTGCCTCGATCGACTTGGCCACATCGGTGCAGTAACGGGAGGATCTCGCATCCCGGGGCATCGTCGTGAAACCGATCTGGTTGTTGATCACCATGTGGACGGTTCCGCCGGTGGAATAGCCCTCCAGCTTCGACATGTTGAGGGTTTCGAATACCACTCCCTGCCCAGCGAGAGCTGCATCGCCATGAATCAGGAGGGGGAGAATCTCCTCCTTGTGGTTCTCGCCGTCACGATCCTGGCGGGCTCTCACCATTCCCTCGACAACGGGATTCACGGCTTCCAGGTGGCTCGGGTTGCAGGCGAGAATCAGGCGAACTTCTTCCCCTTTCGAGAAACGATGCACTCCCTCGGACCCGAGGTGGTACTTGACGTCTCCCGAACCCTCCGTCGATTCCGGGTCGACATCCTCGAACTCATGGAAAACCTGCTCCAGGGACTTCCCGAGGATGCTGACCAGAACATTGAGACGGCCGCGATGGGCCATTCCGATGACAACCTCTTTCACTCCGTGGGAAGAGGCCGCAGAAATTAATCCATCGAGGGCAGGAATGAGGCATTCGCAACCCTCCAGGGAGAATCGTTTCTGGCCGACGTAACTGCTGTGGAGGAACCGCTCGAACGCTTCCGCTTCGTTGAGCTTGTGGAGGATGTGAAGTTTTTCCTCGATGCTGATGGGCGCCTCGTTGCGGGTGGCTTCCATCCGTTCCTGGAGCCAGATTCTCTCCTCGATGCTGGAGATGTGCATGAACTCCACCCCGATGTACTGGCAGTATGTCTGGCGGAGAATATCGAGGAGAGTTCGCAACTTGATTCGCTGGCGGCTCCCCGCAACTCCTCCGGCAAGGAAACTCCGTTCGAGATCCCAGACGCTCAGGCCGAAGTTCCTCAACTCGAGCTCGGGGTGGGGTTCTCCCCCCGTCCCCAGCGGATCGAGATGGGCCATCAGGTGTCCGCGAGTGCGAAACCCCTCGATCAGCTGGAGGACCTGGGCCTGCTTGAAGGTGTTTGAACCCCCCTCACCCTCGCTGGAAAGGTCACCCCCTTCCTCCTGGGCCCAGATGAACGGTTCGTGAGGCACTCCAAGATCCTCGAAAATCTCCGAGTAGAACCCGGATTTCCCGAGCAAGAGGTCCTCGACTGTGGCCAGGAACACACCCGACTGCGCACCCTGGATCACGCGGTGATCGTAGGTGCTCGTCAGGGTCATCACCTTGGAGAAACCCAGTTTTGCGATGGCGTCCGGTGACATTCCGGCGCACTGGGGTGGATAGGCGATCGCACCGGTCCCGACGATTGCACCTTGCCCCGCCATCAGCCTCGGTACAGACATCGAGGTGCCGAGTACACCCGGGTTCGTCAGGGTGATTGTTGTATCTGCAAAATCCTCGACCGTCGTCTTGCCGGAACGTGCCCGTGCCACAAGGTCGTCGAAGGCGGAAAGGAAACCGGAAAAACTGAAACTGGCCACGTCTTTGATATTGGGAACAACCAGGGACCTCTCACCGCGACGTTCGACATCGATCGCCAGTCCCAGATTCGTGACGGTGCGAGTGATCTTGAATGGCTTTCCATCAACTTCCTGGTAGCCGTCGTTCAGAGCGGGATGCTCCTCGAGCGCGGTTCGGAGGGCATAGCCGATCAGGTGCGTGAAAGAAACCTTGGCTCTCGCACACGCCTGCTGGTGCTCATTGATGAGGCGACGGTTCTCTTCGAGAAGACGGACCGGGATGGTCCTCACCGTGGTTGCTGTCGGCACACCGAGGCTGGTTTCCATGTTCTCGACGATGCGAGCAGCAACGCCTCGAATCGGGGCGACCGAAGCGTCCCCTTCCTCCTCCTCGGCCTCGAACTCAGGAGTGATCGGTTCGGGGAGTTCGGGCAGTGGCTCGAGGACTGCTGTCTGGGTCCGCCGAGCGCTGCCAGCATCTCGAGGAGGATGGCCAGCCTCTGTGTCTCGACGGAAAAATTCCTGCCAGGCGGCGCTCACACTGGAGGGATCTTGAAGGAATTGCTGATAGAGATCGTCTACATATCCCGAATTGGATCCGAAACGCTCCATGCATCCATCCCTGCAACAGAGGTCCTGGGGCTCCCAGACCTGGGATCGGGGAGTCCGCGACTTCGCGGCCCCGCCAGCAAGCGGGAATCGTACGCTCCACCCCCCGAGGGTCAAGAAAAGACAACACTTTCCAGGTTCGAATCCACGCCTCGACAACGATGGTGAAAACTAGCCCTCGCTCCGGGCGGCCTCGGCAATCTGGCGAAGGCGGGCGATCGCCCTGCTGTGGCGACGGTGGCAGGTCTCGATGGTAATTTTCAGGACGGTGGCGACTTCGTCGTAACTGGAGCCCTCTTCATCAATCAAACGGAGTAATTCCCGATCACCCTCTGGCAGCATTCTGAGACAGCGATGGAGCAGTTCGATGGCCTCCTCACGATGCAGTGGCGCTGAAGGGGAGGAGATGGAAGCAGCGAGGTTGCCGAGTGGATCGAGAGATACGCTTCCGCCGGTGTTCTTCGAACGGCGCTTTTCCTTGCGAGGATCCCGCTTCTGGGCGAGTTCGTGCTCGATGACTCGCTTCAGATTGAGTTCCGTCACCTTCTGGAGGAATCCTCGAAAAGCCCCCAGGCCGCGATTCTCGAAACGATCGCGCAGTTGCATCAGATCGATGGCGGCCTGCTGCAGGATGTCGCTGGCGTCGATACGTCGACGAAGGTCAGCACCGAGGCGAGCCTCGACCTTCCGGCGCAGTTTCGGAAATTCCTTCTCGACCAAGTGGCCGAGGGCAGAATCGTCGCCAGCAGTGAATCTCTGCAGCCACTCCTCAGCCGTACGTTCCTCGGGGGGCTCACCCCGCCCCTCAGGAGATTCAGGGGCTTCAGGAGTTTCAGGGCTATTTTTTCCCTCAGAAACCATCGACCTCTCCCAACCGCGGTCATTGTAACGTCAGAATCACCATTTTTCCCTGGTTTCGACCTGGGAGCCCTGTTGCTCGCTATTCTCGGCGGTTGACATCTGGCAGTCGGCGCTCTAACCCGGCAGGATGGGGAGACCGTGCCGGAAGGAGCAACACCATAGAAACCCAGGGAAACTCCCCTCTGGATCAGGAAGACGACCCCGTGGGCGACCTTTCTCCCGTAGAACTGGTCTTCGCCCGGCTCCTCGGATTGCGAGGTCGCCTCGCAGACGCCGTCGAGGCGGAATGCGAAAAGAACCCCGAGATTGCCGATGAACTGCGCGAGAAGTTTGCCCACTATTCCGAGAACCCACCGGGATCTGCAAAAAGGAATTCTCGTGGCCTCGCTCGGAGACTCGTCGACCGCTACTCCGACGAACTGGGTGAATCTCTCACCAGCGTTCGACCTCCCCCCTCCGAGCCACTCCTCCCCAAGTTGGAGGGGCGTTACGATCTGAAGAACGAACTCGCTCGAGGCGGGATGGGTGCCATCCTTCGCACCTGGGACACCGTTCTCAGCCGGGAACTCGCGATGAAGGTGGTGCTGGGGCACGCCGACGGAGATGTCCCGCCGGAGAGATTGCGCAGGTTTCTCAGGGAGGCTCGTGTCACCGCGCAACTTGCCCACCCCGGAATTGTCCCGGTGCACGAACTCGGCAGCGATGCCGATGGGCACTTCTTCTTCACGATGCGTCTCGTCGAGGGCCGGGACCTCAGGTCCATTCTACGTCTGGTGCAGAAGAACCAGGACGGCTGGAACCTGACACGCGCCCTGAATGTCCTCTTGCGGGTGTGCGAAGCGCTGTCGTACGCGCATTCAAAGGACGTCGTTCACCGGGACATCAAACCTGCCAACGTCATGGTCGGGGCCTTTGGTGAGGTCTACCTGATGGACTGGGGCCTCGCCAAGCTCCTCGGAGAGGAAAACGACCCCGAAGCGGTCCAGGACCGAGCACCCTCTCAGCCCACCTCCTCCGGAAGCGCCGACCATTCGTTGACGCTCGAGGGAGCAGTCGTCGGCACTCCGAGCTACATGGCACCTGAACAGGCAAAGGGCATCGAGAGCGCGATCTCGCCGCTCACTGACGTCTACGCGATGGGAGCCATCCTCTACCAGCTCCTGAGCGGGGCAGCACCCTTCAGGGAAAAGGACCGTGCCCGTGCACCTGCCTCCATCCTCGAGGCCTTGCGTGAGGGTCCCCCCGCCGATCTGCAGACGCTGGTTGGAGATGGTCTCGAGGAACTGGTCGCAATCTGCAACAAGGCGATGAACCGCGAGCCCGAGCGCCGCCACTCGTCGATGGAATCCTTTTCCGGAGCGATCAGAGGCTACCTCGAAGCGGAACAGGAAGCTGTCGAAGCAGCACGCAGGGCGCGCCGGGAAGCGGCGCGCGCCGAGCGGGTCGCCGAGTATCTCGGCGGACTCTTCCGGTCCCACGGCGGAGGTTCAGCCTCCCTCCTGCGCACCAGCGCCTGGACAGTGCTCGATGCCGGCGCCGAGGAGTTGATGTCGGGTTTCGAGGACCAACCGCTGACTCGAGCGACCCTGCTCGCTTCCCTCTCGGAGATTCTCCTCGATGTCGATGCCTCGAATCGAGCAATCAGTCTTCTCGAGGAGGAACTCTCTCTCCGCCAGAACAATCCCTCCTGGCCCCTCCCCGAGCACGTCGTAACCCTACGAAAACTGGCCCGTGCACACGAGGAACTGAGATCCCTCTCGAAAGCAGAGTCCGTTCTCGAGGAAGCGCTAACCCTGCTCGGCGATGATCCAGAAAGCCAAGAGATGCGCTGGCAGGTCCTCGAGCAGTTTGCAAGCCTTCTTCGGGTTCGCGGGGATCTCCAGCGATCTTCCGAGATCCTGATCGATCTGACGAGCGCCTACGAGGAGGAAGGAAAGGACGGCCAGCTGTGCGAGGTCTTCCATCAACTCGGCCAGGTGATGGCTCTCAGAGGAAACTCCAGGGAGGCCAACAGGACCTTCGAGCGCGCCAAGGCGTTGTGCATCTCCGCTCCAGACGTCGAGACTGCCCGGCTCTCTCGCATCCAGAAGTCACGGGCGATGGCGTGTTTACTCTCGGGAGAGGATGGGAAGAGCCTCCAGAAGGCGGAAGACCTTCTCCGCAGTGCGATCAGTAACTCCATCGAGAATCTGGGAGTGGATCACCACTGGTCAGGGATTCTCCAGCGAGACCTCGCCGGGTGCCTTGTGCGCCGGGGGGTCATCGCTGAAGCGGAAGAACTCGCTCGCCAGGCACTGGTCACCCTGCGCAGGTGTTACCTGCCCACGCACCCGGAGGTCGGGGCGACCTTCATGATCCTGGCGGTGATCCTGCTCGCTGACGATAGAACTCGAGAGGCGCGAAGGTTAATTGGGGAGGCAGAATCTCTCGTCGATCTCAGCGTCCTCAATGGAAAACTGAGAGCCCAGGCCCTCGAAACAGGAGCGATCCTGCGCGCCCTCTGCGGCGACCATCTTGGCGCAGCGTTCATCATCGGGGAACTCAACAGCAACGTTGACGAATCGGAGGGGGTGCAGGTTCAGAGAAAGTTGAACCTCCTCTGTCTCTGTCGCGATGCTGGGATCGTGGACATCGACGACCACTACCGGTAACGCTCGACTCAATACTCCGTCAGCCCTGCGACCTTCTGAGGTGTCAACTCTCGAACCAACGCCGTCACCAGGCGCACGCCTTCGAGGTAGTCGGGCCAGTGGATGACGCTGGAGTGGGTGTGGATGTTCCTCGCAGGAATCCCGATGACAACCGTCGGCACTCCCCGACCATGAATGTGAACGCTCTTGGCATCGGTCCCGCCGCTCTTGCGTACTGCGATCTGACAGGGAATCCCTTCCCTCCTTGCGACCTCCTTGGTCAGCTTCACAAGGCTTCGGTTGGAGAGTGCGGTCGGATCGGAGAAACGGATCTGGGGGCCCTTCCCCAGCACTCCCTGCCTCTGTTTTGTCCCCGGGATGTCATCGGCAGGAATTCCTTCGAGAATGATCGCCACGTCCGGTTGGCTGATGTAACTCGCGGTGGCGGCACCACGGCATCCAATCTCCTCCTGGACTGCGAGGACCGCAATCACCGGAGAAGCGGGCGGGTCATCCGATGTGAAGAGGTCGCGGAACACCTCGATCAGAAGTCCGACTCCCACCCGGTCGTCAAATGCCTTGCAGCAGTACCGATCGCTCTCCCCCAACCGCGAGAAGAGTCCAAGAGGCACGATCGGGTCTCCCACCCCCACCCCAAGATCTTCGACCTCTGCTCGTGTGGAGGCGCCGATGTCGATGTACATCGATTCGAGTTTCACCACCCGTTCGCGTTCCCTGGGAGTGAGAAAGTGGGGAGGCTTGCAACCGATGACTCCGTGGAGACGGGCGCCTTCGGTCGCCATCACCTCGACTCTCTGAGCGAGGAGCACGTGCCCCCACCATCCTCCGAGGGGAAGGAAGAGGATTCGCCCCTCTTCATCGATCGCACTGACGATGAAACCGACCTCGTCGAGGTGTGCATCGAGGACGATTCTGCCCCCGGGAGCGTCCCCGTTCGCTTCGACGATCATGCTCCCGAGAGCATCGTGGGAAACCGTCCCGAAGTTTCCGATCTCGCGCCTGACGATGTTCCTCACCTCGCCTTCGGAGCCGGGGGGACCGGCGGCAAGGGCGAGTTCCTCGAGCAACTCGATGCTGGGCACTGTTGCCTCCTCTCGGCAGGGCGGGAGGATACGGTCTCTGCACACCATGTGAAAGCAAAGCCTCAATCGAGAAGAACGGGGCAGCGCTTTCCGAGTCTGAGTGTTCCTCTCCCGACCTCTAGACGGTAAGCGAGGAGCTGGACCCCTGCATCGGCTGCCTCGATGAGGGATCGGCGGTAGTCGGGGTCGATGCCACCGTCGACGCTGACCTCATGACAGTCAGTCCGCCCGAGGAGGAAGAACTGGACCGCCCTCCTCCCCATGGAGACGAGGCGGGCCAGTTCTTCGAGATGCTTTCTTCCCCGCGCAGTCACCGCATCGGGAAAATCCCCGCGCCTGGAATGGGATGCCGAGAGCATCGTGACATTCTTGATCTCGACGAAGCAGGCGGCACTCTCTTCATCGAGGTCTTCACCGTCGCCAAGAGCAAGATCGAGCCTGCTCCTCTCACCCACCTTCACCTCCCGGCGATGGTGGCGGTACTCTGCAAGTTCCGGCACCCTGCCAGCAGCGATGGCTTCGGCGACGATGCTGTTGGGGAGAGCCGTATCGACGAGAGCTCTCCCCCGACCCCGGACCCCCAGGAGCGTGAGGGTCGACGGGAGTTTTCTTTTGGGATTTGAATCGTGGCGCAACCAGGCACGGGCACCCTCTCTCAAGAGCGTTTTCATGCTGCCAGTATTGGGACAGTGGGCGGTGACCACCTCCCCGGAGGGGAGTTCCACGTCGGCGAGAAATCGTTTGTAACGACGCAGAAATCGTCCCTCGACAAGATCGAGTTTCAGCCTTCCACCTCCTGACCCCTCCCCCTGCCGGCAATGGTCGATCCAGGCCCGCCGACGGCATGCGGAGTCCCTGACGGCATGCGGAGTCCCTGACGGCAATTTCCGTCTTCTGCTGAGAGCCAAAGCAGCGAGTACAGGCCCCCCGGGGGCCAAATCCAGTTGCCGATCGAGGAGCCTGCGGCGAGAATCGGGTCATCATACGCCAAGACCCGTGGCTGAAAAGTGAACTGGCGACAGGGATCCCCTCGATTCGCCGTGAAAGGCCCACCATGCCCCAGGCAGACCCCGGAGGTTCCTCCAAGAAGGGCCCCATCTCCGCCGATCTCCTGGCACTCCTGCGCTGCCCCATCAGCCACGGCCCCCTCGAAATTCACGATGGTCGCCTCGTCTGCTGGCAATCGCGCAAGGCGTACCGAATCGTCGACGGGATCCCCGTCCTGCTCCCCGAGGAGGCGGAGGATCTTCCAGAGGACGAAACGCCTCGAGGAGCGGGGTGATAGGGTCGCGCCGACCACCACCGGCCATCGACTCCCCCAGTTTCATGAAGGCAGAAGAATAAACGATGCCCGAGGCATTCCCGCAACCGGCGGGTGACCACGACCCACAGGAGACGAGAGAATGGCTCGAGGCCCTCGACGACCTCGCCAGCGAATCGGGCGGTGAGCGCGCCTCTTACCTGGTCCGGCGCCTCGTCGAACTCGGTCAACTCAGGCGGATCGGTCTTCCCGCCATTGTCCAGACCCCCTACATCAACACCATCGCACCGACAGAGGAGCCGCCGTACCCCGGGGACCGCACCATCGAGAGACGGATACGCCACATCCTGCGCTGGAACGCGGCCATCATGGTGGTCCGCGCCAACACCGCATTCGAAGGCCTGGGCGGGCACATCTCCTCCTATGCCTCGGCCGCCACTCTCTACGAGGTCGGCTTCAATCATCACTTCCGTGGCGCAGACGACCCCGGCGGCGGCGACCAGATCTTCTTCCAGGGCCACGCCTCACCGGGGATCTACGCCCGTGCCCACCTCGAGGGACGCCTCAGCAAGAAACAACTCGATCACTTCCGGCGCGAGGGAGAGAGTGGCGGCGGCCTCAGTTCCTACCCCCACCCGAGATTGATGCCGGAGTTCTGGCAGTTCCCGACCGTTTCGATGGGTCTGGGCGCCATCAACGCAATCTACCAGGCGCGATTCAACCGCTACCTCCACAACAGGGGGATCAAGGACACTTCCCGCCAGAGGGTGTGGACCTTCCTCGGCGACGGCGAGTGCGATGAACCGGAAACGATCGGCGCCCTCTCTCTCGCCTCGCGAGAAGAGCTCGACAACCTCATTTTCGTCGTCAACTGCAACCTGCAGCGCCTCGACGGGCCGGTGAGAGGCAACGGCAAGGTGATCCAGGAACTTGAAGGGATCTTTGCCGGGGCAGGCTGGCGGGTTCTCAAAGTGATCTGGAGCAGCGACTGGGATTCCATTCTTGCCGGGGACACCGACCACCACCTCATCCGCAGGCTCACACAGATTGTCGACGGCACCTTCCAGCGCTTCGGTGCCGAGAGCGGTTCCTGGATTCGCGAGGAATTGACGGGCGGTGAGGAGGAAATCGAAACCCTCCTTGCTTCCACCAGCGATGAGACCCTCCAGAAGTTGCGACGCGGGGGTCATGACGTGGACAAGATCCACGCAGCTTACTCCCGCGCTTCCTCTGGCAATGGCCAGCCGACGGTCATTCTCGCCAAGACGATGAAGGGCTGGAACCTCGGTCCCTCTGCTCAATCGCGCAACGTCAACCATCAGATCAAGAAGATGAGTTTCGAGGACCTTCTCGGCCTGCGTGACATCCTCGAAATCCCCCTCGACGACAAGCAGGTCAAGAAGACCTCCTACCATCATCCGGGGAAGGATTCTGCCGAGGTTCGCTATCTCCTCGAAAAACGCAAGGAACTGGGTGGACCGTTGCCACGCAGAAGGGTGCAGGTCGATGTTCCCGACGTCCCCTCCGGCGAGACCTACTCGAAACTCCACGAGGGTACGGGATCATCGGTCCCTGCCTCGACAACGATGGCATTTGCCCGCCTCTTACGCGAACTCCTGAAAACAGATGAAATCGGTCCCAGGATCGTCCCGATAATAGCCGACGAGGCACGCACTTTCGGTATGGAGCCCCTCTTCAAGCAGATCGGGATTTACGCCAGTCACGGCCAGAAGTATCAACCGATCGACCATCAGATGCTCTTTTCCTACAGCGAACGCGTCGATGGTCAGATCCTCGAGGAGGGGATCACCGAATGCGGAGCCCTGGCGAGCGTGATCGCTGCAGGAAGCAGTTATGCAACCCATGGTGAGGTGATGCTCCCCTTCTACATCTTCTACTCGATGTTCGGTTTCCAGAGGGTCGGCGACCAGATCTGGGCTCTCGGGGACATGCGCGCAAGGGGCTTCCTCCTGGGAGCCACGGCCGGAAGGACGACCCTCAACGGCGAAGGGCTCCAGCACCAGGATGGCCACAGCCACCTCCTGGCGAGCACGGTGCCCTGCTGCGTCTCCTACGATCCCGCCTACGCCTACGAACTTGCAGTGATCATCGAGGAGGGGATAAGGCGGATGGTCACCGAACAGGAAGACGTCTTCTACTACATCACTCTCTACAACGAGAATTTCGAAATGCCTGCGATGCCTGAAGACTGTAGGTCCGGCATCCTCGACGGTCTCTACCGGGTTCACAGAGTCACCGGTCGTGGTGGCCCCAAGGTGAGACTGCTGGCCAGCGGACCTTCACTCTTCGAGGCAACGAAAGCCGCTGGCATACTCGAGGAGGAATATGGCGTGAGATCGGAAGTTTACTCCGTCACCAGTTACCAGCAACTCCGACGGGATGCTCTGGCGACCGAACGATGGAACATCCTGCACCCGGAAAAGAAGCCGAAGGGATGCAAGGTCCAGGAGATCCTTGGCAACGATCGATCCCCCATCGTCGCGGTATCCGACTTCATGAGAGCGATTCCCGACCAGATCCATCGCTGGGTCGGCGCGCCGTGGACCTCCCTCGGCACCGACGGCTTCGGCATGAGCGACACCCGTGAAGAATTGAGACGATTCTTCGAAATCGACGCCGGCTCGATCGTCCATGCTGCTCTCTCCAGTCTTTTCAAGGCGAAAAAAGTCGAAAAGAAGGCGGTCCTCAAGGCGCGCAGGCAGTTCGCCATCGATCCGGAGCAGCAGGACCCCACCCTTCGCTAGTGACTCCCGCTCGCCGACCACTCGCCACGTCTCGGGGAACCGGGGGGGATTCGAGAGGGGCTCCTGGAATTGAAAAACGGGGGGCGCGGCAGCGAGCCGCGCCCCCCGTCTCCTTTAAAATCATCAAACCTCAGCTACGCGCAGTTGGAAGTCTCGCAGTCATCCTCGTCCCCGATGTTTCCGCAGTCAGGCCATGGTAGCGGGAAATTTGGACCACCGAGGAACTGCCACTGCAGGACGAAGATCGCATCGGCCGCATCGTAGGATGCGTCGCCATTCGCGTTATTCGACCCGAAGCAATCGTTGTGAGGGCCGCCCAGGAAGAGATCAGCAAGAATCCAGATTCCGTCGGAGAGATCGGTGCTTCCTGTCTGATTGGCGTCACCGCGAACGTAATCCACGATGGGAGGATCGTAGGACTGGACATCCGCTCCGACCTGATTCACAGACAGGGATATTCCGTCTACCACGACAATAACCGTGATTACCGGATCCCCGAGGTTCGGACAGAACGCGAGGGAAGTACTACTTCCGTCGGGCATGTCGTTGGTGTAGTTGGCGATCGCAATCTCGTAATCGTTGCCGATGGCTAAAACCGAGGTGCCCATCAAATTGATGACCGCCCCCATGGTGAAACCGCCGACCTCGAAGTTGAGAGCCCAAAATTCGAGTTCCGCGCCGCCATTGATCGTCGAGGAGGTCGCTCCGAGAACCATCGAGTTGAGGGTCAACGCCGTTTCGTCATGACACTGCCCGAAGGACCAACCCTGGATGTCGCCAGACTCGTTGTCGAGCATGACACGGGTGTTGAAATCGCCACCTGGGAGGGCGGTGGCCGGCGCATCGACTCTGAAGGTGCTCGGTGGCAACGGCGGATCGAAGGACTCAACGTCCTGATCTTCGGTGGCCACTCCGAGTGAACCACCATCGACAACGACAGTGGTCGCCACAGGCGGTTCGCCTGCAGTACATCCGAAAAACATCGTAGTGGTTTGACCATCTGGCATGTCGTTGGTGTAGGACCCGACACCGAGTTCATACCCGGAACCGATCGGTAATGTGAAGTCCCCGAATAAATTGATGATTACCCCGTGGGTCCAGGCGTCGGTGTACATATTCAGGGATTCGAACTCGGCAGTTGCACCGCCGTTGACGGTAGCTGTCGTCGACCCGGTGGCTATGGAATTGAGGGTCAGGTCAGCAGGATCGTGGCAAATCGCGAAGGACCAGCCCTGGATTTCACCATCACCGTTGTCGAGCATCACCCCGGCGTCGAAGGAACTTCCGGGAGCAACCTGCGCTGGAGCACTTATCGACAGGGTCGAAAGAGCCCCTCCCGCAAACAGGACCCCCGGAGCGATTGCAAACGCAATCACCGTCAACGCGACCTTGAGGTTATTCGTCATCGGTTCTGCCTCTTCATATTTCACCCCATCGTTTGTTTCCTTCAGCAACCCACCTAGCAAGCTGTGTCGTCGCTGTCGCACTCTGGCAATCCGTCGGGACTCGGATCGGGACCGTCGTTGTAGGGGCCCGGTGAAGGCGGTTCAGCACCAAACATGAAGAGCCAGTTCAGGGTGGTGACAGAGTCTGCCATGTTGACGTAGCCATCGTCATTCGAATCGCAAGCGTCGGCGCACAAGATCGCGTAGCCGAGGAATTGCGAGGCGAGGGTCGCGGCGGCGTCTGCCAGGTCGACCTTGTCATCGCTGTTGCCGTCACCACGCTGGAAGATCTCCTCGGCAGAGACACAGACCGAG
>DQQH01000060.1 GCA_015664425.1 Planctomycetota bacterium
CCTCATCCTCGCTCGAGACCGCCAGCCCGAAGTCGAGGACCCGCACGCCGAGTTCCGGCGTCACGAGAATGTTCTGGGGCTTCAGATCGCGGTGGATGATCCCCTGACGATGAGCAACCCCGAGAGCCCGTGCCACTTCTGCTAGGAGATCGGCCTTCTGAGAGACCTGGAGCGGGGAAGAGGCGCGGTCGATGGGATGTCCCTCGACCAGTTCCATGACGATGGCAGAGAGGTCCCCCTTCTCCACCACCGAATGGATGGTGACGATGGCAGGGTCCGAGAGCGCCGCCACCCGCCGCCCCTCCTCGATGATGCGACTGCGGCGGGAGTCGGCGGTGCCCATGCGCAGCACCTTGATCGCAACAGGCCTGTCGAGGGTCTCGTCGTGGCCGTGGTAGACGGTGCCAAGGGCGCCCTTGCCGATGACATGGTCGATACCGAAACCGGGGATCTCCGGGACAAGATCTACCCCGGCACCAGAGACACCATCGAGGATCCCCAGCGTCTCGAGGGAGGAGGAGATGCGGGAACGGATGGCATCGCGCAACTCCTCGGGGGACTCTGCAAGGAAGCTCTCGATGCTGAGGGCCTTGCCAGCGATGGTCTCACCACCTGCGCACTGGTCGAGATAACGCGCGACGGCATCTTCGATAGACTGGTCACGATCATCGCGATCTTTCCGGGAGAGTCCGTCAGTCGTCATCGGCTGTTGACTCCTCCCTCTCATCATCTTCCAGTTTCAACAGGTCACCGATCTTCCCTTGTCGCACCCCCTCGACAAATCCGGAGAGGCGCGCCAGCGCCCGGTGGAATCGCATCCGCGCGGCGTCGGCAGAGGTCCCGAGGGTCGTGCCGATCTGCTCGAAGGACTCCCCCGCCCACAGTCGACGTGTAACGATGTCGTGGCTGGCATCGTCGAGCAGTTCGAGGGCAATACTTACGAAGGCAGACTGTTCTCCCTGATGGGCTGCGAAGCTCGGTCGATCGCGGCTCTCTTCTCCACCTGCAGGGGAGATGTGGCTCTCCCCTGGCCAGACCACCTCCCGCTGCATCGCACGACGCTGGGCGCTGTAGTGATCGTGGCGGCCACGAATGGTGTTCTCGACGATACGAACCAGTAGTGCGCGAAGATGACGACCGTCTTCGATGACGGTTCGTGGGGCGTAATCGAGAAAATCGATCAACGCCTGCTGGACAAAGTCCTGGGTCTCCTCGCGGGCGCGCAACTGGTTACCCAGGCGCCGTCGGACCTGCTTCTCGAGCCATGGCATGATGTCGGCCAGGAGGGTGTCGAGGGCCTTGGCATCGCCACCTCTCCAGCGCCTCAACAGCTCGACTGTGTCCTCGGGGTTCTCTCGCATCTCCTTACCATTCAAACAGATAGGACTGAGAGTGTCCAATTTCCAAAAACTGCGTTCGGCAGCCTCTGGAAATCCCCTCATCGAGGTAGACGGGGATTACCG
The DNA here is from genome assembly GCA_015664425.1 of Planctomycetota bacterium. Lineage (GTDB taxonomy): Bacteria > Planctomycetota > UBA8108 > UBA1146 > UBA1146 > DTRS01. The sequence continues at coordinate 1,464 of DQQH01000060.1, forward strand.
GAGCCCCCAGGGGCGCTCCAGAAGCCTGCTGAAAGGAACGAAACGATGAGAATCTCGATCCTGGTGCCACTTGCGCTCCTCCTGCTGCTTGTCGGCTGTGAGGTGACCGTCGACCGGCAGGCATTGAGCCTGAGATACGACTATCCCAGCGACACTCTCGAAGGGATGTGTATTTACGAGGGGATCGCCGCCAGTTCGAAAAGCGACCTCCCCGAGGCGTTGGAGATAGTCAGCGCCTACCTCGAAGGAGCCCGACAAATTCACTTCGGACCGATCGGCTTCACCGAGGAGGAAATGGAGGACACCGATCAGTCCCAGGCCGATTTGATCTGGGGGAAACGTCAGGTCGCCATCGATTCTGTTCATCTCTACCTCGATGACGAGGGACGACTCTCCGGTGCCCAGCGTTTTCATGTCTCTAATTTCTCGAGAGTCCTGTCGGTCCTCAATCAGAATCTCAACAGAGAGATCATCGAGGACTTCCAAGATGAAGAGTCAGAGCCCCTCGAGTACGATGCTCGAACGCAGGAACTGGTACTGCGTTTCGCCCAGATGGGGTGGTCCTGGGTGAGTATCGAAGGCGACGAGTTTGTCTTTCAGTTCCCGATGTCACTGGAGGATTGGCGGGCAACCCAGAAGGACTTTCTTCACTGGGCGATGGAGGAGGAACCGGATTCTGGCCAGCGGCTCGTTCTCCAGTTGCTCGGCTACGTCCAGCAGATGGGCTGGGAGGATGAACTGATCACCATCCGCCTCGGCCCCGTTTTCAACGGCGTGTTTCACTTCGAGTCCTTCTACGACGAGGATTACGATGACGGACTGCTCGAGGAGGTGAAGAAGGCGGGCTACATCCTCGACTCCGATTTCGATAGCACCAAGGCCCGTCTGGCCCTCGACCCACCGGCACCCCAGGAGCGCTAGCAGTGCCCTTCCCCGGGAGCCGACCGGCTCCCGGGATTCGCCAGGAAGGGTCCATTTCGCCCCTATCAGGCCGCTGCTGACCTCTGTTGCCCCAAACAATTTTCCTGGAACGGTCCGGGGGCCGCCCTCGTCAAAAGGTCAAGAAGGCGGTGACCCGATGAAAAAACTCCTCTCAGCACTGGCGCTGGCCCTGCTCTTTTTCAACCCGGTCTTGGGCCAGGAGGAATCCTCCCCGGTCTTCTCGCGCATGAGCGTCGGGGAAAAGTTCCCTCCGCTGACCGCCGAGGATAACGGTCGCTGGCTCAACAGCGAAAAACCGCTGACACTCGCCGATCTCCAGGGAAAACCGACGCTGGTCCTCAACACCACCTACGGCTGAGAGCATTGTCTCAAATCGATGCCCCACCTGGTCAGGTGGCACAGGGAACTCGGAAGTGAACTCTTCAACATCGTCACCATCTTCTCATACGACGAAAAGAGTGTGAGCAAGATCGAAAAACTACTCAATAAAGAAAAGGTTGGATTTCCAGTACTCGTCGAAAAAGACCGCATCATGAAGCAGTTGCACGTCAAGGCGTACCCTGCCGCCAGTTTTCTCGACAAGAACGGGACCATCGTCTGGCAGGGGCTGCTCCCACGCTCAGGAGGAAAATCCCAATGGCTCCAGGATCTCCTGAGAAAATCGGGGGTCGAACCGAAGCCACCGGTCATCCGCTGGCTGGGCCACGAAGAGGCACTCGAGAAATCGAGAATAACGGGTCGTCCGGTTCTCCTCTTCATCCACGCCAGAGGCTGTTATCAATCAACTCGCATCGAGAACGAAATTCTTCAAGACGGATTCCTCGCCAGGACCCTCGATGGTTTCATCCCCGCCCGAATCGATGGCCGTGCAGACATGAAAATCGTCAAGAGTTACGGCGCTAGCTGGCCAGGCGATCTGCTGATCATCCAACCGACAACGACGGTTCTCCACCGCTACCAGAAAACCTGGGATCTAGAGGAGATGAAAAAGGCGCTCGAGGAGAATGCCGTCAGCCCACCGGAGAACGCCGAGGAAGAGCGAAGGTAGCGCCCTCCAGAGCGATGACGCACCTAGGGGCAGGCTGCGCTGCCTGTCGGGCAATCGAGGGAGGGAGCGAGGGGATCGCTGCCACAGTCGGGGAAGGGTGCAGAGGGCGGCGGCGAGGAGGCCACGAAGAGGGCGTTGAGTCCGTAGACCATGTCGGCGATGTTGAAACTGCCGTCATCGTTGATGTCGCACTCCTCGACGCACCCCGGTGGCGGACTTCCCGGCACGAAGAGAGCGTTGAGGCCGAAGACGGTATCGGCGATGTTGAATCCACCATCCTCGTTGCAATCCCCACGGATGAAACTCACCCCCGAACTCCCCCCCGCATCGTGGTAGATCAGCGTGTAGGGAGGGGTTCCCGGCACCTCGCGCCACTGGTAAGTGACGTCGAAGCCGTGAGAAAAGTTATTGAAGGCGGGATAGAGTGTGCCGCGCACCCTGGGGTAGATGTAGACGTGTTCCGAAGGATTCTCCGGCTGCAACTCACCTACAACGGTGAAGAGATCATCCGTCAACTCCTTCTCGGCGATCACCAGCGGCCCCCCCTGTGACAGGTCGCGGTACACCGCGTGCACCTTGCCTGTCGCCTCATCGCAACCGAGGTTGAAGATCCTGTAGCTGGCTATGCCGGTGTACTGGGCGCTGGTAGCGGTGAACAGAATCACCTCCGGTCCCCAACCACTCCCCTCCTCCCACCTTCGGTAGCGGAAGGTCCACATCGGAGATGTGTTTTGAGCGTCGAGAACATGAACGCTGTGCACGTAGCCGAGGGCATCGGCGACGAGCCAGCCGTAGTAGTCGTTGGTGCCGACGGTGTCACCGAGAACGGTGCTGTCGACCTGCCAGCCGCTGACCGGGTCGTAGATGCGATGCTCGTACTGACCGACGCCGACGTTGCGATAGAAACTGCAGTGCACCCTGCCGGCGCTGTCGATGGCGAGCCGGGTGTTCTGGGCGCTGTTGCCGGTGCTGATCGACCCCAGGTCAGTGAAGGTGTCGCCCGCCGCATAGGGCTCGTCGCTGCGCAGGAGGTGCTCGACCCAGCTGGCTGGATCGTGTCCCGAAATCCAGACGGTGTTCTGGTCATCGACGATGATATCCATCGCCGAGGTGCGGGCGTTGAGAGGCGCTCCCGAGAGCAGGCTGAGTTCGACGATGTCAGAGGCGGTTCCCGTTGCCGGGTCGAAGCGACGGTAGAACTGGCGGAAGTAGGAAGGGTAGGTGTAACGACCCCAGAGGATGTGAAGGGTGCCCTGGTCATCGATGGCGAGGGAACACTGACTCGCAGGATCCGGGTCGAAAAGGCCGCTGTCGGCATCGTTGAGGACCTGAGGCTGCGTGATCCACGACAGACCTCCGTCACTCGAGGTCTGGACGATCAATTGCCTCTCACCGGCGACAACCTGCTCGAGTGAGAGACAATGCAGACTGCCTCCCTCGTCACGCACCAGGTTCCTTGCCGAGTTGCTCCCCGAGGAGGCGTAGTCATCGGTGTGCAGGTCGACCTGGGCATCGAGCCCAGAGGTCATGAAGAAGACCAGAGTCGAAACCAGCATCGCGCGCATCGAGGAACCCTTTCCTAGAGACAGATGTAGAGGCTGCAGTCGAGACCATCGTCGGTCGGGTCGATGCCGCAGTCGAAGGGACCCGGATCCGGCGGCAATGGCGATCCGGGAAGGAAGAGAGAGTTGAGCAAGGAGACCGCATCGGCGATGTTGATCCCGCCGTCGTCGTTGGCATCCGCGCTGTCGTCGCACTCCGGCTGTTGAGATCCGGGAACGAAGAGCGCGTTGAGCACTGTCACCGCGTCAGCGATGTTGACTGAACCGTCTCCGTTGATGTCTCCCCTCCGGAAGAGCTCACCCACCGGCCCCGAGCCAGCGCCGAAGGCGTCGAGGTAGAACCCGACAAGGATGTCCTGCTCCCCCGAGTACCCCCCGAACTCCCACGACTGGGCGATCACCTCGCCGTAGGGGTCATCGGTCGCGTAGAAATTGCCGGTGTAGTAGCCCAAGCCCAGTTGCTGCCAGATCGGGCCGCTCTCCAGACCGGCGAGATCTGGAGTGGCCGGATCGGCAGGAACCAGTTGATCGGTCCAGTCGTTGCCACCCTGGTCATGGTTGTAACTGGCATCCATCCCCGTCAGGTCGATGCCCGCCCACACCAGGCCGATCATCGACGTGAAACTGTCATCTCCATCGACGACCCCGTCGCCGATCCCATCCCACTGGGCGAAGTCGGTCTGGCCACAGTATCCCCACACATCGCCGCCCTCGATGTAGACGTCGAGGCCAGCCCCTATCAGGGAGACGAGCAATTGCCCCTCCGCTCCCGACAGGCAGTGGTAGTCGGGGTAGGTCCCTAGCATCGCCCAGACCCGCTCCAGAGTCGGCGTGGTCAGGAGACAGTTGCACGCGAGGATGTCGGGGACAACGATCGGTTGCTTCCCCTGAGCGATGAGCGCATCGAGAAGAGCCTGGACCGAGTCAGTCTGGCCGCCCTGTCCTTCGGCAGCCCAGATGACGTCGACGGCATTGATCAGCCCACCTGTGACCCCCGTTTCGACGACGCAACAAGGGATGGTGGCGTTGTCCCAGCAGCGCAGGAAGTACTCGTAGTAACCAGAGCCGGGAACGGTTTCGCTCCATTCCTCCTCACCTGCGCCGATGGTCGCCGCCAGCTGGCCATCGCGGTAGACATCTATGGATGTGTAGGCGTTGCCGTTGAGATCCCAGGTCAAAGTGACATCGTTGCCGACCGAGGTCGACGAGAAGGCGATCGGCGCAGTGATCTGACATGGCGGCCCCGATCGGTGGTGGAGGGACCACGACTGCAACTCCCCCTCATCGGCTCCCTCGTTGTCGGAGACGCGCAAAATCCAGTCCCCGTCGATCGGTTGGCCGGCGAAACCATCGAGAACACCCGGCCCCTCTGGCTGGACCCTGACGTTGAAGGGCAACTGGGTCTCGTCGTAGGGGATCCCACTTTCGTCGAAGATGGTGTGAACATCGTCGACGTCGGTGGTCACACCGGGGGTGTAGGCCTTGAGAGTGACCGTTGTCCCCTGCGGGGAGAGGACCGCAATCGCGAGATCCCTGACCCAGGAGTGAGAAATGTGGACCTCGACATCGATGTCGTTGATGTCGTAAATGTCGCTGACGCTGATCACCGATGCGATCCCTACCGGATCGTTGTTGGGGATCGGCACCGACGGACCTGTCGAGGGATACTCGGTGAATCCATGGGTGACTCTGATGCTGTCGGTAAAGGCGTGACAGGCACCGACAGCGACGTGGAAGATGTACTCCTGGCTCCCCTGACAGATGCCGCTGTCGACCCAACTGGTCGCTGCCGGGTCGGCGATGGTCGCGTAGAGAGCGCCGTCCTTCCATACCTCGAAGGTATCGGTGTAGGGACCGTTGTTGGTGAAATTGAAGGTGATGTCCGAGCCCACCGACAGGGCGACAACGTTGCTCGGTGCATCTGTCCCGCAAGGTTCTAGCTCGACGACACCGTGAATCGGGATGTTGGCGGTGAGTTCGTTGATGTCGTTCCAGGCGAAGGGGGGAGCCGCCCAGGTATGGGTCATGTCCTCGTTGCCGGAATTGTTCGGTTCGCCGGCGTTCCAGTCGGTGTAGACGGCAGGCTCGCCATTGGTCCACTCGAAGGTGCCCTCGAGGACGATGTCGTTGTATCCGAGCCAGATCGCTCGGCTCACTCCGCCGTAGACATTGAGGGTGTCGTGAATCCAGTCCATCTCCGCCTGGTCCCCGACCGCAGTGAGGTTTCCACCCAGGTCTACGGCCTTCGCTTCCGCCTCGGTCCACAGGCTCGCTTCCAGGAGCAGGTACTGATGGTCATCCAGAGGACTCCGAACGCTGGCGATGATCCCCGGATCCTGGGCGCTGAGAGGGCTGAAAAATAGAATCACAAACACAACGAAGAGTATCTGCTTGGGGAGCAGCATGGCACCTCCTCGGGCGGTTGAGTTGTGGGGTAAGCCAGAGCCACCTCCATTCTCCCCCCTATTCGTAGTTCTACAAGTCCCGTCTCTGAGGCCCGAAGAGGGTTGCTAAGCGCCTAAATCAGCCTCCGCAGGAACTGGCTGTCACTATCGGTGGTAACCGCCCTCTCGTGGGCTAGACTTCCGCGCTGTCGACAGGAAGCCACCCGAGCAGGAGCCCGATGAAAAAAGCCATTCGCAACGTCGCCATCATCGCCCACGTTGACCACGGCAAGACGACCTTGGTGGATCGGCTCCTCTACCAGTCGGGGATGTTCCGAGATGAGGAACTGGACCGTCTCGCTGGAGGTCAGCACGGCCTGATCTTCGACAGCAACCCCCTGGAGCGCGAGCGCGGAATCACCATCCTCGCCAAGAACTGTGCCATCGACTATCTGAAGGGTGACACTTCCTACCGCATCAACATCATCGATACCCCCGGGCACGCCGATTTCGGGGGAGAGGTTGAACGTGTCCTCTCGATGGCTGATGGAGTTCTCCTCCTCATCGATGCCTTCGAGGGACCGATGCCCCAGACGCGCTTCGTCCTGCAGAAAGCACTCGAGCACCACCTGCGGCCGATCATCCTGGTCAACAAGGCGGACCGCGCCGATGCTCGCCCCCTCGAGGTCCTGACCGAGGCCTTTGACCTTCTAGTGAGCCTGAATGCCGACGATGAGACCCTCGACTTCCCGGTCCTCTACTGTTCTGGCCGCGATGGATGGTGTAGCGAGGAGGTGACGGGAGAACGGGAAGATCTGCGCAGGGTGTTCGAATCGATCATCGAACACGTTCCCCCTCCAAAAGTGAGGCCTGATGACCCGCTTCAGATGCGAGTCAGCACCCTCGATCACTCCGATTTCGTCGGACGGATCGCCATCGGCAGAATCACCGCTGGCCGGCTCCTGTCCGGGGGTGATGTCGTGGTCCTCTCGCCGGCGGCGGAGCCCCGAACCGCCCGTATCCAGGAACTCCATCTCTTCGAGGGGCTCGGTCGACAGAAGGTCACAGAAGCTGTCGCCGGAGACATCTGCGCCATCATCGGAATCGAGGGGATCGAAATCGGCGACACCATCGCCGATTCCGACCATCCGATTGCGCTGCCACCGATCCTGGTCGACGAACCGACGCTGCACATGACCTTCCGCGTCAACAACGGACCGTTCGCCGGCAAGGAGGGGAAGTACGTCACCTCGCGCCAGCTTCGCGACCGACTCAACAAGGAACTGGAGAGAAATGTCGCCCTGAAGGTCGCCCCCGGAGATAGCCCCGAGGAATTCAAAGTCTCCGGCAGGGGATTGATGCACCTGGGAATCCTTCTCGAAACGATGCGCCGCGAAGGGTTCGAACTGTGTGTCGGCATGCCCAAGGTTGTCGAACGCCTCGAGGGGGGTCAGTGGCTCGAGCCCTTCGAGCGCCTCGTCATCGAATGCCCCATCGACGCCCGGGGACCGGTGATGTCGCTGATCGGCGAGCGCCGCGCCCAGATGGTCAAGATGGACCCCAAACCCGGCGTCGGCGACACCCTCCACATCGAGTTCAAGGTCCCAGCCCGGGGGCTGATCGGACTGCGCACTAAGATCCTCACAGCCACCGCCGGCCGGGCCGTGATGCATCACAGTTACATGGAACACGGACCGAGAGCGGGCTCGATCCCCCGCCGCAGTTCCGGCTCCCTCATCGCCGTTGAGATGGGACCGGCAACCCCCTATTCCCTCGATGCCCTCTACGACCGCGGCACCTTCTTCATCGAACCCGGGGACAGTATTTACGAGGGCCAGGTGATCGGCGAGCACTGCCGCGACATCGATCTGACGGTGAATGCGGTGCGAACGAAGAAACTGTCGAACGTCAGGGCATCCGGCAAGGATGACGCCACGGTGGTCCGTCCCGTTCGCAAGTTGACCCTGGAGGAAGCGCTCGAATTCGTTGCCGCGGATGAGCTTGTCGAGATCACGCCAAAGAGCGTGAGGTTGAGAAAGCAGATCCTCAACGAATCGGACCGACGGCGAGAAGCGAGACGAGTGAGCAGCTAGGAACAGGTCATAGCAACGCCTTGACCACCTTGCCGTGAACATCGGTCAATCGATAACGACGTCCCTGAAAGTGATACGTGAGTCGCTCGTGATCGATCCCCAGGAGATGGAGAATCGTCGCCTGCAGGTCGTGAACGTGAACGGGGTTCTCGGTGATGTTGTAGCCAAGATCGTCCGTCGATCCGTAGGTCAGACCCGGCTTGATCCCCCCCCCTGCCATCCAGATGCTGAAGCAGAGCGGATGATGGTCCCTGCCAAACCCTTGCGGCGTCAACTTTCCCTGGGAATAGTTGGTGCGTCCGAACTCGCCTCCCCAGACGACGAGGGTGTCCTCGAGGAGCCCTCTGCGCTCGAGATCGGTGATGAGTGCAGCTGAAGGCTGATCGGTCTCGCGACACTGGGTCCTGATGCCACCGGGGAGGCTGCCGTGCTGGTCCCAACCCTGGTGGAAGAGCTGGACGAAGCGCACGTTTCTCTCGGCGAGGCGCCGGGCGAGAATGCAATTGGCAGCGTACGATCCAGGTTTCCTCGAATCGGGGCCGTACATCTCGAAGATCTCATCGGGCTCATCGGAGAGGTCGGTCGCTTCGGGAACCGAGGTTTGCATCCGCCAGGCGAGTTCGTTGCGAACGTTCGCCGAATCGATGCCGTCGCCACCGTTCCTCTCAGCCTGGATCTCATGGAGGTCCTTCAGAGCATCGAGCATCCGTCGGCGCATCTTCCTCGACATGCCGTCGGGATCATTGAGGTAGAGGACCGGATTCTTCCCCGATCGAAATTGGATTCCCTGGTGCTCCGATGGGAGGAACCCCGACCCCCAGAGGCGAGCATAGAGCGGCTGTCCCCCTTTGTTCTGGGTGACCATCGCAATGCTGGCGGGGAGATCCGAGTTGGATGCACCGAGTCCGTAAGAGAGCCAGGCGCCGATCGACGGTCGGCCGGCGATCTCCGATCCGGTCTGGACAAAGGTGATCGCCGGGTCGTGGTTGATCGCCTCGGTATGGAGTGAGCGGATGATGCACAACTTGTCGGCGATGGCAGCGGTGTGCGGAAGCAGATCGCTCATCTGCTGGCGGCTCTCTCCGTGTGCGGAGAACTCGAAGGGACTTCCCGCCAGCGGAAGCGTCGACTGGTTTCCCGACATCGCAGTCAGGCGCTGCCCCATCCGGATGGAAGCAGGGAGTTCCTCGCCATGATGGGCATTGAGGTGCGGCTTCGGGTCGAAGAGATCGATCTGGGAGGGGCCACCGCTCTGAAAGAGCCAGATCACCCGTTTGGCCCGGGGCATGAAATGCGGTTGGAGGTCTTCGTGAGCCCAGTTGCTCGTGGGCATCCAGCCCCAGAGGGCACCCCCCGTCACCGCCAGCGTCGAGGCGAGAAATCGCCGACGGCTGGTCATCGGGTCGTGAAGCCTGTTTCCTGTCATCGTTTCATCTCAATCTCGTAACTTCTTCGTGGTTGAGCAAAGTCGAACAGACCACCGTCATCGTGGCCCATTCGATGGGATCGAGGGTCTCGTCGATAGCACTCTCTCCCACCGCCAGGAGTTTCCCTCTTGCGACGGGGTCTGCTTCAAATTCACTGCGCAGATCGGCATGCAGTGCGCCGATGATCTTCCTCTCGGCGATCTCGGGGAAGCGGCCGAAGAGCAGGCGGAAAGCAACACCGAGAGGATCACCAGATTCCCCGGCTCCCTCCAGCATCGCCCTGCGCGCCAGCATCCTGGCAGCCTCGACGAATTGAGGGTCGTTCATCAGCACCAGCGACTGCATCGGAGTGCTGGTCCGGTGCCTGCGGGCGACACAGACATCGCGCTTGGAAGCATCGAAGATCATCATCGAAGGCGGCGGTGAGGTTCTCTTCCAGAAGGTGTACAGACTCCTGCGGTAGAGCCCTTCCCCCTTGCTGGCGCTGTAGGTGCGGCCGCTCTTCTCCTGCCAGAGGCCAGGGGGCTGGTAGGGATAGACACTGGGACCGCCGACGGTGTCGATGAGAAGGCCACTCGCCCACAGCGCATGGTCCCGGACCATCTCGGCGGTCAGTCTGCCGCCTGGACCTCTCGCCAGCAGTTGATTGTCGGGGTCTCGCTCGCTCAATTCTGCAGAAGCCCAGGAGGACTGCCGCCAGACGCTCGAGATGAGCAACTTCTCGAGCATCGCCTTGACGTCCCACCCCGAGGCGATGAAATCGAGAGCGAGGCTATCGAGGAGCGCCGGATGGGTCGGGCGCTGCCCCTGGCTTCCGAAGTTCTCCGGGGTGGCAACGAGGCCTCTTCCGAAAACCATCTGCCACAGCCGGTTCACTGCAACCCGAGCGGCGAGAGGATGATCCTTCTCGAACAGCCAGCGAGCGAGGCCAAGACGGTTCCTCGGTTCCCGTTCGGCCAGGGGCCCGAGGATCTCCGGAACCCCAGCCTCGACCTCGCCCTTGGGACGGTCGTATCTGCCCCGTTCCAGGAGATAGGTCTTCCGGCGCCCGGGCATCTCCTCCATCGCCATGATCTTCGGAATCCCATCGAGGTGCCGATTGAACGCCTTGCGCTTCGCCGATAGTCCCTCGAGTTTCTTGCGGCTGACCTCGTCCCGTGCAGATAGCCACCACTGAAAACGAGGCTCGTCGACATCCTCCACCGTCTCCTGGGCAGGAAAGGTCGGGCGGAGGGACCAACTCTCGAGGACTCCGGTGTCGACCCCGCTGCCGTCGATAACGCTCAATTCCCAGCTTCCGGCGATCGATTCACCGTTGAAATCGGAGAGGGTACCCGGGCCCTGAGGCTGGATCCTGAGCGAGAGAGGCAACTTTGCCTCATCATAGGGAAGCCCCTCATCGTCGAAGATCACATCGACGTTGTCGATGTCGGTGTTCACCTCGGGAGTGGCCTTCTTGAGGGTGATCCCGGTTCCCCCTGGCGACGTCAGCGAAATGGAGAGTTCCCTCACCCAGGTGTGGGAGATGGCGACTCCGACGTCGAGATCCTCGATCAACGAGTCAGCGCTTGCCACAATTCGGGAGGTGATCCCCACCGGATCGTTGTTGGAAATCGCAACCGCCCAATCGCTGACGATGGGCGCGATCTGGCGATGGAGCTCCTCGATCTCTAGCCTCGA
>DQQH01000194.1 GCA_015664425.1 Planctomycetota bacterium
GGTGTCAAGGTATTGAACGATTTAGGAGTATCTACTGATGATTTAATCAAGGAGATATCGGTCGCCGTGGACGCCCAGGTGCTGGCCGGATATGTCGGCCGCTACAAGGTGTCGAGTGGCGGGTCCACCATGACGATTCAGACGCACGAGGGCGTGCTCACCGCCGAGTTGTACGGGCAGCAGATGAACCTGATCGCGGAATCCGCAGCGCGATTTCGCGTACTGGAGGACGAATCCACCGTCACATTTTTTACCGCGGCGACGGGCCGGAAAGGGCTCTGGACCAGACAGAGTATCTGGGGCAAGCTTCCCGAGACAACGGGGGTCAGCGGGAGCGAGGAACCAGCGGACCACTCGGCGTTGGAAGCTCGTTCAGCGGGGGACTTCCTGATTTTTCGCAACACGCCGTCGTGGGGGCGCTCAACGGATTTCGCGGACGTTGTGGGCGAGCTCGGCTGCAAATACGAGAAGCGAGAATCCAGCGCGATGGCAGACGTCGATTTGTCGCCCTACGGAGTGATCATCATTCCGGGTGGACAGCTTAAAGATTTCTACAATGACTACATCAGCAATGCCGCGCGGTTCGACGACTATGTTGCGAGCGGAGGCACGTTGGTGCTCGAGCTCAACTGGGCGCAAGTCACGTCGATCATGCTTCCGCGCGGCGTCACCATGGCGACTCACGGCGCCCTCGAAAACGCGATCCTTGTACCCGACCATCCGATCTTCCTTCCTCTCTTGGGCAAGCGTTTGATTGAGGCGCACTGGGCGAGCTCCGGTTATCTCCAGGACGTTCCGAGCGACGCGCTCATCCTCGCAGTCGAGTCCAACGGCGAAGAGACGTTGGCAGACCGGCCTACGTTCATCGAGTACTCCCACGGCAAGGGCCGGGTGATCGCAGCCTGCCAGTGTTTTCACGATGTGGACAATTCGGGGCGCGGTCCACTGATGGAATCGGTCATCAGTTATGCCCTGGCCAAATCGTGGGCGGCGGAGAATTGAGACCGGGAGTTCGAAACCGGTGCATTTCGGCGAGACAGGAGGGACATTCTCACTCGGGCCCGATCAGGCCATGCCGCATCTGCAAACGAATTGGTACATACCAACTTTTGTGGTGCCAGCACTGCTCGTCACTCACGCCATGATCTTCGTGCGGCTGCTCACTCGCCAGAATCCAACCGATCAGGTGAGCTGATGAAGTCGATGGGGTCGTCTTGTCACGGCGCTTCCCGAGAGCGGACATGTTCTGCTAGCTTGTGTATCAGTTCGGTCGCGGTCAGCGGCGACTTCGTCTGGATCGGATTTCCTGGCCATGATTCGACTGGCAATCTGCTGGCGGTGGTACCAGCGAAGGACAAGTCGATTTCCGTACCGGGTGTTGCGACCTGTGCCGAGTAACTGTCGATTCCAGGGCGCGGAATTCGTTGGCGTGCCGCGACTTCTAGCGACCAATGTCCGCGAATAGAGCCATATCTTTCCATCACGAGACCCATGTTCGAAATGCCGCGAGGTAGGATGATTGAGGTCCTCCGGAGCACGTCTATAACTTCCACATCGCCCCTCGTGGAGTCAGACCGGCATCTGGCGGCACATCATCGCCCCCAAATCCTCCCAGGAGAAAAAGGTGCTGACCGTCCGAGGCTGCCTGACCGTGATCCATCGGACTCTCCGGCTGCACTCCTCTGGCTTGCAAAAGGGTCCAGGCCTCCGCTTGTGGCCGGTACACCCAGGTCTGCGGTGAATACCCTCCTAATGTCTCCCAGGAGGCGTGGAACCCGAACAACACAAGACCGCCCAGCCGCTCAACCGAGCGCAGGAACCCATGGCCCATTTCCTGAGGCTCTTGGTTGGTCTGCGCGAGGCTCCAACTTCGGGCGTGGGCGTCGAAGTGCCACGTCTCATCGGGGAGCCCCGGTCCCAAGGAAGATCCACGCATCACGATGATGCCGGAGAGGGAATCGCGAGCCATCTGAACGTGGTCGCGTGCTTGAGGATGAGGGGCAGCTTTCGTTGAGGCAGGCTGGATCCATTCCAGGGTGTACAGGTTCAGCAGCCAGGTGTCGTGGAGACGCTTCTGGTCCGTCCCTCGTCCGCCGAAAATGATCACCTGGTCGGTGACCGGGTCATAAATCATGCCGTGTTGAGACCGAGGCGGTGGGTTCCCCGACGTATCCAACCGCTCCCACCGGGAAGAGGAACCGTCAAAGGCCCAGGTGTCGGCGAAGTCGCGATTGAGGTCTGTTCCTCCGAAAAGAATCGTCCTTTCCCGAGCCGAATCCCAAACCATCGCGTGCGAGGTGCGAGCACCTGGATTCAGCTGGGATGCATCGGTGACCAAGCGCCACGCATCGGACCCCGGAAACCATTCCCAGGTCTCCGGCAGCATCTCCCAGTTTCTATTTTGCCCCCCATGGAGAAGCAAGACGCCCCGCGTCGGCTCCCAGACCATCGCCGACCCCACATGGGGTCCCTCGGTCTTTACATCGAGCGATTCCCATGGGATTCGATCGGGACTCGCACAACCGAGGAGGCCAAAAAAAAGGAGCAGAAACAACCACCCCTGGCATGGCGTCCGGCAGGCGCAATATCCGGCGATACCGACCCGGATCTTGCGGTCGGAAACAGGCTTCCACTGTTTCGATAAGTCGGCTTTGGCCGCAGTGTCATCGAAGCCTTGAATCTTCTCATCTTGACCGAGGGTCGTTCCGGTCAGCCCCAGTGCGGTGATACCGAGGCCCACGGAGTGGATGAATGAACGTCGCGACGGAAGGTCGTTCATGACGTCCGCTCCTACTTTTTCTTTTCTTTCTTCAGCTTCCTTTTTTCCTTCAGAGTCAGGGCGGGCTTCTTCTGTGCCTCGCGCTTCTTGTCCTTGTTGCCCTTATTGGCCATGACTGTTGCTCCTTCGATCTAGATGGTCGCCGACGTCAAACGAATCAGCCTCCATGCTACTCGTTGGCTCTCCGCAGATCACGAGGTTCTGGTGCTGATCCATTGCTCTGCGACGTCGACCTGTCCTCCCCTGCGGTGGTGAGGGCAGCGACAGCCAGTTTCGGCAATGGAGCTTCAGTTGCGGTTAAATGGGCTCACAAATACGATTGAGATGGCATGACTTCGGTTGTGTTCAGACCCAAGGCCAACGTCCGTACTGGCAAGCGTTTCTGGTTTCGCGTCGAAGGGGTCTCCGGAGAGGATGGCGAGGGCGACCTGGAGTACATCGTCGAGTTCTTCAACCTCTAAGGAAGCTACGGAGGCGATCCCTGCTACATCGCACTGGTACGCGGACTTGATTCGATCTAGCGGAATCGAATGGAACAGGAGAAGCAGATGCAATCCATCCTTGAGGCGGAGAGGGTTCGGGATTAAGGTTGCCTCCTCGGCTACGCCGCCCGGTCAGAAAATGTGATTCACTGCTTGAACGCGCCATGCGCGGTGATGTAGGAGTAGGTATGGAACCTGACACCGTCGCCGTCCGCGTCGACAACTTCACAAAGGTCTACGATCAGCGAACCGCCGTCGA
>DQQH01000293.1 GCA_015664425.1 Planctomycetota bacterium
CACCGGCTTCGATGACCTTCGATCCCGACTACTTCGCCCTGCCCGGTGGCGTCCTCGACAACTGGAGTGGCACCCTGACCACCACCATCTGCGGTGTCGCCCCGGGGGACACCATCGAATTCGAGCTGATCATTCACAGCGAGGATCTCGAGGACTGCTGCAACCAGACACACACCCTCGGCCCCATCGGCGAGTTGATGATCGAGCTCTTCATCCGCGGCGATACCAACCGAGATGGCGGCTGTGACATCGCTGACGCCATCCATCTCATCGATTACCTCTTCAATGAAGGTTTCTGTAGCTGCCTCGATGCCTGTGATGTCAACGACGACGGGTTTGTCGACATCGGCGATATCATCTACAAACTGGGAATCATCTTCTTGAACCAGCTGCCGCCGCCACCGCCCTTCCCCGGTTGCGGACCGGATCCGACCCCCGATGACCTCGATTGCGCGGCCTTTCCGCCTTGTGATTGAGGGGACGAGAAAGGCGGCCTGCCGCAGGGTCTGATATCAAAACAGCGGCCGCCCCCCGCAGGGGGCGGCCGCTGTTTTTTCGTTTGTCGGTGAGATCCTCAGCGCCAGCAGCGGTAGGCGAAGGCGGGGGGGAGGTTGCGCAAGACGAGACCAGTGCGTTCGACGCGAGAGAAGCGGCTCTCGATCTGCTCGCGGAAGAGGCGGCCCTTCTTGAAGCGGTGCATCCCCCAGTAGGCGAAGGTGACGAAGCAGCCGCCGGGGCGCAGTGAGCGGGCGACGGCATCGAGGAGGCGGCCCTGCAAGCCGGTCTCGAACGCCGCCCACGGCAGGCCAGAGACGATCACCGGCGTGCCGTTGAGGCCGCGATGGCGCAGCAGGCCGTCGAGATGGATGGCGTCGCCGTTGACCACCTCGACGCGCGGGTAGCGCTCGGCGACCTGCTCGGCGAAGGTCGGGTTGATCTCGACCGCCAGGATGCGCGTATTCTCCCCGACCTGTTCGATGAGGTGGCGGGTGAGGGCGCCGCTGCCGGGGCCGAGTTCGACCACCACGTCGGCATCGGCGAGGGGCAGCCCGGTAAGCATGCAGCTGGCGAGGGCGGTGGAACTGGGAGCGATGGCGCCGGTCTTGGAGGGGTTGGACACGTACTGGCGGAAGAAGCCGGCGGGGCGGTGCATCTTCGTCTCCTTCAGAGGGTGCTCCGGGGAGGAGACCGCGGTCGGTCCTCGACCCTCCCGACGCCAGTGTCATCGGCTCCGCCAGGAGAATGGGGGTGGCGGCGACCGGGGATGGTCGCTCAGGGGACTTCTTCGGGCAAGGGAAAAGGATGCTGTGGTCTCCTTGCGGGGGCGCTAGATTGTCCCTGGCAGCGGAGAGGAGCCCCGATGGCGGCGAAACGGATCGGCTGGATCGGCACCGGAGTGATGGGCCAGTCGATGGCCGCGCGGCTGCTCGCCGGCGGCTTCGACGTCGCGGTCCACACCCGCACCCGCGACAAGGCGCAACCGCTCCTCGATCGGGGCGCGCGCTGGCTCGACTCCGTTGCCGACGCCGCCGGTGAAGATGCGGTGGTCTCGATGGTCGGCTACCCCGCCGACGTCGAGGAGGTGCTGCTGTCAGAGCGTGGCGTTATCGCCGCCATCGATGACGGTTCTCCCTGCCGACTCATCATCGACATGACCACCAGCACTCCGAGCCTGGCGGTCGAGATTGCCGAGGCGGCGGCGGCCCGCGGCGTGATGGCACTCGATGCTCCCGTCTCCGGCGGCGATGTCGGCGCTCGCGATGGCACGCTGTCGATCATGGTCGGCGGCGATTCCGCCGCACTGGCGGCGGCAGTTCCCATCTTCGATCTCCTCGGCAAGCAGGCGCTGCTCCAGGGGGGGCCGGGGGCTGGGCAGCACACCAAGATGGTCAACCAGACTCTGATCGCCAGCGCCATCATCGGGGTCTGCGAGGGGCTCCTCTACGCCCGGCGCGCAGGACTCGACTGCGAGCAGGTGCTGGCGAGCGTCGCCGGCGGCGCGGCGGGATCGTGGTCGCTGTCGAACCTGGGACCGCGCATCCTGCGCGGCGACTTCGATCCCGGTTTTTTCGTCGAGCACTTCGTCAAGGACATGGAAATCGCCCTCGAGGAGGCGCGGCGGATGGAACTGGAGCTTCCAGGACTGACACTCGCCCGCAGCCTCTACGGCGAGGTCATCAGACGCGGCGGTGCGCGCCTCGGAACCCAGGCGCTCTACGGTGCCATCGAGGCGATCGCCAGTGGCGGGGGAGACGACCGGTGACGGAGAAGGACCGGATCAAACGCGTTCTGCTGCTGGCACTCTTTGCCATCATCGCCGGGGTGGCCATCGACCGCGGAAAAAAAACGATGACTCAGCTCGACCATGGCCGCATCGAGGAGGAACTGAGCGCCGAGGGCCGGCAACTGCTGTCGATCGAATGGGTGCCGGCGAAGATCGAAGCGCATCGCGTCGAGACAGCCAGCCATTACCGGGTTCAATGGGTCGATGAAGAGGGGGTCGAGGGCAATTCGTGGGTGAACACCTCGCTCTGGGGAGAGACCACTTTCGAGAAAATTCCGGACGAGGAAGGGGTGACGGAAGATGACTCCTGACCTGGCAGTGACTGGAGTAGAGACCACTTTTTACATTGTCGGGGTGATCTGTCTGGTTGTCGTGATCCGCGTCGTCGCCGGGATCCTCGACAAGCAGCGAATCGAGGGAGAGATCAACGGCAAGGGTGGCACCATCGAGTCGATCCGCTGGACCCCCTTTGCCCGCGGCTGGCTCGGTTCGAAGAACGAGAGGTTCTACGAGGTGGTGTGGGAAGACAGCGACCAGCTGCGCCGGCGCGCCACCGTCAAGACGGCGATGCTCGCAGGCAACTACTTTGCCGACTCGGAGGTGACCGGAGGTGAGACGGGAGACACCGGCGGTGGCCTGGCGGCGGAGAACCAGCGGCTGCGTCGCGAGAACGAGGAGCTGCGCCGGGAACTCGAGGCCCGGCAGGGAGACTCGATGTGAAGATGACGGAGAAGGAGGAGGCGCTTCTTGCCCAGGGGACGAGCATCATCGAGGAGGTGGCTGAGCGCTTTCCCCATCACCGCGAGGCGCTCGAAGGGGTTGAGGTCCGCCTCAGCCGCCGTCTCACCCGCAGCTCTGGCACCGCCGACCCGTGGAAGAAGATCCTCCAGCTGAGCGTGCCGATCTTCTCCCTCGAGGAGAATCTGCCCGAGGTCCGCCCGACGGTGCTGCACGAGATCGCTCACATCATCGCCGGCGGGGGTGCCCGTTCTCATGGCCCCAGGTGGCGCGCCATCTGCCTGGAGATCGGCGGTGATGGCGAACGCTGCCACTCCCTGCGCTCCACACGTCAGCATCGCCTGCACCGGGTTCACTGCGAGTCGTGTGGCGAGGAGATCGAGGTCGGCAGCCGGGTTCACAACCGAATCGTCGCCGGTTCGCGCGATTACCTGCACATCGGCTGCGGCGGAGTGGTGGCGAGCGTGGATCAGGTGGCGCCGGCAAGAAATGTCCTGGCAGGCCTCATCCATCGCCTGCGCCAGGGGAGCCTCTTTGGTTGAACTCTAAGCCATCAGGGTCTTTGACTCGCTGGGAAGGGGAACAGGAGATGAAGATCGAGACACCCGGATACTTCGACATTCTGTCGCTGTCTGAGTTTCCCGGCTTCGGTGGCATGACCCTGGTGGACCTGGTGCAAGGTGCTGGGGCCTTCGGGATACTGATCATGATCTGCGGGGTGGCAGCCCTTTTCGCGGCGATCGTTGGCAAGGTCACCGGTGTCCTGGTCGCTGCCGGCGGGGCAGTGCTTCTGGGTGTCGTTGGAAGTTACTTCGGTTACAGCCGGATGATCGAAATCCTCAGCAGCGCCCCTTCTTCCCCTGACCCGCAAGCCTTCACCAATGGGGCGAACTCGGTCGCCTTCACCCTCAGTTTTGGGGTCGCTGTCGCAATTCTGTGTGTGGTGCTGCTGCTGCCGCAAGCAATCCTGGGTCTGTTGCTGTCGGGGAGACAACAGGATCAGGCCTGAAAGTGCGAGGCCATCCACACCGATGACAGCTAGAAGTCGATGTCGTCCTCGTCAGGCTTCTTCTCGACAGGCGGCTTGCGGTGTGCGAGGTCGTGGGTGAGTTCGTATTCCTTGAATTTGGGCTCAAGGATCAGCACCTCGGTGGCGGCGATCTTCTTGTTCTTGCGCTCGGAACTGTCGAGGTGGCCGGCGACGAAGACCCGCATCCGCTTCTCGAGAGCTTTGCCGCCCTTGCGGGCGACGATCAGCACCGGTGCCTCGATGCTCTTTCCGATCAGGTAGCCCTTGACCTCGAATTCCCGTCCTCCCGATTTCGGGCGCAACTTTCCTGAGACCCACTCGAGGCGCTGTTCCCTCAGCTTTGCGGTGAGGCGAGGCGGCTTGAAGTGGCTGCCGGCGACGATGGCGCGCACCTGGATCAGCATCGGAGGAAAGGTGCCGCCGGTGCTGGTCGGCTGAACCGCCTGCTTGCGCGCCAGGAGATGGACCATCGTTTCCTTGGCAAGGGTGCGCAACGGTTTCAGGGAGTGAACCTCGAGAATCGTCTTCTTGTCCCAACTGACCCGGTAGGGGCCGCGCCTGGCGGTCATGACGAAGCCCTTCCCGGCCTCTTCGCCGGTAAAGAGGGATTTGACCGCTCCCATCATTCCGACCGCTTCAGTCTCGCCAGAGGTGGGGAACTCGACAGCGAGGCCGAAGCCACCGGCGACCAGCAGCACGGCGAGCCCGAGCATCAATTTTCTCATCGCCAGCCTCTTTCGATCAGAAGAGTCCCCGGATTTCGCCGGAGCCATCGATGTCGATGTTGAGCAGGGCCGGATTTGAACCGAGGCCCGGCATCGTCATGATGTCGCCGGTGAGTGCGTAGAGGAACCCGGCACCGGCGGAGAGACGCACCTCGCGCACCATCATCCGGAAGCCGTCGGGGGCGCCGACTCGCTTCGGGTCGTCGGAGAAGGAGTACTGGGTCTTCGCCATGCACACCGGCAGGTGTCCCATGCCGATCCCGGAGAAGTGGCGCATCGCCTTGCGGGCAGGGGATTCGAAGTCGACTCCATCGGCACGGTAGACCTCGCGGCAGATCGTCTCGATCTTCTCCTGGATCGTTGCGTCATCCTCGTAGAGGAAACGGAAGTCATTGGGCTCCTCGCAAGCCTTGACCACCGCCTCGGCGAGCTCGGCACCGCCGGCTCC
>DQQH01000243.1 GCA_015664425.1 Planctomycetota bacterium
TCGAAGACCCCAGACATTGGATTGCGCCGGAAGCCGGGGTAATTCCTCTTGATGAAGAAGGTGGTCGAGGTAGAGGCGAAGCTGGTGCTTCTCACCGACCTGCACAACCCCAGCGGAGTTCACCTCGGCGAGGATGTGCGTCGCGCCCTGGCACAGCTGTGCGAGAAAACGGGGGTGATGGTGATCTGCGATGAGATGTACCGACCGTTTCTCGATCCCGATCCCGGTCCGCTCTCGCTCCTGCATCCTCGCATCGTCTCCATCGGTGGACTCAACAAGGTCCACGGCCTCTCCCAGATTCGGGTCGGGTGGGGGATTGCCTCGGCGGAGGTGGTCGAGCGGGCCAGGCGCATCATCGACTCGACGACACTGCACAATTCCTGCCTCACCGATCAGGTTGCAGTTGCGGCGATGGGTCATCTCGATAGTTTGCGCCAGCGAGGTCGAGACATCGCTAGAGGGGGGTGGCAGCTGATGGAAGCGTGGTACCCCAACTCGCCTCTGGAAGTGGTGGCACCAGCAGCCGGTCTGGTCAGTTTTCCGCAGGTGCCCCAGGAGTTCGGTGACGGGGACCGACTGCGCTCCCGCCTTCTCGATGCGGGGGTCAACGTCACCCCAGGGCGTTTCTTCGGCTCACCGGGCCACGTTCGCATCGGACACGGTCTACCCGCGGTGGAGCTCGCTCGAGCGCTGGTTGCCATCGACGGCGCACTCTCCCCCTGAGGCGCTATTCCCGGCAACCCTTGCCGACCCGGTAGCCCTTACCGGCGAGTCACTCCTCCGGAGACCGGTGAGGGGTTGCCACCTGATTTCACAACTCGATTACATGGAACGATTTGAGAGATCCTCGCCGGCTCCTTGTGTGATTGGCCCCTTCCTTGCCATGGTATTGCTGACAGGAGAGCTGCGGCTCTCACAAACCTAGACTCCCCCCCTTTCCCGTGGAGTCCGTTGTCGCCGACGGACTCCCTATTTTTTTATCCACAGAGCAAACGCTGAGACGCCCTCGTCCCGTGCGCTGCTGCCGGGTATCCTGACGGGATGTCCGGGCAGCGGTCCGGGAGAGGAGAACCTATGGAACTTTTCAGGCAGATCTTCCTCGCTGGCCTCGGTGCGCTCGGTCAGGCCCAGCAGACCCTCAAGGCGACGGTGGACAAGTTGGTCGAGCGTGGGGAGATCACCCAGCAGCAGGGGAAACAGGTGATCGAGGAGTGGCTCTCCCGCGAGCGTGGAGACCAGGGAGAAACGATGACCAAGGTCGGGGAAGAGCTCTCGAAGGTGATGAACCGGTTGCGAATCGTCGGGCGTGAGGAGTTCGAGACCCTCGTCGAGCGCGTCGAGGAACTCGAGAGGCGTACCGAAGGCTAAGGGGGGGCGGGTGTTCCGGACGATCCGCAGCATTCCGCGTCTCAAGGACATCTCGGTTGTCCTGATGCGCCACGGCCTCTTCGATCTCTCATCCCGCCTCGGCAGCGGGATCAGCCACACCATGGGCAAACTCTTCATCCGCACGCCGCCCGCCTCGAGCCCGTCTTCTCGTTCGGGGGTCAGACTCAGACGGGCGCTGGAAGATCTGGGGCCCCTGTTCATCAAACTCGGTCAGTTGCTGGCAAGCCGTCCCGATGTCTTTCCGCCCGAACTGGTCCAGGAGATGTCGAAACTGCGTCAGGATGTCGATCCGCTGCCCTTCGACGAAATCCGTCAGACGATCGAGGAAGAGCTCGGCAGCGGTTATCTCGATCACTTTCGCCAGATCGATGAGATTCCCATCGCCTCCGCTTCGATAGCCCAGGTTCATCGGGGGGTGACTCTCGACGGTAAATCTGTCGTGCTCAAGGTCCAGAAGCCACGCGCGCGCAAGCAGATCGAGGGAGACCTCGCCCTCGTCGACATCTTTGCCGAGGCGCTCTCGAGCCAGTTCGGGCTCAAGGGGCTCGATCCCGAGGGGATCGCGAGGGAACTGCACCACTGGCTCGAGCGGGAGTTGAACTTCAGCTTCGAACGGAACTCGATGGATCGGGTGAGGGCCTCCTTCACCGACGATCCATCTGTAGTCATTCCGCGGACCCGTCCCGAACTCTGTTCCGACAGGCTGCTGGTGATGGACTACCTCGACGGCACCACCATCGCAAGCAGCGATCTCGATCCGGTCGAGGGAAAGAGGGTCGCAGAGGAGTGCTCCCGCGTTCTGTTCACAATGATCTTCCGCCACGGCTTCTTCCACGCAGATCCTCACCCCTCCAACCTTCTGCTGCTGGAGAATGGTCAGATCGCCTGGGTCGATTTTGGTTCGATGGGATTTCTCACCCGCGAGTTGAGGTTGATTCTGGTGAGGATGTTGCGGGCGCTGGTGAAGAGAGAGTATCCCGAGTTTGCCCGCCTCGTACTGCGCCTGGCACCGAGCAGCGAGAACATCGACCGCTTCACCTTTACCGAGGAACTGGCGACCAGGATCGATCCCTACCTCGGCCTCGAACTTCATGAGATCCGCCTCCCCGATCTTCTTCAGAGCCTGCTGGGGATGGCGCGGGACCATCGGATGGAATTTTCCCCCGGATTCATCGGCATGACTCGCTGCCTGATCCTGATGGAGGGGCTCGCTCGTGAGATCGATCCCAAATTCGAGATCTCCGGGGTGATCGAACCGTTGCTCAGGGAACTGGTGGAGGAGGAGATCGGTCCCGACCGGCTACTCAGGCTCGCCGGGGAGAGGTTCTTAGACGGTATCTCGGTTGCTGCGGAGTACCCCGAACAATTCGGTGAGGCACTCAGGCGGGTTGCCCGCGGGCGAGTCAGGGTCGAGACCCGCCTCGAGGGGATCGATCATCTCGGCAAGCGGATCGAGCGCAGCAGCGGGATGATAGTCCAGGCTCTGGTGGTGTCGGCCCTGCTGATCAGTTCCTCTCTCGTCATGAGAGTGGAGGTCGGACCGATGCTGTGGGGTGTGCCGGCGATCGGACTCATCGGCTACCTCTTCGCCGGGATCATCGGAATCGGCATCCTGTGGGGGCTGATGCGGGGGCTTCGTCGCTGACCGGGTGGTCGGCTATTCGTCGCTGAAGCGTGCGAGGAGGTCGAAGAACTCGTCGGTCTCGCGCACCGAGTCGAGGTCCTGGTCTCTGAGGATCAGATCGAGATCGTCGAATCCGAGTTCGAGAGCCTTCTCGAGAGCCAGCAGCCCTTCCTTGATCTCACCGAGGAGAGAGGAGGAGCACGCCAGGTTGTATTGGAAACGAGGTTCTTCGGGGCAGAGTTCGACCAGTTTCTGGTCGATGGTGTTGCTCTCGCGGTAGCTCTCCTCGCGAGCATAGAGGTCGCCGAGGCCGACGAGGCACTCGAGGTTCTCAGGTTCGAGGGAGATGGCAGTCTCGAAGAGTCCGCGCTGGAAGATCCCTTCCAGATTGCGGTAGGTTTTCACATCGAGGGACAGCTTGTTGTCATGAAAGGTTTCGCTTCTTTGCATCGATAGGCGCTCTCTTTAACTGACGCTCGTGGTGCTAATGGCGGGCCGTTCCTCTATCCTCATCTTCGGCCTCTGGGGGAGGATTCTTCACCTCTCCTGCCCTGGGGGGGGCAGATTCGGCAAATGATTCCGACAAGCGCCAGGACCCGTGGTTGACCACCGGGGGAGCCCTTCCTACCATCCCGAATCGAGAGCCCGGTCGAGGAGACCGGGATACTGCTCTTTCCCAGGTGCCCCCGGAGGGGAGCGAGAACTTGAAGTTGACCTATCCGATGCTCCTCGAAGACACCTTGAAAGAGGTGCCGAAGGATCGCAGGGTTTACTTCGAAGTTTTCGGCTGCCAGATGAACAAGCTCGACTCCGAGTTGATGCTCGAGTCTCTCACCGAGCGCGGTTACCAACTGACCCACGATGCGGATGAAGCCGGGGTGATTCTCTACAACACCTGCTCGGTCAGGGAGCATGCCGAGCAACGCGCGGTCTCGAGAATGAGCAGTTTCAAGCAGCGAAAGAGGCAGGAACCCGATCTTGTCCTCGGTCTCCTCGGTTGCGTTGCACAGCACAAGAAAGAAGAACTCCTGCGCAGGATCCCATTTCTCGACATCGTCGTCGGTACCCGCGAGTTCCAGCGCATTCCCGATTTGATCGAAGAGGTCCGCGGAAGCAAGGAGCGACTGCTGGCGACAGAGATGGACTCGCCCCTGGAATTCGTCCGTCGACGCAACCTCGGACCGAATCCCTGGCACGCCTACGTCTCGGTGATGCGCGGCTGCGACATGGTCTGCAGCTACTGCATCGTGCCGACCACCCGTGGCAAGGAAGTTTCCCGCCCTCCAGAGGAGATCCTGGCGGAGATCACCCGGCTCGCCAGCAGCGGGGTCCGCGAGATCACCCTGCTGGGGCAGACGGTCAATTCCTACGGAAAGCGTCTCGGCACGGGAATCGGTCTTCACACCCTGCTCGAGGGGATCGAGGGAATCGATGGAATCGAGCGTTGCCACTTCATCACATCTCATCCGAGGTTCATGAGACCGAAACTGATCACAGCGATGGCGGAGTGCTCGAAGGTGATGGAGTATCTCCACCTTCCCGTTCAGTCGGGATCGGACACCGTTCTCGCCCGGATGAAACGCACCTACGATCGCGAATTCTACCTGCGCACCATCGACCGGCTGCGCGAGAAGATCCCCGATGTGACCCTCGCTACCGATTTCATCGTCGGTTTCCCCGGGGAGACGGAAGGGGAGTTCGAGGAATCACTCTCCCTCGTCGAGGAGGTCGGTTTCGACCACTCCTACGTCTTCCAGTACAGCCCGCGGCCGGGGACCGAAAGCGCCGACCACAA
>DQQH01000173.1 GCA_015664425.1 Planctomycetota bacterium
GCCGGCGGCAGCGCGTCGAACGCCGAGATCACCGAGCCGTAGGCCGCACCCTGAACGTTGTCGAATCCCGAGAAGAAGAATGAGAACGGACCGCTGAGATCCTCCCCAACGGTGCCGACGTTGCTCACCTCGAGGCACTGTAACACCGAGGGGTCGTAGTTGATGCTTGCGGTGTAACCGGTGAGAGCCTGCTCGTATGTTCCGAAAGCCCAGACGACCAGTTCATTGCCCGCCTGAACCACGAGGTCATCGACGCGCAGGGCGTTGCTGGCGACGTTCAACTGGCCATCGACCTGCAGGGGTTCGATGAGAGGCCCACCGTCGAGGGGATCGAAGAGGGAATCGACGAGATGGAGGCTCGATATCCCCGCCAGATCGAACTCGGCAGGGGGCGTTCCGGTGACCCGGGCGAGAACGACGTCGGCACCGCCAGCAACCGTCACTCCGGAGACGGTGATCGAGAGTCTGTGAAGGTTTCCCAGGCCAGGAAGAGGAGCATCGCTGACGATCACCTGGCCAGGATCGACACCGGGAACGATGGCCGAAACCCCTTGCAGGCGGGAACTGTCGTAGTCGATGAAGAAACTCCACCCCGCCAGGGACGTGAGCAACTGGCCGCGCACGTCGAAGTCGATGGAGGGAGCTCCCAGCGTCGTCACCACGCTGTCGACCTCGATCACGTTGCGGATCGAGACGGAACATTCGCCAGAGCCTTGCTCGTAGAGAGTTCCATCGACGGTATAGCGCCCGAAAACGGTGTAACTGTACTCGCCATCTGCAATTCCTGGGTCGGTGAAGGAAGTCGCGGTGCCGTCGAGGAAAAAGGTCTCGACGCCTGCGCCTGAAGCGCGTTCGACGATGATCGAATCGTAGTCGTAATTCACCGGGCCGTTGTTCCAGGTGAGCACGGCATCATTGCCCGAGGTGAGAGCGCACTGGAGGTCCGTTGGAGGCCGCAAGGAGGTTTCGACGACGTTACTGGTGACAGGGTTGCTCGAAATACCATCATCGCCGGCAGTGACGATGAACTGGTAACTTCCCGGAAAATAATCATCGATGAAGACAGAAACGGTATCCCCCGGAAGTGAGGTGGTCACAAATGGGCCTTCAAGAGAGAGGACGTCGTAGTTTTCAGCGTTCACCCACGAAACGGTGACATCCGAATAATTACTGACAGTTGCCGTGACCGAGAGTGGATCAAGGACAGTACCGGCGGCAGATCCTGAGTCTTCGATGGAGCACGCCGAGGGAGCTGAACTGGCTTCTCCTTGCTGAGCGACCAGCTGGTAGAAGTGGCCGTGAAGATCGATGGGGTCGGAATAACTGCTCGTCGAGGAGCCGACGGTGGCGAGAAGGTTGCCGTCTCGCCTGATCTCAAATCCGGTGTATCCGCTCACGGGGGTCGTCCACACGAGACGGATCCTGGTCGGGTTGAAGGGATCGCGACTACAGGAGAGGCTGGGTGTCGGGACCAGCGAGATGTCGCAACTTTCGGGGAGCGATGGAATGCCACCCTGGAATCCGGTGACCTCGTAGGTCGCAGAACCCACCGTAGGAGCGAGATCATTGTAACTGGTGGTGAAGCCTGCAAGGGTCACGAGCAGGGAGCCATTTCTCCGGATTTCGATACCGCCTGCGGAGTCGTAGGAAGTCCCGTTGGTCCATGAAATCGCGACCGTCTCTTCGGATCCTTGCAGTGCCACCAGGCACTGGAGGTTTTCGACCGCTGGAACCGACGATTCGACGGTGACCGTTCCCTGGGCCATGCTGATGTCAACCGCGACCAACGAGCCGTCACCCTCGAGAACCACCTCGTTGGAGTAGGCGGTTCCAGCGACGACAAGTCCATCGGCGAGGGAGTAATCGGCGTTACCGACCTGACCGGGAACAGGTGAGAAGACGTAGCGCACCAGTGCCTGCCCCGAGCCCTGGGGAAGGTAGCCATTGATCTGGCCCAGTGCGACGCCAACCCCTGTTGCCGTTTCGATGTGTTCCTCGAGACTCACGGATCCGAAGGGGAAGGTCGTCGGATCCGCTTCGATTCTCACGAGGGTGATGACCGACGGGTCGTACTGCATCACCACCTGGAAGTCGGAGATGGAGGCATCGAGATCTGCATCGACGAGGATGTCGAACTCCGCGGTCCCGAGGCCGACGGAGACTTGCGAGGGAACTCCGAAGGAGAGCCCCGGGTCGCCAGCATCAACGACTCCTGTGCTCTGGGCAGTGAGGATGGGTACATTTCCCGATCCATCGACGAGCGCGACGACCAGGTCACGACCGAGGTCGCCATCGAGATCTGCGCACAGGACTCCTCCCGCCGACACCGGGTATGGCAGGGTGATCTCCTCGACCTCGACATCGACGAGACGAGTTGAAAGGCGATGAAACAGAACCAGG
Source organism: Planctomycetota bacterium (assembly GCA_015664425.1). Taxonomy (GTDB): domain Bacteria; phylum Planctomycetota; class UBA8108; order UBA1146; family UBA1146; genus DTRS01. Next base: position 2,401 of record DQQH01000173.1, read on the forward strand.
GGCAGAACGGCTCCCGGTTGCAGGACCAGCAGATCTACCAGTCCTGCCGGATCGCCGTCGATGTTCCCGAGGCTCATCGCGGTCGGCGACCCTCCTGTCTGGAAGGAGACAGAGCCCCAGTCGCCCTCGGGAATCCCAGCGTGCTCTCCCGGGAAGAACTGGATGCCATCGCTGGAGGCGACCACTACATCCTGCACCCCATCGCCATCGAAGTCGCTGATTGCGACGGGACCTTGGGTGACGTCGGAGGAGAGATAGGAGACCTCCAGGAAGGAAAGGCTCCCCGCTCCCCGGAGAACAGCGACCCCGTTCACCGTCCGCGCGACGATGTCGAGGCGACCATCCCCATCGAGGTCTCCGATGTCGAGTTCGGAGGTAGGGTCGGCAAGAGGGGTCGTGGTCAGCAGGACCAGTTCCCTCGAGAGTGTGAAGGTGTCCGGATCGAGAAGAAGGTACTGCCCCATGAATCTCACTCCGGAGTCGGTCGCAAGAACCACGTCGAGCATGCCGTTGCCATCGACGTCTGCCACTCGCAGTTGGTTCGGAGTCGTGAACCCGAGGTCGATGGGATCCACCCCTTCGACCAGTTCCTGACCGACCGTCGAAATCTGGTGAACAAGGTGGTCATCGGTAACGACGACCACTTCAGAGATCCCATCATCATCGAGATCTGCAGCGACTGCACAGATCGGGGAGGCTTCGAGGCCGAGGCTCGAGACGATGATCCAGGTGGCTCCTGATTTCCGCATCAGCCGAACAACCCCGTCGGTTCCGATGGCCACCAGTTCGAGACCGGTGTAGGGCAGCATCTCGACCGCTTCCAGATGGAGCACTCCGGGGATCTCCTCGCCCAGAGCGATCGCCAGAGGGTCAGCAGGCCCGTAGCCACCCGTGACATGGCCCGATCGAGCCTCGAGAAGAGCGATGTACGGGCGCAGGTGAACCGCGGATCCTCCCGGACCGCTCGCAGCCGCCGTGATGGACCCGGTAAATGTGATCCATGCTCGCTCACCAGGCTCGAGAGCTGGCTCGGACGATGGCAATTGGATCCGAAGCTGGCTGGTCTCATCGCCGCCGTTGGTGGCGATCACATTGACCTCGTGGACCCCACTTCTCTCGCCGTGAAGAGTCACACTCCCCTGGGCAGAGGCAGTGCTCAGTGCCATCTCGAAGTCAGCGACGAGGGTCGGGCGGCGGCTGATGCTGACACTCCCGCCCGGGGGGGACAGGTTTGTCAGCAGGAATTCTCCATCCTGAGGATCGAAGTCCCCGGGAGTGGCCTGAGATCCCGTCGTCGTGAAAATGATCGAAAAGGGCTCGATGGGGATGTTGATCACAGTCCGGATGCCGCTCGTGAAGACAGCCGTGACTTGTTCTCCCTCGAGGAAGGGCTCGTCGGGGACGACGGTGAGTTCCCTTCCATCCTCATTCAGGGTCGCCACCGAGGTGTGCGACCCGGAGAGGGCTCCGGTGATGGAGTAGTTGCCCTGTTCGGTCGATGTCTCGGGATCCATCTCGGTTGAGAAGTTAACCACGATCTTGGTGTCGATTGGGATACCGGTTGAACCGTTGCTGGGTGAAGTGAAGGGAACATCCGGAGCCTCGAAGCATCCTGGAAGGACACCGAGGAGGAGGATGAGCAAGAGAGCGGTCGTCGACCGCATCGCTGTCGAGATCGAAATTGCGCTGGCTGCGCTATCGAGACCTTGTTGGGTGGTGAGGACTCTCATGTCCGCCTCCCTGTGTAATTCGACGGCCAGTAGCCGTATCACCTCGCTCGGATTCGGGGGGGCGCCCAAACCGAGCATGTCGTCCCGCCTTACCGAGCAGTTACTTCCAGTGCGTCTGTGCAGACCCCTGGCTGAAACCGCATACCAAGGCAGCGGGGAAGTTCTCCGGGCTGGACGAAGGCAATCCCTCGGCTCGCGTGATCCCAAGGGCAACCTCCATCGTACCGGAGATCGCCGTTTCGTCAATCGAAGGAGAACGCCATTCCCGGTCGTTTTGCAGAAAAGAACGAAGAAAAAGGGCCCGTCGCGAACGGATCCGCGACGGGCCCAGAGTGCTCAGGAGAGCTGCTTCTCACAACTATGGGCAGTAGGAAGTCGCTTCGCAATCGGCGCCCGCAACCGTTCCGCAATCCGGGAAGGGAGCGGAAGGAGGAGGACCGTCCATGAGACGCCAGGAAATGACCCCTATCGCGTCGCTCATATCCATCATTCCGTCATCGTTGAAGTCACAGGCGGCAGTACAAGTTGCAGCCGGACCACTCTGATAGAGGAAGTTGAGGATCCAGATTCCGTCGGCGATGTTGGTAGTGCCGTCATTATTGCAGTTTCCGCGAAGGAATGGAGTGTCGGTCACAGGGACGAAGGTGATCGTTCCACTCTCGAAGCCGACATCAATGCTGTTTCCACCGACAACAACGACGTTGACCACCGGCGGAGCACCAAGTTCGTTTGAAAAACTGATCTCGGTGGAAGTCTCAGTGTCGAGACCGGCGAGAAGTGCGGGATCCGCATCGTAGGTGACGCCAATGACTTCGGTAGCGGCATCGAACTCCAGGGTGTTCACCCCGGTGAAGGAGTACACGATTCCGACAGTCCAGCCACCGGTGACGAGTGCCGGGCCGAAAAAGTCAGGGGAAAAGCTGGAGACAATCCACTCCGGGTTACCAGCCACGGTGAGCAGCGCCGTATCGTGGGAGACGCCCATCGAGAAACCCTGCGTGACACTCACGTAGGACGGGCTACTCGGATCCTCCAAAACCGACATGTTAACCGTGGCGGACGCATTGCCGCTGTCAACGTCGTAAGGAACGGAGGTCGAACCTGAGGAGTAAAGGAAGGGCGGCGGGCCCGCAGGAATGGTGACCGTGCCGGGGTTCTGGGTCGGAATGATCGAAGCTCCCGCGACGACCACGACCACATCCACCGGTGGCAGGCCAACAGTATCACAGGTTCCGACCGAGGTCGAAGTGCCCGCGTCCCCAACGACCGTGTAGGAACCGGTTCCAAGGGTGTAGCCGGTACCAGGTTCGATGAAAGCGCCACCGAAAAGATCGATCACGACTCCCATGTTCCAGCCTGCGGCGTCAGATTGACCCGGAATAGCCTCGGGGTAAACGTTGATGGCGAGGAATCCAGGTGGAGCACCGTTGTTGGAATTCTCGGTGGTGGTTCCAACATCTGTCGCACTGTTCAGTTGAAGGGCGGCAGGATCGTGGCATACCCCGAAGGAGAAGCCACCGATCGGGGCACCAAGGTTATCGAAGCCGACGGTCAGGTCGAGGTTCGATCCATTCGGCGCGTCCGCGTCAGGAACGTAGAAAATGTAATCAGGGTCTTGCGCGCTCACTGGCGTGGCAACAAGGGCCAGCACAAAGGTAAGCAGAAGAAAGTAGGAGGAACGCTTCATTTGTCTACTCCTCATCGGTAGGCCTCTATGGTTGAATTTCATTGTTCTGTCCTAGTTACATGCTGCCGGGAGAGCGCAGTCAAGATCATCCAAAGTTGGGTCAGGACCGGTCGAGTACGGGCCAGGATCCGGCGGCAGATCCCCAAACTGGAACAAGAAGTTCAGCAGGTAGACCGAATCCGCCAAGTTGATGGTTCCGTCATCGTTCGAGTCACAAGCATCATCACACTCAACAGGAAAACCCTGGAACTGGCTGGCGATCACAGTCGCCGCATCGGCGAGGTCAACCCTCTCGTCAGTATTGCAATCGCCTCGGCGGAAACTCGGGACCGGAATGATCTCGTAAGTCGCGCCAAAACGCTCGAAATTCTCGATCGACTGGTAGTCGATGACCACAAGGTTATTGATCAGGACCATACCGTTACCGTTGATCCCATCACAAAAGTCGACACTGAACGTGTCGCCACACACAGCACCTCCGAGGACTTCAGCCTGCACGCACCCGATGAGGAGCGGCTCCGAAGTTGGCGGGAGCTGCTGGTTCTCGAAGGGCGGCAGAGCGTCCATCAGAATACCCAAAAGGAACTCACGGCCGTCGCCATCGGTCTCGTCGTTGTCGATTTGGTAGTTGACGAATTCGGCACCGAGCTCGTCAGCAATCGACCCCTCGATGGTGAAGGTACCGTCGAGGAACTCGAGATCGTCGTAACAGACCGCAATCTGAACTCCCTGAATGTTATCCGTAGGATCGGTGTAGAAAAAGCAGAATTCTATCGCCATTCCAGGAAAGCCCTGGCCACCCTGGGTGCCGGTATCGGGGAAGTCAATCTGCCCGATGTAAAAAGCGGTGTCATGAACCGGAGGGGGATCTACGGCCAAGCGGGTGAGAGTCCCGTTTTCCAGTCCAGGACTAATCGAGAGCCCTGCGACTACGAGAACGTTGTCTAGGAGCGGACCGCCGAGTTGGCCGTCGGCAAAGGACACTGTCGAAGTCTCATCCGGAGCGGGAATGATGATCTCTTCATTACTAGAGTAAACGAAACTAGCAATGTGCTGATCGATACCGATTGCAATCGACTGGCCGTCGAAAGGCACTCCGAAATCGAGAACAACGCCCAAGGTGCCGCCAGTGGCATACACCTGAGGAACCACCAGTTCGGCGCCGACGTCGGAGGTGACGGTGCCTGCGATGCTGATCTGAGTCAGAGTGACCTGATCGGTGTCGTGGGCGATCGCCAGAACGAAGCCCTGGACGGGACCGCTGCTGTTGGACATCAGAATCCTTGCCTCGCCACTTGCGTCGGAAGGAAAAATGACACCTTCGATGGCGAGGCCATCGGGCGGCGGAGGCAGCAACGTCATTGTGCCGTTGTTCAGGCCGAGCCCTTCATTCACTCCTATGGTGAGACCACCCTGGACAATGATGTTGTCCAGTACAGGATCGTTGAGAACTCCATCGATGAATTCGATGGGCGTGTCCGTAGGCGCGCTAACGATCGTCAGAGGAGTAATGGAAAAACTTGCGATCTCGAGGCCGGTTCCTGCTGGGATCGTCTGTCCACCGAAGGGGTCTTCGAAGTCGAGTACGACTCCGAGCGTGAATCCCCCTGCGAGGATTTCCGGCGCGATCAACTCTGCACCAGCAGAGCTCGTTGCAGATCCAATCTCAACGTCTGAGACGCTGAGTAGTCCAGTATCAAATGTGATCGCCAGGACATAGCCCTCTACTGGCGCATCCGCGTCCATCAGAACGCTCAGTGCCGACGAAGACAAACCCTCGGCTGATCCATCGGTGATGGTCAGGGCATTTTGTGCACTGACAGACCCGGATCCCACCGCCAGAAGCAGCAAGAAGACCAGGGCCAAGCGAACTCTGGTCAAGTTCCGTTTCATCGCAAACTCTCCTCGCATGAAGCATCGGGAACACAATCCTCTGGAAGGAAGCGTTGAGTCTTTCTGTTCTTCAACGCCCTGAAGAGGCAGGTGCCCCGGGACAGGGGTAACATCGGTCCAGGGGAAGGCACCAGCCGCGGGGGGGTCGGTACCAACCGCCTGAACGTCGACGACGGAGTGAAGTGAACAACCGAGCGGGAAGAGGAGTCGGAAGGTAGGCTGGTGTGAAGCCCGTCACTATCGAGCCCCGAAGTTACCACCGTATTGAATGTTTGTCTACACATGAATGTAAATACAACCGGGGGTGCCTCGGCAAGAATTGGACAGCATACGACAAATGGAAGCAATTCTCGGGAAAATGTCCCGACTCGTTAACCAGGACCGGCAATATTTGTTAGTACGGCCCCAGAGGCACACCGGGCATGCTGGCCTCCGGTCGGCGAGACGGAGGGGGAAGGAACCCGGAAAAAAACGGTGGGCCCGGAGGAAATCCTCCGGGCCCACCGCCGCGATTCACGGCTGGAAACCCCCTCTCAGAGGGTCTCCCGCCCTGGGCCTCTACGGGCAGCCGTTGTACGAGGTGCAGCCGTCGGGGTTACCGATCAATCCACAGCCCGGGAAGGGAGCTGCCGGCGGAGGACCGCCGAGGAAACGGTAGTTGAAGACGAATACCGCATCGGACTCATCGTAATTCCCATCTCCGTTGACATCAGCAGCATTCTCACAGCCCGTCGACGGGCCACTGAGGAACAACTCGTAGAGGATCCAGATGCCGTCAGCGATGTTAATGATCCCGTCTCCATTGGCGTCACCGCGGGAGAAGGCAATTTCGACGACCGCGTTCAAGTCGACGTTGCCGTCGACCCAGATGGTCCCGAAACTCGATCCACCGACCACCACCACGTTTGCGACGGGAGGAGAGCCCTCGTCATCGGACCAGCCGAGGGTGGTCGAGGCACCATCTTCGTTCCCGGTCAGGGTCCCGGCGTTGGTGTCGTAGAAACACTCGATCACCTCGGTCTCGGTAGCCATCGGAATCAGTACCTCGCCGAAAAGATCGTAGACCACCCCACAGGTGAGGGCGTCGGGGAGGACAGACGGGCCAAAGAAACCAGGGCCGTCGCCGCCATCGATCTCGGCTACTACCCCGTAGGGCAGGATGTCAACCGGAGTCAAGAGGTTCGGGTCACAGGCGATGCCCATCGAGAACCCCTGGGTGTCGTTGGGAAATCCGGGGTTTTCGGCGCCCTCGACGATCGACAGCAGGACCGAGAAGGAAGCAGCCCCATCATCGGGGCTGTAATCGACGGAGGAGTCGGCAGCAGAGAAGGTGAAGGGAGGAGGCGCCGCAAGAATGGTCACGGTGCCGGAAATTTGAGTCGGCTCGATCGACGCTCCGTCGACAACAATGACCGTTTCCACCGGCGGGTCCCCGAGAGTGTTGCAAAAACTGACGACAGTGGATGTGTCGGGGGCTGCATCGACGGTGTAGATACCGGTTCCCAGGGTGTACCCGGTACCCGTGGGGAGGTTGGCATTGCCGAAGAGGTCGAAAACAACGCCCATGTTCCAACCGCCGGCCAGGACACCAATCGACAGGAAACTGGGTTCATCGCCGTTTTCCCCGCTGGTCGCGGTGGTTGTTCCGTCCGCTGTCGCGTCAAGCAGAGTCAGGGCGGCGGGATCGTGGCAGACCCCGTAAGAAAAGCCCTGAATCTCCGTGCCAGTGTTGTCGAAACCGACGGTCAACTCGATGTTCGCCCCACTCAGGGCATCAATGCTCGGCAGACTGAGAACGTAGTCGGGATCCTGCGCTCCCAGGGTGGCGCATGCGAGAACCATAAAAATCACAAGCCCATTCCTCATGCTGTTCATAATTGCACTTCCTTTCGCCTTCGCTTTCGGCTCGTTCCAAGTTCGAAAACACCCGGCCCTAGTGACAGCCGGGGCCCTTTTTTTCATCTTTATTTTTAGCAAGCTGTGTCGTCGCTGTCGCACTCTGGCAATCCGTCGGAACTCGGATCGGGACCGTCGTTGTAGGGGCCCGGTGAAGGCGGTTCATCACCAAACATGAAGAGCCAGTTCAGGGTGGTGACAGAGTCTGCCATGTTGACGTGGCCATCGTCATTCGAGTCGCAAGCGTCGGCGCACAAGATCGCGTAGCCGAGGAATTGCGAGGCGAGGGTCGCGGCGGCGTCTGCCAGGTCGACCTTGTCATCGCTGTTGCAGTCACCACGCTGGAAGATCTCCTCGGCAGAGACACAGACCGAGGTGCCGATCCTCAGGTAGTTCTGGATCGAAGCAAAGTCGATGACGACGTTGTTGTACAGGGGGACGGTGCCGTTGCCGTCGACTCCGTCGCAGAAATCGACTGCAAGACTGGTATCGCAGGCAGCATCCGCATCCACCGTGTAGTCGATGGAACCGACCCGCAGCGGGACTGAGGTTGTCGGCAACGTCTGGCCAGCGAATGGCGGAGCGGCATCGAGGAGGATACCGATGATCAACTCGCCCCACTCAGTATCGGACCCGTCCTTGTTATCGACCTGATGGCTGACGAATTCGGCGCCGACCGCTTCGACGATGGATCCAGTGATGTCGAAAGTCCCCTGGGTAAGGCTCAAGTCGCAGTCAAAGCAGGCGACGATGGTGAAGCCCTGGATGTTGTCGTCCCCGTCCTGGTAGTAGAAGGAGAGGGAACCGGAGCCACCGGGGACCACGCACGGCGGATCGGCGCCGATGCTCATCACCGTGTCCTCGGGGGGAGGAGGCTCGACGGCCTCGCAGGTGAATGTGCCGTCGGTGAGGCTCGGGGAGAGGGAAATGCCGCCTACAACGATCACGTTGTACAGCAGCGGACTTCCAAAGACGCCATCCTGGAAGGCGAGCGCCGTCGTCGCGTCCGGATCGGGCAGGAGGATTTCGTTGTTGCAGGAGTAAACGTAGTTGGCGATGTGATGGTCGTCACCGAGGCCGATCACCTGGCCGTCATAGGGCGGATCGAAGTCGAGCACGACCCCAATCGTCCCTCCATCAGCGAAGAGCATCGGGACGACAAACTCCGCCCCGACCGAATCGGCAATGGTGCCGGAGATGTTGACACCAGTCAGCGTCAGCGCTGAAGCATCGTGGCCGATCGAAGTGACAAAACCCTGCACGTCACCGCTGGAATTCGACATCAGAACACGGGCCACTCCACCACCGTCCGAAGGTCCGCTGGCCGACTCGATGGTCATGTTGTCGGGAGGCGGAGGGGTCATGGTGAGGGTTCCGCTGGTGGTCACGAGGCCCTCTGCGGCCCCGATGGAAACGCCGCCGATCACGACGATGTTCGAGAGCACCGGGTTGTTGAGGACCCCATCGACGAAGGAAAAGGTGACATCGGTGTCGACGGCGACAATCCCGGTCGGGGAAACGGTCAGCGCCCCGACCTGGTGAAGTCCGGGAGGAATCGTCTGTCCATCGAAAGGTGTTTCTGCATCGAGAACAACGCCCAGGGTAGCCCCATCGGAGAAAATCTCCGGGGACACAAGCTCAGCTCCTACCGCCGCTGCATCGACGCCGAGAGCAAAGTCTGTGGCAGTGACGAGGGAGCCGTCGAATGCAATACAGGCGACGAAACCCTGTGCTCCTGTCTGCGCAACGGCCATCGACAAATCGAGTGTCGCACTGCCGAGGCCTTGAACAGTTTCATCAGAGATCGAAAATGACGCTGGCGGCCCTCCGACCGCAATTAGTGGAGCATTCGTCGCTCCCAGAATCACAGCCACTACCATGAAAATAGCAGCCCACTGGAGTCGCTTCATAAGATCCCTCACCTCTCTAGTCCCGAACGAGCAACACCTCAGGCTTCGGTGCTCAGCCGGGAAACCTCCTCATCTGATTTCGCGCAGACTCTCTCACCACCCTCGCTGATCCGCGAATTTCCCACTCGAGGGAACCGGGAACATCGAAATGCAGTGAAACAAATTTCCACTCCGCAAATCCGATGGTTAGACCTCGGAGGCGCTATAAAGCAAATTCCTGGGGAGGCACACACCTGGTACTGCGCGGTGTCCGACACAATCCCCGATCTCCAACCTCGAAACCACCCAGGCCCGCGGCACTGCCGTATCAAGGCACTGCGAGAAATCCAGCGAGGCCTCAGTCTCTCGGTTGCAAATCCGGACGGTCGAAAACCAACACACCCCTCCTGCCTCTCTGAAGAAAGAGAGGCCACCTCCCACCGGCTCGTGCAGTTCGAGACTGCCCGAAACCATCCTCCTCAGACCCATCGAAGCAAAAACCCATCCCCCACCCCTAAAACCCGCAGCCTCGAATTCCGAGCCCACTGTCCAAAGAGTGGAGTACTTCTTAGCGGAAGAGTATCACGCAGGATAAGTCATGGGAAGTACCGTTTGACAGGCCAGGGAATCGCACCTCCTTGAGAGGTAACTTGCTTTAATATGGGGCGTTATCGGAGAATTCGAGGCACGAAGTGAAGCACTCCGGGGAATTCCAGCCAGGGGAACCAGGGCCGCCCGAACAAGGAGCCAGGAGTCGGCTGTGGCAAGATCGATGGGCAGTCACTGGGGCGAGGAATTGAGAAAACCTCTGCACCTGGCGGTCCCCCTCGAGGTCGACCGATTCGGTCGGTGGGGAAGAACGGGCCGAGGAACCTGGAGTTGAAGCCCTGGGGCGGTCCATCTGCTGGCAAATCCCCGCCGACGGGTGAGCCGCCCTCTCCCGTGCCTGGGCGAGGATCAACGAGCGCGGGGCGGCCTCCCTCGAGAAGAGAGGCCGCCCCGGTCGGATGTTTCTAACTATCAAAAGCCAACTAACAGGCGTTGTTCCCCAGGCAATCTTCCGGAGTCTGATCCGCTTGCAAACCGCAACCGGGGAAGGGAGCAGCAGGAGCCGCACCACCCAGGAAACGGTAGTTCAGGATGTAGACCGCGTCGGACTGATCGTAAGAGCCATCGCCATTGGCGTCGCCGGATGCTGCACAGTTGGTGCTGGGGCCGGAGAGAAAGAGCTCGCTCAGGATCCAGATACCATCGGCGACGTTGACGACGCCATCCTCGTTCTTGTCACCACGGGTGAAATCATTTGTTGGCGGGATTGCTGTTGTGACGGTTCCGTCGACGGTCCCGACATCGAGTGAAGCTCCGTCGACCACAACGGTGATGGCGACAGCAGGCGATCCCAGGGTAGCGCAAATCGAAACCGTGGTCGTGCCCTCGTCAGGACTGGCGGAATATGAGCCGAACGCAACGTCGTAACCCGTTCCGATGGGAAGACTGGCCTCACCAAACAGGTTGATGACGACTCCACAGGTCCAACCGCCCACCTCGATGTTGAGAGAGAGGAAGTCAGGCTCATCGCCATTGTTGACGGTTGCCATGTCTGAACCGATAGTGACCTCATTGAGGGTCAAGTTCGCCTCATCATGGCAGACCCCATAGGAACACCCCTGGATATCACCGTCTCCGTTGTCCAGGGTAACATGCAGGTCGACGGCACTACCCGGAGCTACATCAGCACTATCGACCGAAAAGGTACTGGCACCCCCCGCCCATGCCACGCTGTTGGTGACCAGGGCGAGCAGGAGCGCGAGCGTGAGCGAAATCTGGCGCGTCATGATTCTCCTCTTTCTATAACTCTGATTCAGGCTTTCTCCCGAACCCAGGGCGGCCTCTCGCCGGCTCCTCCTGATGATCTTCACATCAGCCGGCAGAGAGAGACCGCAATGAACAAAATTAATAATCAACAAGTCGTGTCATTGCTATCGCAAACCGGCAACTCGTCATCGGTCGTCGGGTCGGGGCCGTCGTCGTAGGGGCCCGGAGCCGGAGGCTCAGGACCGAA
>DQQH01000232.1 GCA_015664425.1 Planctomycetota bacterium
AAGTTGAAGAGGAATCCCCAGCGCAGCGGATTCGCTGCAGCACCATCCTCGTGGGGCTGGGTCATCCAGGTGATTGCGCTGTCGTCCCGGCTCCACTGCCAGGAGTCATTGGAATAATCGAAAGTCTCCGCCCACGGGGCGTGGAAGCTGACGTTGCTGATGTTCACGTCGGGGGAGACGGGAATCGACAGGGCGCCAACGTTGCGCGACATGTCGAGGTTGAAGATGGCGTACTCGTAGTGCCAGGTGCCGTCGCCGTTGTCGGTCACCTTGTCCGCCAGGTAGCAGCGGCCGTCGATGTTCGGGATCGGCTGAACGAGGTGGACCTGGGCACCGGGCCAGGCGTTGAGGACCGGCCCGAGGGTGCTGACCGCCGACAGATTGAAGGACCAGTTGCCACCGGGAGCTCCCGAGACGGTGATCGGCTCCCACGCCAGGTTGTCGCTGTGGTCGATGTCGGCGTGGTGGAGGATGACGATCTCTGAGAAGAGCTGGGCATCGGGGCGCTGCACCGGGTCGATGTCCTGGTCGAGGAGCCTCAGGCGGTGTTCGACCCCGTCGTGGGGACCACCACTCTGGGTGTCGAGCCACGATCCATCAAAGGTGTAAGCCCCGGTCCAGGGATCGATCTCGCTGCGCGGGCCAAACACGTTCTGGCTGGCGTTGCCGCCGGCACCGTAGGTGTCGGAGCAGCCGACACCGGTCTGCTGGTTGGTCGGGCTGGGGTCGCAGCCGAAGCCGCAGGCGTTCGCCTGGGCGGAGGACCAGCCGTGCTTCACCCACGAGCCGCCGATCTGCATCAACCGGTCATTTTCGAGGCGGTACATGTTGTAGATCATGTAGGGATGCCGGTAATCGGGGTTGCCGTACCAGTCGAGAGGCTCATCGCCGTTGTTGCAGATCACCGTTTCGGTGCCGCAGCCGATTTCATCGCCCTCGCGTCCGGCCTGGACCAGGTTGTTGGGGTTGCCGATGACGAGGTTCTGTCCGGAACTGGGCGCCGGTGCGGTGTCGAAGAGGCGCAGGCACCAGCCGAGGAGGGTACCGTCTCCGCCGGCGACGTCATCGTCGATCTGGAGGACCCAGTTGCCGGGGTCGGCATCCCCCTGGAAGTCGTGCAGGGACCCGGGCCCGCTCGGCTGCATCACCTCGCCGCTGTCGAAAGGCGGCCCGTTGGCGATGCCATTCTGCCACCAGGTGACATCGATGCCTCCGGCACCGCCAGCGGGGAGATCGTGCAGGGTGACGGTGGTACCCGACGGCGAGCTGATGTTGATCCGCAACTGCCCCGAATCGGGATGGTCGACCTGGGCCTCGACCTGGAGGTCCCAGATGAAGAGGTTCTGATCGAAGGCGATCGGCGACTGGACACTCTCGAGAGCGTCCGATACGGGGAAGTCATCGGTCTGACAGCCCTCGAAGGCGATCGGGCCGGTGACCGGGGTTTCGCAGCAGGAAGAAACGCCCTGGGCCCCTGACACCACCGGGATGGCACAGACCTCGACCAACGCCTGGATCGTCTGTACGGGGACCTGCGCGGTAACGATCTCGCCGGGGCTGAA
>DQQH01000127.1 GCA_015664425.1 Planctomycetota bacterium
CGGCCGGAAGAGCGGGCGCTCGCATCGGCTTGCTGTCGAGGAGTTCCCTCAGTTCCCGCTGGGTGACGCTCAAACTCCCCCCCCTCCGACCACAAACTCGAGGACCAGCGCCACCATCAACAAGGTGCTGATTACCGCGTTGAGGGTGAAGAAGGCGCGCTGGACCTGTTCGAGGTCATCGGGCCTGACGATGCGGTGCTGGTAGAAGAGCAGCCCCGCGGTGGCGATCGCTGCAGCGAGGAAGATGGCGCCGAGAGTCGAGACCCACCACAGGGCCAGGAGGCAGAGGGTCATCCCCAGGTGCAGTAGGCGGGAGAGATTCAGGGCAGCGGAGATTCCAAGAAGCGCTGGAGCGGAGTGGAGCCGGTGTTCCCTGTCGAAGTCACGATCGAGGGTCGAATACAGGATGTCGAAGCCTGCCGTCCAGAGCATCACTGCGATGCCGAGGAGCCAGGGCGTCCAGATGAAATTTCCGTCGCTGGTGAGGGTGCCGCGCACCGCCACCCAGGCTCCCACCGGCGCCAGGCCGAGGCCCGCTCCCAGGATCAGGTGGCAGAGGCTGGTGAAGCGCTTGCTGTAGGAGTAGGCGAGGATCACCACCAGCACGATCGGCGACAGTTTCATCGCCAGCGGATTGATCCAGGCGGCGGCGGCGACGAAGCCACCGGCGGCGACGAAGACGGTGGCGAGGACGAAACCGGGGGACAGCCGCCCGGAAGGGATCGCGCGCTCGTCGGTGCGTGGGTTCTTGCCGTCGATGTGGCGATCGGCCCAGCGATTGAAGGCCATCGCAGCGGTTCTGGCCAGGAAGACCGCCAGCACCACCTTCACCAGCAGCAGGAAAAGGTTGGAGGGGGAGTGTTCGAGCCCTCGAGCGGCGAGGAAGGTCGCACCGATGGCGAAAGGCAGAGCGAAGAGGGTGTGGGAGACCTTGATCATGTCGAGAAAGAGAGGGACCGGGTTCTTCCCCGGGGCCGACCGGGTGAGGACCGCCACCCTAGGACCCCCAGCGGTTGAAGAGCTCGTTGTCGACATCGAGATGGTCGAGCACCCTCGAGACGACGAAGTCGACCTGGGCCATCACCGAGTCGCCCGGGTGCTGGTAGAAGGTCAGCATCGGCGGGATCACCACCGCTCCCAGACGAGCGATGGTGCTGAGGTTGCGAAGATGGATCTCGTTGAGGGGGGTTTCACGGGGCACGACCACCAGAGGCCGTCGCTCCTTGAGCATCACCTCGGCGGCTCTCCGGATGAGGTTGTCGGAGATTCCATTGGCGATGCAAGCGAGGGTCGACATCGAGCACGGCACCAGCGCCATCCCATCGATGTCTGCGGTTCCGCTGGCGAAGGGAGCGAAGAAGTTCTTCTCCTGCCACTCGACGAGGCGTTCACTCTCGAGATCGGGGAAGAGGCTTCGCGATCCCTCGGCGATCTCCATCTCATCGTGGGCGACGAGGCGACCGGTCCTGGAGGCGACGAGATGGACGATGTGACCGGTATCGAGGAGGAACCGGGTCAGACGATGGGCGAGGATGGAGCCACTGGCGCCGGTGACACCGACGACGATCTGCTTTCGCGCCGCGCTCGTGTCGCCGCCGCTGGTGCTGTCGGCATCGATCACCGTCTCGCCTTTCATCCCGACTTCAGGCCGGCCTTAAAGGGTGCCACGACGATTCCCCTCCGGCAGGATAACCACTTCAGAGCGAGGTCACACCCCCGACATCACTGGCGGCTGGAGGCATCGCAGGAGTACCAGTGGTAGAGCCAGCCGTGGCGTGCCAGGTGCTCCTCGAATCGATGGCGGATCACACCCTCGGTCACCCCCTGGCGCCAGAAACGGTCGAACCCGGGGAGGATCGCCGCCTCGTCTAGATCGGGGGCGATGCGGTCGATGAAGTCGAGCAGGTTGTCGATCGCCTGTTCTCCGCCTGCCGCGGCGAGGTCGGGGAAGCGGGTGCCCCGTTCGATGACGAGGATTTCCGGCCAGTCGCGGGTTGCCACCGCGAGAACCGGATTGGGGCGCTTGAGCCCGCTCTCGATCAGGCCCTGGCGCTGGGCGCCCTGCTTCAGGCCGATCAGCATCGCCTCGGCGTGACGCTTCATCTCCGCCTCCTTGGGAGGAAGGCTTCCCTGGGGTCGACCGATGATCCCGAGATCGACGGCGGACACCGCCGCCAGCGGCACCGACCGTTTGCCGTGGGGGGTGCTGACGGTGATGGTGCCGTCGCCGAGGGTCGCCTCGACGACCCTCAGCAGCAGCGGCGGCTCGGGCGGGCCTTCGGTGATCAGTGTGCGGCAGCGAAGGTCGAGGGCCTCGCTCGCCCGCAGATGGATGGCGAGTTCCTGCTCGTCGCCCCCTCGCAGCAACCAGCCGCCGCAGTAGCGCAGGCGCACCGTCTCGTCGGGGATGGTGCGCTCGAGTTGGGCTGCGACCTGGCAGGCGAACTCCCGTGGTTTCAGGATCTCGTGGGGAGCGAGCAGCAGATGGTGCTGGCGGTCGCCAGTCACGCCCG
>DQQH01000042.1 GCA_015664425.1 Planctomycetota bacterium
AGGTGGTGGTGCCGCCGCTCCGCGAGCGTCCCGACGACCTCAGCCTGTTGATCGATCATTTCCTGGACCACTTCTCGAAGCGTGTCGGGGGGGTCCGCAAGCGCCTCTCGGCAAAGGTCAGTGAGATGCTCCTCGACCACCCCTGGCCAGGAAACGTGCGCCAGCTGCGCAACGTCATCGAAAGCGGCGTTGTGCTCTCACTCGGCGAGGAAATCGGCATCGACGACCTCAGCCTGAACCGTCAGAGCAAGCCGGATGAAAGCCCGGAGAAGTGGCAAGCGCGCAGCCTCCAGGAACTGGAGAGGGAGCACATCGAGCGAATGCTCGATCATGTCGGCTGGAACAAGAAGCGCGCGGCCGAATTGCTCGGCATCGAGAGATCGACCCTCTACTCGCGACTTCGAAACCACGGGATCCGCCCCAAGGAGAGAAGTTGAGCGCCGAAATCCTGCTCCTGTCCCTGGTCCTGTCTCACATTCCCTTCGTCGAAGACCTCGGCACCTTGCCGGCAGGAAATCTTCCCGCGGGCGTCCTCTTTCAGGCGTACACCGCGGTCTCCGGAAACCCCCTCATCCCGGAGAACGAAAGGGTGGGCAATCGCTCGATTCGGCTGGCCGTGCCGCTAGTGCTCCACCGGGATTCAGAAGCGATCCTGCGTGCTCTCCTGCGCAAACAGGGCATCTTTCTCATGGACCTGCGCTCCGGTCGGCCCAAATTCGGCTGTTACGCCACCACCGATCCGACCGCTGCCCCGCCACTCTTCCGACCGCTGGTCCGAGTCCATCGTCTGCGCTACATCAAACCAGACGCTGCCATCGACCTGCTGAGGCAACTCGCCAGCCAGCTCGAGAGATCACTCCGGGAGTTCGAGGAGCCGAGTCGATTCGTCGCCGATGAGCGCACCGGGGCGGTGGTGGTCAACTGTTTCTCTCGGGAGCGGCTCCGACGCTACCTCGAACTTCTCGAGGCGTGTGACATCCCCCCCGAGGAAGGCACCCATCGCCCGATATTGCGCACCTGGAAGGCGCGTTACGTCGATCCGAAGAGCCTCGCCGAGCTCCTTGAGAAATCGTGGCAGGCACGGGGCGGCCAGCCGCTGACGGTGGTGGTCCAGGTCTCGTCCGGATCGCTGCTGATCCGGGTCTCCCGCCACCTGTGGCCGGAAGTCGAGGGACTCCTCGGGGTACTGGACCGCCGGCCCGGTTCGTGAGGCCCTCCTCCCACCGACCCCGCAACCCTGTGTAGCGATCTCGAACACCCAGGTGTCACTCCTGCCCCACTTGGAGCACAGGTCACGGCCGGCGCCCCTCCTCGAGGCCCATAACCATTGTGTTTAAAAATAGTTATGAAATTCCACCTCGGTCCCCCGGTGGGCATCCAGTTTGCCCGGAGTTCCCTTGGCGATGGTCCCACCCGGAGCGTCCCGTAGATTTTTCCCGCTTGGGGGAGAAGCCCCGACTGAGTTCGACCGAAAGAGAGAAAGAGCCTTGGAACCGAAAAGATCGAAAGGGTGTAGACCTATGGCCCGCTCAATAGGAGCCCTCTGGCTGAGTGCGATGGTCGTGATCCTCGCCCTCTCTGCCGACTCCGCGTTCGCCCAGACCGGCGATGACCCCGTCTCTCCCCCAGAGAGCGGCAGTGATGCCGACGCCACAGAGACGGACAGCGATTTGGATGCCAAGCCCCACCGGATGGAAGAGGGCAAGATTCCCGTCATCCATCTGATGAGGTTCATCCAGTTAACCACCGGAAAACTGGTCAACTTCCCATCTGCTGCCCGTGACCCGGCATTTGCCGAGGATGCGGTTGTCGAGATCCTCGGCGACGTCGAACCTCTCACCTTCCCCATCGTCAAGGCGATCCTTGAAACGAATGGTTACGAGCTTTGGGAGAGCACCCTCGACGATGGAACCGTCGTCATCAACCTCCGCAGCTCCCAGGCGAGGACAAATCCTCCCCTCGACCCGGTCAACCCCATCATCGAGCCAGGTGATGTACTGCCCAGGGACGAAGATGAAGAGCTCGCGACCCTGGTGTTGCGACTGAAGTTCGTCGAGGTCGGTGTCGTGCGTCAGGCCCTTGGAGAACTCCTCGACCTGCAGGGCACCGGTCGTCAGACGGGTAGTCTCAAGGTTGTCACGGTGCAGAACAACGACACCCTGATCATCCGCGCCAAGATCCGGATTCTCGAGCACATCCAGAACCTCGTCAGCTACATCGATATCGAGGTGCTCGGCCCTGAAACGGTGATCCAGATCCGCGAACTCTTCTACGCCGATGCGGATGTACTGGTGAGCACCATCTCCGAGGCCCTCAACCTCGGTGGAAGCTTCGGACGCGGAGGTACGACGGGTCGATCAACCTCCGGTCGCGGCACGACCCAGCGGACCCCCGGCCAGGGGACGGGCCTGGCTGGAAGCCTGCTCGCCGCCCAGGCGACGCGCCTCATCGCCGACGCTCGCACCCAGAAGATCATCATCCAGTCCAGCGACGAGGCAGAACTCGATCTGGTTCACCAGTTAATCGACGAACTCGACACCCGCGTGCGCAACCACCGCACCAATACCCACATCTACAAGGTCAAGTTCCTCAAGGCGGAGGACCTCGCAGATGACCTGCGCCAACTGATCGAGGGGGGCGGAGGAAGCGTCCGCAACACCGGCAGAACCACGTCGCGAACCACGACCACCCGTGGCGGGGCAGGGAGTACTGCACAGCAACAGCAGCAGTCGATCATCACCCGGATCGTCCCCCACGAGCAGACCAACAGCCTGATGATTCAGGGTGAGCCGGAGGAATTTGAGGAGATCGTCCGGGTCCTCGATCAGATCGACCACCGCCGCCGCCAGGTGTTCCTCGAGGTCGCTCTGGTCCAGGTGAGCGACTCCTCGAACCTCAATCTCGCCATCGAACTCCTCGCCGGAAACCTCGATGACGAGGCAACCCGTGTGGCGGCAGCGAGCGCCTTCGGGCTCTCCGGCATCGATCCGACCCAGCTTCCCAACAATTTCACGCGAGTCTTCGGAGCGATTCCAGCCACTGGCCTCATCGGTGCTGTCAGCAGCGCAGGTCAGTTGCCTATTCTCCTGCGAGCGATCAAGACCGACACTGATTCCCAGATCCTCGCCACTCCTTTCATCCTCGCCGATGACAACCAGGTCAACTCCATCAGCGTGCAGACAGAAATCTTCTACCAGACGTCGAACACCACCAACGTCAACACCACCAGCGGTCAGAGTTCGGAATCTGCGGGGATCAACCTGTCTCTGACTCCCACCATCTCCGAAAAAGTGGTGCTGCTCCAACTGGAACTGGAGGTCTCCTCTTTCGGCGGGGCAGCGACAACTTCAGGAACGCTCCCCAACAGGTCGACCAACACCATCATCTCGAACGTGACGATCCCCGATGGCGGGCTCTTCATCATCGGCGGTCTCGCCAGGGAAAACGAAGAGAAGGCCATCGACAAGGTGCCCCTCCTCGGCGATCTGCCGATTATCGGCAAGTTGTTCCAGAGTCGCGCTTCCAACTGGGGTCGTGACAACCTCTACGTCTTCCTATCGGCACACATTCTCGATGAAGAAGATTTCAACATCCTCCAGGACATCTCCGACCAGGCGATCGAAGGAGTGCGCAGTTTCGCTGACAACATGGAACTGCAGCAGTTCGAAGCCGAGCCCCGTAATCTCGAAAACTCCGGGAGCGATCCAGCCGTCGGGGAAGAAGAGAAGCGATGAAACTCTCTCTCTTCGATGATCTGCTCCAGGATGGCCTCCTGACCGAGGAGCAGCTTCTCGAGTGCCGCGATGAGGAACGAACATCTGGCATGGCCCTCGATAAGGTGCTGCGTCAGAAGGGTTACGTCACCGAGAGCTCGCTTCTCGGCGTTCTTGCACGCAGGCTTCGCCTGCCGTACATGGAGGAACTCGGAGAGATCGACGTGCCTGGGGTGTTCATCGCCAATGTCCCGCCCCAGTTCGCCCGCACATACAACCTGGTCGCCGTTGGCGAGACGCCGACGGGGATACAGGTGGCGACCTGCGACCCCCTCGACATTCACCCGATGGATGACCTCGCAACGATGGTCGGGATGCTGATCGAGCCTGTGGTCGCCCCGCGGGCAGAGATCACCGCCCTGGTCAATCGGGCCTTCCAGCGCTCCTCCGCCGATGTCGACGAACTCCTCGAAGGCCTCGAGGATGACGAGATTCTCGGAATTGTGGCGGAAATCGAGGAAGCGGAGGATGTCCTCGATATCGCCAACAGGGCTCCCATCATCAAACTGCTGAACACCATCATGTTCGAAGCGCTCAAGATCCGCGCCTCAGACATCCACCTGCAGCCCTATTCCGACAGGCTTCAGGTGAGGTACCGGATCGACGGCATCCTCTACGATTCCAAGGTCATCCCCAAGAAGGTCCAGGACGCGCTCATCTCGCGGGTCAAGGTAATGGGAAAGATGGACATCGCCGAGCGTCGACTCCCCCAGGATGGCAGGACTTCGGTGAAAATCGGCGATGGCGATGTCGACGTTCGAATCTCCTCTGTTCCCACATCTGCCGGAGAGCGCATCGTCTTCCGTCTGCTCGACAAGAGCGCGCGACTCTACCGCCTCAACGAGATCGGGCTCAACGAAAAAAATCACACCGTGGTGCGAGACTTGATCTCCTCAGCCCACGGGATTCTTCTGGTCACCGGTCCGACTGGAAGCGGAAAAACAACCACTCTCTACGCAAGCCTCGCGGAGATGGATTCCGAGGAAAAGAACATCATCACCATCGAAGACCCAATCGAATACAACCTCGACGCCATCAGCCAGATTCAGGTTTCCGCAAAGAAGGGACTGACCTTCGCACAAGGCCTTCGTTCTTTGATGCGCCAGGATCCCGATGTGATGATGGTCGGAGAAATTCGCGACCAGGAGACCGCGGCAATTGCCGTTCAGGCCTCGAACACCGGACACCTGGTCTTCTCCACCCTTCACACCAATGACTCTGCCGGCGCCGTCACCAGGATGATCGACCTGGGAGTCGAGCCATACCTGGTCTCCAGTTCGTTGATCGGCGTCATCGCTCAGCGCCTGGTGAGGGTGATCTGCGCCCGTTGCAAGGAGTCTTACGACCCGACCGACGGCGAACTGAGCAGCCTTGGTTACACCCGTGATCAGTTGCCCCACGGCCATCTCTTCCGCGGTCGCGGCTGCGACACCTGTCTCGGACGTGGTCTCTACGACAGAACCGCCATTTACGAGATTCTCACCGTCAACGAGACGATTCGTGACCAGGTGATTGCCCGGACCAGCGCCTCGGTCATCAAGCAGGTGGCAGTCGAGTCGGGACACCTCACGACTCTCAGGATGGACGGTGCCAGCAAGGTCATCCAAGGAGTCACCACCATCGACGAGGTCTTCAGGGTCACACAGATGGATGTCTTCTAGGGCAGAATCTCGAGAACGGACGCCGGTAGATGCCAATCTTCCAATACGAAGCGATCAACGACACCGGCAAGACTCGTCGTGGGAACGTCGACGCTGACACCCCCAGGGATGCCCGCGACAAACTTCGCCGTCAGAAACTGAGGGTCACAACGATGCGCCGCATCGATGCCGGTGGCAACACCGGCAGGGGCATCCTGCGCTTCCGGCTCCAGCGGAAGGTCAACATCCGGGACCTGGCGATCCTCACCCGACAGTTCTCGACACTCCTCGCCTCGGGAGTTCATCTTTCGGAGGCGCTCAACGTTCTCGTCAATCAAATCGCGGACCGCAGGCTCGAACTTGTCTTTCGCGACCTCAGGGAGAAGATCGTCTCCGGTTCCGGGCTTGCCGATGCGCTATCCCTGCACCCCTCTCACTTTTCCGATCTCTACGTCAACATGGTGAGAGCGGGCGAGGCGAGCGGTAACCTCGACGAAATCCTGGCGCGACTGGCCGACTACCTGCAAAAACAGGCGAGCCTCCGTGGAAAACTGGCCGCCGCCCTCACCTATCCCGCGGTGATGGTCGTGGTCGGAGTATTCGTGGTCATCTTTCTGATGTCCTTCGTTGTGCCGAAAATCACCACGATTCTCGA
>DQQH01000135.1 GCA_015664425.1 Planctomycetota bacterium
CCCTGTGCTACGACAAACGTCTCGACCCCTTCGGGTCTTGCCGCCTCTGTATCGTCGAGGTCGAGGGGCGGCGGTTGCCCGCCGCTTCCTGCACCCAGAAAGCAGAACCTGGGATGGTGGTGCGCACCGAGTCGGAAAAACTCCAGAGGATGCAGGGCACCCTTCTCGAGATGGTGCTGTCGGAGAATCCCGGTGATGATTGCCCCCGGTGCCGCGACATCGGCACCTGCGAGGTGCATGCCCTGACGGAACGATTCGGTCTCGAGCGCAAACGCTTCCTCGGAGCGATCAGCAACAAATCCAAGGACGACTCCAACCCCTTCCTGCTGCGCGACTACGATCGCTGCATCTCCTGCTACCGCTGTGTCAGGATCTGCGATGAGGTCCAGGCGGACTTCGCAATCACGATGACAGGGCGGGGCTGGACCAAGGGGATCGCCACAGCATTCGATAGTTCCCTGATGGAGAGTTCCTGCACCCTCTGCGGCCAGTGCATCTACACCTGTCCCACCGGAGCTCTTGCTGACAAGAAGATGGTGGGCGTGGGGAAGGACCCCGAGCCGATCGAGGAGACCCGAACCATCTGTCCTTACTGTGGCACGGGCTGCACCATCAATATTCACCACCGTGACGGAAAGGCCCTCGGCGTCACCCCGGCGCTCGATGGGCCTGTCAACGA
Organism: Planctomycetota bacterium; assembly: GCA_015664425.1. Classification (GTDB taxonomy): domain Bacteria; phylum Planctomycetota; class UBA8108; order UBA1146; family UBA1146; genus DTRS01. The sequence continues at coordinate 680 of DQQH01000135.1, forward strand.
CGGCGCACTCTGCGTCAAGGGTCAGTTCGGTTTCGACTTCGTCAACTCCGGTGATCGACTTCGCCAGCCGCTGTTGCGCAAGAATGGGAAGCTCACCCCTGTTTCCTGGGATGAAGCTCTCGATCACACGGCGAGGCGGCTTCTGAGTATTCGTGCTGAGGATGGCCCGAAGGCGTTCTATGGCATCGCCAGTGGCAGGGCACCCGGAGAGGGTGCCTACCTCCTGCAGAAGTTCACCCGGACAGTGATGGGATCGAACTTCATCGACAACTGTTCGCGAGCCTGACACAGTCCGACGGTCGCCGGTCTGGCGGCCTCGATCGGACGGGGCGCGATGTCGAACTCGATTCCCGAGATCGAGGATTGCCCGATGCTGCTCTGTATCGGCACCAACATGACGGAGTGCCATCCGATCATCGCGATCAGGGTCAAGAAGGCGGTCCGCAAGGGTGCCCGCCTCTTCGTCGTCGATCCCCGCGAGATTCCCCTGACCCGTTTCGCAGAGGAACACCTGGCGCTGCGCCTCGGCAGCGATGTCGCTGTCTTCAATGCGATGGCGAAGGTGATCATCGACGAAGGCCTGCACGACCGGGAATTCATCGAGGCTCGGACCGAGGGCTTCGATGAACTGGTTGCCCATCTCGAGACCTTCACTCCCGAATATGCCGAAAAAATCTCGGGAGTCCCCGCCGAGCAGATCAGGAAGTGCGCCATTGCTTACGGTTCTGCCGAACGGGCTGGCATCTACTACACCCTGGGAGTCACCGAGCACATCTGCGGGGTGCAGAACGTACAGAGTCTCTGCAACCTGGCATTGATCACCGGCAACTTCGGCAAGAGCAGCGCTGGCGTCAACCCTCTGCGCGGGCAGAACAACATCCAGGGGGCGGGAGATTCAGGCGCCTTGCCGAACAATTTCCCAGGGTTCCAGGTAGTGTCTGATCCGAAGATTCGGGAAAAATTCGAGAAGGCATGGGGAGTACCCCTCGATGGGGAGATCGGGATCACAAAGATCAAGGCGCTCGACTGGGC
>DQQH01000255.1 GCA_015664425.1 Planctomycetota bacterium
GAGAGGATGCCGGAGTGGTTCGATCACCCGAGAGTTGTTGCCGTCGGCGAACTCGGTTTCGACCTGATCACAGATGACGAGGAGGAGATCCTCCGCAAGCAACTGGAGATGGCATTCGAAGCGGGATTACCGGTGATGATCCACACCCCTCACAGAAACAAGCTGGAGGGGACGCTGCGGACGATTCGTGTGATCGAGGATATGCGCCTCGATCCAGCCAGGATCATCATGGACCACAACACCGAGGAGACGATCGATGCGAGTCGCGATGGGGGTTTCTGGTGTGGTCACACCGTCTACCCGGTGACCAAACTCTCTCCCGAACGTGCCACGGCGATCTTCGAGCAGCATGGCACCGACAGGATGCTGGTCAATTCCAGCTGTGACTGGGGTCCTTCCGATCCGCTCAGCGTTCCCCGGACGGTCTGGCAGATGCGCAGACAGGAATTCCCCGAGGAGGCGATCGAGCAGCTGGTGTGGCGCAATCCCGTCAGCTTTTACTCCCTCTCCGGAAAACTCGACCTGGATAGCTAGGGGATAGACGATGGACCACGAGAAGATCCGTCAGGCGGCGAGGATGATCATCGAAGCGGTCGGCGAGGATCCTTCCAGGGAAGGGATGAAGGGGACTCCCGAGCGGATAGCCCACCTCTACGAGGAGGTATTTTGCGGTCTCAAGGAGGATCCCGACAGGGTCCTCGACACCGTTTTCACCGAGGATTACGACGAGATCGTTCTGGTGAAGGACATCCCCTTCTTCTCGATGTGCGAGCACCATCTCCTCCCCTTCACCGGCAAGGCACATGTTGCCTACCTGCCGTCGGGAAAGATCGTTGGCATCTCCAAACTCGCTCGGGCGGTCGACCATTTCGCACGACGACCCCAGGTCCAGGAACGTCTCACCAATCAGATTGCCGACCTGATCACCAAGGTGCTGGAACCAAGAGGCGTTGCGGTGGTGCTCGAGGCTTCCCACACATGCATGACGATGCGCGGTGTCAAGAAGCCCGGGTCTTCAGTGACGACATCTGCGATGCGTGGTGTTATCAGGGAAAATGTTGCCACTCGAAATGAGGTTCTCGGACTGATCTACGGCCGATCGAACTGAGCGGGAGCAGGGAGAGCGACATGGGCGAGCGCAAGAATGAAGTCTTTATGATTCATTGCGAGTGCTGCGGCTCTGCAATCCACATCGATCCAGTCGAGCGCGCCATCTATTACACCGAATTGAAGGACGAGAAGAAACGCTCGATGGAGGAAGTGGTCAAGGATGTCACTTCCGTCGCCGACCGTGCCGGGGAAAAGTTCGACGCTGGACTCGCTGCCGAGGAGACGAGGGAGGAATACCTCGAGGATTTGTTCCGCAAGGGGATGAAGAAAGCGGAAGAGGACCCCGACAAGAAGCCTCCTTCCATCTGGGACTACGATTGACCGCAGGGGCCTCCGATGGCTGATACTCGCTGGATAATCGACGGCAACAATCTTTTGCATGGCGATCCCACCCTTCGCGAAAAGTTGAAGGAGAGCGGTTTTGATGCCGCCCGCAGACTTCTCGAAACTGCCCTCGCCTCTGCCAGGCGCCCCGGAACCGCTTTCGAGGTGATCTATGACGGCGGCACGGGGTCAGCGGGCAGAAGAGGGGTGACCGTCAGCCGGGCGTCGAGGGGCCGTCCGGCAGATGACCAGGTGCTCCGGCGCATTCGCGAGACGGTGGGCAGCGGCAAGGTGGTGGTCGTGACCGACGATCGGTCTGACATCGGTTCGAGGATTCCCATCTCCGGTGTCCGGTGGGTCAGTTGCGCTCAGTTCGGCGATATTCTCTGGGGGCGTGAATCGGGAAGAAAAAGAAACCACGGACCGGAGAAGCCAACTACTCCCAGGACGAAGAAGGCGATCGACTACTGGCTCGACCAGTTCGCCGATGAGGAGATGTGATGAACGATGGGGGCAAGGAGAGAGAGTTGAAACTGGCGCTCGTAGATGGCGAGGCCCACGAGAAACTCTGCTGCCACCTGGAAGGATTCGAGGGAGAGGGGGAACAGAAGAACCTCTATTTCGATTCCCACTGGAAACTCCGCCAGAAGGGGCACCTTCTACGCCTTCGATTCGAGGGCGAAATGGCGAAACTGACCCTCAAGGGGGGGACCGTTCACCAGCGAGGTGTATTTGTCGCCGACGAGATGGAGTTCGATGTTCCCATCGGCGAGGCGATGGATGTGGCTTCCTGCCGACGCCCGCTGGAAGATCTCGGAACCCCGGTGATGGAGA
>DQQH01000107.1 GCA_015664425.1 Planctomycetota bacterium
CCTCTGCCGCGCCCGAAGAAGGTTCTGATCCTCGGAAGTGGTGCTCTCAAGATCGGTGAGGCGGGAGAGTTCGACTACTCCGGTTCTCAGGCGATCAAGGCCCTCAAGGAGGAAGGGATCACCACCGTCCTGGTGAATCCCAACATCGCGACGATTCAGACGTCAGAGGATCTTGCTGACGAGATCTACTTCCTGCCGGTCAACGCCAACTTCGTCGAGAGGATCATCGAGAAGGAAAGACCTGACGGGCTGTTGCTCGGTTTCGGCGGCCAGACCGCTCTCAACTGTGGCATCGAACTGGCCGATCGTGGGGTTCTCGACCGATTCGGAGTCGAGGTTCTCGGGACTCCTCTCAAGACCATTCTGATGACGGAGGACCGTGAACTTTTCGCCAACGAACTGCGCAACATCGGCATGCACACCCCGAGCAACCGTGCGTGTCAGACGGTCGAGGAGTCGATCGTGGCGGCGCGGGAGATCGGCTATCCGGTGATGGTCCGCGCCGCCTTCGCTCTCGGCGGCATGGGGTCGGGAATCGTTCGCGACGACGATCAGCTGAAGGAACTGGCCCTCAAGGCGTTGAGCCACGCTCCCCAGATCCTCATCGAGGAGTATCTCTCGGGGTGGAAGGAGATCGAATACGAGGTGGTTCGCGACCGCTTCGATAACTGCATCACCGTCTGCAACATGGAAAACTTCGATGCTCTCGGAATCCATACCGGCGAGAGCATCGTCGTGGCGCCCTCCCAGACCCTCTCCGATCATGACTACCACAAGCTCCGCACCATCTCGATAGAACTGATCCGTCATCTCGGAGTCATAGGTGAGTGCAACGTTCAGTTTGCGCTCCATCCCGATAGCGATGAGTACCGCATCATCGAGGTCAACGCTCGACTCTCCCGCTCCTCTGCTCTCGCCTCCAAGGCGACAGGCTATCCCCTGGCATTCGTGGCGGCAAAACTGGCCCTTGGCGATGGCCTTGTCGATGTGCCAAACTCGATCACCAAGGTCACGGGATCCTGTTTCGAGCCGGCACTCGATTACGTGGTGATCAAGATACCGCGCTGGGACCTCAAGAAGTTCCGGCGGGTGTCTACCAGCCTGGGTTCGGAGATGAAGAGTGTTGGCGAGGTGATGGCGATCGGCCGGCGCTTCGAGGAGGCGTTGCAGAAGGCGTGCAGGATGCTCGGCATCGGCGCCCACGGGGTGATCGGAAACGGCTTCTCCTTCGATGACATCGAATCCAGCCTCACCGATCCCACCGAGCACCGTCTCTTCGCCATAGCCCAGGCTCTCCAAGACGGGATGACGGTGGACAGGATTTGCGAACTCACGGGGATCACCCCCTGGTTCCTCCAGCGAGTCGCCGAGATCGTCGAATGCGGTTCCATTCTTGGAAAGTTCACCCTCGAGAGTCTCGATGCCGGCACCTTCCGCAGGGCGAAGCAACTCGGTTTCTCCGACAACCAGGTCTCCCGTCTTGTCGAAGGCGGCGGTGGCGGCAGGGCGGGGTACTCGGCGATGCTTGCCACCCGTGCGCGCAGAAAAGAACTCGGAATCGAGCCGTTCACCAAACAGATCGATACCCTCGCTGCGGAATACCCTGCCCAGACCAACTTCCTCTACCTCACCTACAACGCCACCACCGATGACGTCGAACCGAGCGAGACTCCCCCCCATATCGTTCTCGGGGGCGGCGCATACCGGATCGGTTCTTCCGTCGAGTTCGACTGGTGCGCAGTCAACGCCGTCAACAGTCTGGCCCGTCACGGGCATCGAACCGTGATGATCAACTTCAACCCCGAGACTGTCTCCACCGATTACGACAGTTGTGATCGCCTCTATTTCGAGGAACTCTCCCTCGAGCGGGTTCTCGATATCTGCGAGAAGGAGAGGACGGTGGGGGTCGTCATCAGCGTCGGCGGCCAGATCCCCAACCAGCTCTCGGTACCCCTTGGTGAGCAGGGGATTCCCATCCTCGGGACCTCCGTTGATTCCATCGACCGCGCCGAGAACAGGGAGAGATTTTCCTCTCTCCTCGATGAGATGAAGATTGACCAGCCCCAGTGGCAGGAACTCACCTCGCAGAAAGAAGCGGCGGTCTTTGCCGGTGATTGCGGGTACCCGGTCCTGATCCGGCCCTCCTACGTCCTCAGTGGTGCGGCGATGAGCGTTGCCCACTCGGATGAAGAACTGGAGGAGTACCTGATGGCGGCCGCCAAAGTTTCCAAGGAACATCCGGTTGTCATCTCGAAGTTCATCGCCGGTGCCAAGGAGATCGAGTTGGACGGTGTCGCTCAGAATGGCGAGGTGATCTGTTATGCCATCAGCGAGCACGTCGAAAACGCAGGAGTTCACTCTGGCGATGCGACGATGATATTTCCCTCCCAGCGTCTCTATCTGGAGACGGTGCGTCGGATCAAGTGGATCGCCCGGGGAATCGCCTTGGCGTTGAAGATCACCGGTCCTTTCAACATCCAGTTCATCGCACGAGACAACAGGATCCAGGTGATCGAGTGCAATCTCCGGGCATCCAGGAGCTTCCCCTTCGTCTCCAAGATCCTGAAGGAGAACTTCATCGACTATGCCATCCGGGCGATGCTCGGTGAAAAGGTCGAACCACCGGCGAGGTCCGCGTTCGAGTGCGATTTCGTCGGAGTGAAGGCGCCTCAGTTCTCCTTCGCGCGCCTGAAGGGGGCAGATCCACTCCTCGGTGTCGAGATGGCCTCGACCGGGGAGGTCGCCTGCCTGGGCAATAACGTCAACGAGGCATATCTCAAGGCGTTGCTGTCGGTGGGGTTCAAGTTGCCTCGGAAGGGAGTACTCCTGAGTACAGGAACCATCGAGGGCAAGGTTGCATTCCTCGAAGGCGCTCGAAAACTGAAATCTCTCGGCCTGCCCATCTACGCGACCGAGGGGACCTACCGGTTCCTCGAGGAGCATGGGGTCCTTTCGACCCTGCTCCACCATCCGCTGGAGGGAACGTCGCCGAACGTAATTGAATACCTGGAATCAGGAAAAATCGATCTGGTCATCAACGTCCCGCGAAGTTTCGAACGGCACGATCTCACCAACGGTTACCTGATCCGCCGAAAAGCAGTCGATTTTGGAGTGAGCATGCTGACCAATGTTCAGGCTGCTTCACTCTTTGCCGAGGCAATCACCGATCTTCGGGACGAGGACGCCCTCGAGATCAAACCCTGGCGAGAATACTCCTGAACTCACCCTCCCCGGAACTGGAGAAAAATTGAAAAGCCGCAG
>DQQH01000049.1 GCA_015664425.1 Planctomycetota bacterium
CGCGCCGAGCGTCCCGGCCATTCCTTTGCCGAGGACAGCCACCAGCAGAAGGAATTCGATGCCTCTTTCCCTTTCGAGGAGACACCGGACCAGCTCCAGTCGATGATCACGGTGTCATCGGATCTTCAGGCCCCGCGGCCGATGGACCGGCTGATCTGTGGAGATGTCGGCTACGGCAAGACAGAAGTGGCAATGCGCGCCGCGTTCAAGGTGGTGCAGGAGGGCAAGCAGGTTGCGGTTCTGGTACCGACGACAGTGCTCGCTCAGCAGCATCTGGTCACCTTCCGCGACAGGATGGCGGAATTTCCGGTCAGGATCGATGCCATCAGTCGTTTCCGTTCTCGCAAGGAACAGACCGAGATCATCGAGCGCGCTTCTTCAGGCAAACTCGACATTCTCATCGGAACCCACCGTCTGCTCTCAGGAGACGTTCACTTCAAGGATCTTGGACTGATCGTCATCGATGAGGAACAGCGCTTCGGAGTCGCTCACAAGGAGCGCCTCAAGCATCTCCGCCGTCTCGTCGACATCCTCACCCTGACGGCAACACCGATACCGCGCACGCTGCATCTTTCCCTGGTGGGAGCGAAGGACATTTCCAGCCTTAACGATCCTCCCGAGGGGCGCAATGCGATCCATACCGAGGTTTGCCACTACGAGGAGGCACGCTTTCGCGAGATCATCCTGCGCGAACTCAATCGTGATGGTCAGGTCTTCTACTTGCACAACCGGGTACGCACCATCCACAACTGCTGCGAGAAACTTCGTCGGCTCATTCCCGAGGCGGTGATCGCCGAGGTTCACGGGCAGATGAACGAACACCACCTGGAGGAGAAGATGGTCTCCTTCATCGAGAAGAAGACCAATGTCCTTGTGACCACCTCGATCATCGAGAGCGGCCTCGACATCCCAAGTGCTAACACTCTCATCGTCGAACGCGCCGATCGATTCGGCCTCTCCCAGCTGCATCAACTCCGCGGTCGCGTCGGGCGGGGAAGCCACCGGGCGTACTGTTACCTGCTGGTGCCCGAGGACCGACCCATCGCCCCCGATGCCCGACACCGGTTGCAGGCGATCGAGGAGTACAGCCAGCTCGGTGCCGGGTTTCAGATCGCGATGCGAGATCTCGAGATCCGTGGGGCGGGGAACATCCTCGGCAAGGAGCAGTCGGGTCACATCGCCACGGTCGGTTACGACCTTTACTGTCGCCTTCTCGAGAGAGCGGTCGCCCAGATCCGCGGCACCCCATGGGAGGAGCCGCCCGATGTCGAGGTGGTTCTCGCTGGCGAGTGCCGGATCCCCGAGGACTACCTCACCGACACCCGTCAACGGCTGCGCATCTACCGCTCGATAGCAACCGCCCTCCAGGGTGCTGTTCTCGACGACATCGCGGTTGACCTGATAGAGACCTGCGGCCCTCTTCCAGAGGAGACGGCGCGCCTGATCGCCCTGCAGCGGCTGCGGATCCGTCTCGGTAGCTGGGGGGTAAGGCGCTGCTGGACCGAGGATGGCTGGCTGCTGGTCACCGGCGACCGTTCGGCGGCGCGCCGCGGGCTGATGGGTCTCGGCTGGGAACTGCTCGATCTCCCCGATGGTCAGCTGGCAGGACGCCCCAAGGGCGAGAGCAATTCCATCGAGGATCTCGACTCTGTACTTAACCTCTTTTCCATCACCACCTCTGCCAAAGCATGAGGGGACCCCCGCCGAGGCGGAGATCCCCTCTCTGACTTCGAACTGTCGGCAACCGCCGCCTGTCGTCGGCTAGTTCTTGACGTACTCGTTGGTTGCCGGAGCACTCGACGTGCTTGCGCCAGAGCCGCTACCCTCTTCCTGGTACATCATCGCGGCGACATATCCGCCGGCATTCATGTAGATGAAGGCTGCGATCGTGCCGAACATGACCTCGGATCCGGAAAGGATACCCAGCCAATAGGTCATGGTGAATCCAAACACACTCCAGATCAGCCATGCCGCAGTCGATGCTTTGAAGGCGGTTCCGGGGCCCGGGCCGAACCGTGGCCGGATAGCGGCGTAGATCCAGGCAGTCATGATGCCTACACATAAAATGTAGATCGTCATGGCAACTGCATTGGGCTCGCCGGATGCGGCCCCCTCTGCAACCTCCGCAACCTCCGCAACCGTAATGAAAACCCCCTTCACCTGCTCTGCGAGAAAGCCGCCAAGCATGAATACAACTCCGGCGACGACACCGCCGACGATGACCTTGCCCATGTTGATGCTGTTCATCAGCAATCTCCCCTCTGCGAGTCAGGGTAGGCGAAGGATGCGGTGGGAGTCAAACGGCAGAAATAGAACGGGCGTGAAACGCCCTCAGGGGCAGGATGTGGCCTCGCAGGTGAGGTTGTCGTCGGTCAGATCGGCGCCGCAGACGGTACCCGGGGCGGGGAGTGGAGGCATGCCAGGAACGAAGAGCATGCCGAGAAGACGCACCGCATCGGAGATATTCACCCCGCCATCGTCGTTGCAGTCCGCCGAATCGTAACAGCTCATCGGCGTCGATCCGGGAACAAAGAGCGCGTTGAGCAGGTAGACCGCATCACCGATGTTGACGCCGCCATCGATGTTGACATCGCCGCGCTTAATGCCGCTGTCGCTGCTGTGAAATTCCCAGGAGAGCAACTGATGGTTCTCCCAGATTCCTCCGGTGGTTCCGGTGAAACCGACCCATGCTTCGTCCTGCTCGAGGACGAGGGCGAGGTCGACCTCGACCTCGATGCGAGGGGTATCCATATCGTCGAGAAAAACTCTCAGCATCTCGCCGTCGTATTCGAGTCTCATCGTGTGCTCGCCCGAGAGATCAGGCACCGACGAATCGATGCCAAGGGCGGTCGTCTCGACAGCAGAATTGGGCTCTCCGATGAGGGCGTGGACCGAGAGATGATTGCTGTTGGGATCGAAGAAGTTGATGTTTTCGTAACGATCGATCTCGACCACCAGACTGCGGGGCATGCCGTCGTAGCCGAGGGGGCCGCCGTTGCTGTAGAGGGCGCTGGGCGAGTCGTTCTGGATGACAAAGGTCATTCCGTCGGCGCCCCCGACCTGGGCGATGATGTCGAAGACAAAGGTGGTGGTGAAGCCTGCTGCGATCGGCTGCTGGTCGATGGTGTAGAGCGCTCCTCGTTGGCTGACGGTGCCAGGAGTGAGGTCGATCCGGTTCCCCAACTGGACGGTGGTCTCGACCAGATTGAGGCCAGCGATGTCAGCGAAGTCAGGATAGTCGAAGTCGGCGCGAGTTAGGCTGGGCACCCCGACGGCCATCCCCAGGAGGAGGAGAAGGGCTGGCGATCTCATCTGTGCGAGAATACCCAAGAGAAGCGCCTTTCGCCAAAGGTCCACGGGCTATCACCCGATGCTAGTGCACACATCCTTCGATGGCGAGTCTCGTCTTTCTCCTGTCGACGAACTTTCTCCCCAACTTCCTCCCCAAAGGCAGAAGGTCAACTGGCTTCGTGCCCCCGTCAATCCTTCCCATTCGCCTGTTATTTCAGCTAGTCGAGTAACCACGCCGAGATGGCCGAGATTTCGAGAACTCTGTCAGCGAGGAGGAGTCGACCGTCTGCCTGCGCGGTCCGTGCGAGTTCGTCCAGAACAGCCCTGAAGTACAATTTGTCGTCGAAGGTGGGTGCCTGCCCGCGCCCCGCTGACCTGCTGTGCTTCGAATAGCACGCCGGGTGAACCCGATCGAACTGGTTCAACAGGTATCCTTTTTCCTCCGCGGATGGCGCTATGGTGGCGATGATCTCCCTCATCGGTTCCTTGATGGAAGTTTCGAAGCGGGCCTCCCGATCGAAGAAGAACCAGAGCATGACTCCCAAGGTGAGGAAGAGGCCGAGGATTCGCTGGATCCGGCCCGTTTTGGACCGCCTTTGGGGCTGAAAACGAGGCTGAGGAGCCCTCCTTCTGGCTCTGGGTGCAACTATCGGTCGCTTCATCCTGTCCAAGGAACTTCCTTTCGGGGGGGCAACTTACGATGGGCGGTGGGCAGGCAAGTTGGGTGGGCTCAGAAGTTAAATACCTTTCGGCACCCGGGTGTGACCGGATTTCTCGGGTGACAACCAAGATCTGGTCGAGAGGGGGCCTCGGGGCTACCCTCTCGGTGCAAGGGGGCGCCGAGATCTTTCTGGTCGTCTCGCTTCCGCTCCACCCTCGGGGGAAGAGACGATGAATTCGATCGAGCCGCAGGAGAAGCAGGCCTCTTCGAGGAACTACCTTGCTGCCCTTGGCGTCGTCATCCTCGGCTGCATCCTTCATCTGCCCAATCTCGGGCTCGTGGAGATGCATCGAGAAGAGGGTCGACGGGCGATTCCTGCCCGCGAGATGATCGCCAGCGGTGACTGGGTGTTACCGACAATCTGGGGAGAGCCTTATCTCAACAAGCCCCCCCTCTATACCTGGTCGGTGGCCGCTATTGCGAAAATGCGTGATGGGCGCGTCGATGAGATCGCAGTTCGCCTGCCTTCGGTGCTCGCCTCGATCGCCTGCGCGCTTCTCCTGCTGCGCTGGGGGAGACGTCGTCAGGGAACTCGAGTCGGGATTCTGGCGGCGGTCACCTTCTATCTGGGACTGGAGGGAATCGCCAAGGCAAACCTCGGCGAGACTGACCTCGTTTTCTGTGCCTGGATTCTTGCAGCGATCGTCTTTCTCGATGAAGGCATGGGGGGGAGGCGACGTGCTCTCGTTGCTTCGGGGCTCTGTCTCGGAGCCGCTCTCCTGACCAAGGGGCCGCTGGCGCTGGTCTTCTATCTCGGCGCTGATCTGGGGTGGAGGTGGACTCATGGGGGTGGAGAGAACTCCCCCCGCGGAGGAGCTCTCCTCGGCTGGATCACCGGCATCGTCACCGCTGGGCTGTGGGGAGTTCTTCTGCTGGCCCATCCCGGGGGAGAGGTCGCCATCTATACCTGGAGCGAGGAACTCTCTCGCAGTGGCGGCAGCGGCGCTTACTTCAGGCACCGACTCGAGTTCGTTTTCGGCGTCATCGGTGGGTTCTTGCCAGCGAGCGTGATTCTCCTGATCACTGCCAGTCGGGGAATGAGGAACCGGTGGAAAGAGGATCCGCTGATCAGGCAGTGCCTCCTGAGCGCCCTGGTTCCCCTGCTCTTCCTGCTGTTCTGGCCCGGTGTGCAGCCGCGTTATGCCCTCCCTGCTCTGCCGCTCTGTAGCCTCGCTGTCGCTCGGATTCTCGACGGGCTGCTGACGGCGGGCGATCTGACCGTAGAAAGACGCATCGCAGTTTTCGCGCAGATGATGCGAGCCCTTGTGGCACTGGCGGCCATCGTCTTTGTAGTCGATCTTGTCGCCGGAGACTTCCTCAGATCTTTCGTCACCGTCCCTCATCTCGATTTCATTCCCGAGGTGATCGCTCTTCTCGGCTTGCTGGCGGTGGCATTCCTTCCCCTGGGCTGGTGCGTGTCACGGTTGGCAAGATCGCTCTGGCGTCTGGCGCTGATCATCGTGATCATCCGTCTCATCCAACTGTCGGTGGTGTTGCCAGCGAAGGTGCTCGGGGATGGATCTCCCCGGCGAGCTTTTGCCCAACGGGTTGAGGAGGCGGTTCCCGCCGGGGAAGTGCTCTACATCGACATCGATGAGGACTGGAACTGGCTCGTTCAGATCGACCGGGAGATCCGGATCGCCCCGAAAGGGGAGGCTCCCCCCTCCGGTTCCTGGCTGTTGATGGGGGCAGGAGAGGGGAGCCAAGGGGCCGATCCCATCGAGTCGGTCCATCTCCTGTCGGGAACTCTTTTCCTCGAGGAGAGGCTTCCTCACGAGGGAAAGGTGCTTCTGATGCGGGTTCACCGCGGGTGAGTGGCTTGGTTTCATTGCCGCTGGCGGATACATCCTGAAGTGGAGGAGGAGCATGCTGGCGCTTCGGATTTTCATCGTCCTGATACTGCTGTCGGTGGCGATGACCCCTGTCCTCTGGGGGCACGAGGGCGTCCACGTCGACATCGACCGGATCACCGCCGAGATCGCGAAGAGCAGCGCCCCCGGTTCCCTCTATCTTCTCCGTGCCCGACTCTGCAGGGTGCACGGGCGTCCCGATCTCGCCGTCGGCGATCTCGAAAAAGCGCGCGGTCACGGTGTCGATCTTCGCGAGGAGATGCTGGAACGAGCGGGCTGCCTGGCTGACCTCAACCGCCCTCGAGCGGCTCTCGTGATCCTCGATCGGATGATCACTCGATTTTTGAAACCTTCCCCCCGGGCCTTTTCCCAGCGTGCGCGCTTGCGCGTCGCTGTCGGCGAGCGTGACGGGGCGATCATCGATCTCGCCCGGGCCCTCTCCCTGACCCCCGATCTCGAGCTCTATCTGCTTCGCGGACGGTTACTCGAGGAACGCGGCGCACCGGGTCTGGCGGCGAGCTGTTACCGCCAGGGTCTCGAAGCCCTCGGGGGATCGGTGTTGCTCGTCCAGGCGCTGATCAGCGCCGAGGTCGCCCGCGGCGGTCACGACGAGGCGTTGCGCATCATCGATGAGGAACTCGCCGATGCGGTGGTGGCGACGCCGTGGCTCCTGCGTCGCTCCGAGGTGCTGCGCAGCAGCGGCAGAGAGGAAGAGGCGCAACGCACCCTCCGGCGGGCACTGAAGGAAGCGAACCGCGTCATCGCACGCCGGTCGGTGCCGGTTCATCGGGTCACTCGTGCGCGCATTCTGCGTGCCCTCGGAGATCTTGCCGCTGCCAGACGCGATCTCGAGATTGCCCTGGAAACGGCTCCCAGTTACCAGGCGGCAAGGGAACTGCTCGCTGCCATCGACGAGGAAACGGCGGGCGAAAAGGAGGATTAGAGACGTCTCCCCAGGCGGGTGAGGATCTCGAATCCCTGGGCGACGAGTGGATCCTGGGCATTTTCCTTCCCCCAGACGATGGAGCCGACAGCAAAGATGGCGCCGACTGCATCCAGACCGCCGTCGGTGAGCCACGGGGGATTCTCGCCGTATCCCTCGAGAAACGAGCACCGCAACCGAGGGGCATCTTGCCAGCAACCGAACTGGAGCCTGACCAGGTCGAATGCCGGGTGGTTGAGGTGGGAGTGCTCGAAGTCGATGACAGAGAAGATCTCTCCATCCCAGAGCCAGTTGCGCTCCTGGAAGTCGTTGTGGCAGGGAACACGAGCATCGTCGCCGAAGATGGATCCATCACCGACGGCCTGTCGGGCGGTGTCGACGAGGCTTGCCGAAATACCGCCCTCCGATCTTGCGAGCCAACCTGCAAGCCGTTCTGGAAGCGCGCGGGAAAGGGGAATCGGGTCCTCGTCTGCGATGTCGAGACGATGGAGGACGGCGAGAACTGCCCCTGCCTGGCGATGGATGGCGCAGCGTTTCTCTTCGGTGAGATCGATCGTATCGACCGCTTCACCACCCAGGGCCGAGAGCAGCAGCAGCCGGTCGCCGGGGTGAGCGGCGATCAGCTGCGGCCGCCCAGCGAGACTCTCGGGAACTTCCGGCAGCCACCGGCCAAGGGCTCGCTCCTCCTGGGACCAACCGCGCCGCTGGGGGTGCCATTTGAGAAAAGCGGGTCTGTCACCACCGCAGGTTCCATACCAGACGCGACAGCTGCCGCCACGGTCGGCTCGATGCTGGGGGGTGAATTCCCACCGTTCTAGTGCCCTCTGGAGGAGTCCCCTTTCCTCCGGTTCCAGCTGGTGCTGATTTCCGCTGCCAATCAAAGCGTGTCACATCCTTCAGCGTTCAAACCGTCATTTTCTGCTTCGATTCTCCTGGAGTGGCCCAGGAAACCAGGTTCGGGGTACGCTACGGCCGACAGCAGCAGAGCTCAAGAGTCGAGGGAGGGCACGTCAGGAAAGAACCTGCCACCATCGGCCTCTTCTCCGCCGTCATCCTCGTCTTCACGACGATGGTCGGAGCCGGTGTTTTCACCACCACCGGCCAGTTCGCTGCCGATCTCGGCAGCCCGCTGGCGGTGCTAGCGGCGTGGCTGGTGGCGGCACTCTTCGCCATCACCGGAGCGCTCACCCTCGGCGAACTGGGAGCGATGCTGCCCTCGAGTGGTGGCGAGTACATCTATTTCAAGCGCGCGTACGGAAATCAGGCGGGGTTCGTCGGCGGTATTCTGGTGGGTCTGCTCTCCTGGCCTGTCGGTGGTGCATTCGTCAGCCGTACCATCGGAGTGCACTTTCACGACCTGTTTCCAGCAGTCAGCACCGAAATCGCCTCGACGATCGCCATCGTCGGACTCTCCCTGGTGCACGTCCGCGGGCTGCATTTCGGAGCGACTTTCAACAACATTACCTCGCTGGCGAAGGTGTGCCTGTTGCTCGCCTTCATCATCGGTGGATTTGTCGTCACCGGTGGTCATTTCGCAGCGAATCCTGGCGAAGCCGATGTTCCGGAAGGCATCGATCTGGGCATCGGAATTCTATTCGCAAGCTTGATGGCGGGCTTTGCCTACGCGGGTTACGGGGCGATCGTCCTGATCTCTTCAGAGGTTCGAAATCCCCAGAAAACACTCCCTCGAGCGATGATCTTCGCCGTCGGGGCGGTGACCCTGCTCTACCTTCTGGTCAACGTCGTTTTCCTGTCGGCTCTCTCGCCACAGGAGATGGTCACCGATACGGGGGAGGGAATCACCGATCTGGGCACGGTGACCGCAAAACGTCTCTTCGGTGACAAGGTTGCTGGCGCCTTTGATCTGGTCTTTGTCGTACTGGTGCTGTCGACGCTGAGCGCTGTTATCCAGGTGGCCTCACGAGTCACCTGGGCGATGGCGAAACGCGGTGATTTGCCAGCGGTGATGGAAAAACTGAACAGCAGGGGTGCTCCTCGAAATTGCCTGCTGCTGCAGGGGTCGATCCTGCTGGCCCTGACGCTGCTGTGCGAAACCAAAGAACTGCTGATCCTCAATGGTGTGGTGGTGCTGCTGATCTCGCTTCCGACAGCGCTAGCGGTGTTTGTGCTCCGGGTGAAGGAACCGAAGCTCCATCGGCCGTTCAGGGTTCCGCTCTATCCGTGGGTTCCACTGGTGAATCTCGGTCTGAGCGGCGCCATCGGTGTCTCCATCATGAAAGAAAATTCGTGGCTGGGAGTGGGGGCATTGGCGGCGCTGCTGTTACTCTGGGGGCTGCGTCCATTGCTCCAGCAGGGAAAAGAAGCGAACGGAAAAGAGGGCTGATGGTGTGGCGAACGATTCTGATGATCCTTTTGATCTGTTCAGGCAACACCATGTTGGCACAGGAAACGAAGAACACCCCCCCCAACATCGTCGTCATCTTCTGCGACGATCTCGGCTACGGCGACCTCGGCTGCTTCGGTCACCCGACGATCGCCACGCCCAACCTCGATCGGATGGCGGTAGAGGGGCAGAGGTGGACCCAGTTCTACGTGGCGGCGCCGGTGTGCACGCCGAGCCGCGCCGGGTTGCTGACCGGGCGGTTGCCGATTCGCAGCGGGCTGTGCTCGTCGAAACGGCGCGTCCTCTTCCCCAACTCCGCCGGCGGCATCCCCGATTCAGAGATCACCATCCCCGAGTTGCTCAAGAGTGCCGGTTACGCCACGGCCATGGTGGGCAAATGGCACCTCGGGCACCTTCCGCGCTACCTTCCCCATCGTCACGGCTTCGATCAGTGGTTCGGGGTGCCCTACTCCAACGACATGGACCGTAACAATAAGGGGCCGAAGGGTTGGGACGCTTTTCTCGAGCCGAAGTTCGAGTACTGGGATGTCCCCATCCATCGCGATGACAAAATCGTCGAGCGCCCCGCCGACCAGCGCACTTTGACCCGCCGCTACACCGAGGAAGCCCTGGCGTTCATCGAAACCCCGCGAGAAGAGCCCTTCTTCCTCTATCTCGCCCACTCGATGCCACACGTTCCGCTCTTTCGCTCCGACCCCTTCATCGGGCGCAGCCAGCGCGGCTTCTACGGCGATGTGATCGAGGAGATCGACTGGAGCGTCGGGCAGATTCTCGACGTGCTGCGATCTAGAAACTTGGCCAGCAACACCCTGGTGATCTTCACCTCCGACAACGGTCCGTGGCTCGAGTACGGCGACATGGGGGGCAGCGCCGGGCTGCTGCGAGCGGGCAAGGGAACCACCTTCGAAGGCGGCATGCGGGTGCCGACGATCGTCTGGTGGCCCGGTACTGCAAAAGCGGGAGTCGTCTCCGATCTCGGCGCCACCCTCGACCTGCTGCCGACCTTCTGCGCCCTCGCCGGAGTCGAAGCGCCCCCGGACAGGATCCTCGACGGCTCCGACATCTCCGGGCGAATCCGCAACCAGGAAGCCTCGCCGAGGGAGACCGTTTTCTTCTACCGGGGGAGCATTCTCTACGCCCTTAGAGACGGCTCGTGGAAGATGCATCTCCGTTCGCGGCCGCGATCCGGCGCCAAGGAAAAGATCCACGAGACGCCGCTTCTCTACAACCTCGACCACGATCCCTCCGAGAAAAAGGACCTGGCGAAGAAGCACCCGCAGGTGATCGAAAGGCTGCAGAAGATCGCCGAGGCCCACCGGGCGTCCCTGGTCGAGGTCGAGAACCAGATGGAAAGGGTGCTGCCGAAGAACGGCCAGTAGCCAATTTGGTCGAAAGAAGCGCCGCTGTGGTGATCAGCAGCCGATGGGTGTCTCGCACCTCATCTGGATGATCTTCGGTCCGTCCTTCGTCAGAATGGTGGTGAAGATGGTCACGTTGCGGTACTGAGCGGGGCCGGGGAGCGGGGAGAACTGTTTTCTGTTTTCCAGGAGGATGGTCGAGGTGACTCCGGTGGTATGAAGGACGGTGAGATCGGGGATGATCCGTGAGGGCTCATCGCCCGGAGTCAGTTGCTTTGCCCAGGTTCCGATGGGTACTTGCCGCACCTTGTACTCGTTGCTTTCGCCGACCATCCCGGCGCCCAGGCCGCCGGACCAGTAGAGGACGGTTCCCGAAGGATCCCACGCCGCCATCATCTTGTCGACGTCCCCCTGCTGATATGCGTCGAGGTGGGTGATGACCAGCTTGCGGATCTCTTCGAGGTGTTTGGATGCAAATTCCTGATAATTTTTCATCACATCGTCATTGCGCAGGTA
>DQQH01000010.1 GCA_015664425.1 Planctomycetota bacterium
ACCTCTTTCAGGGATGGAAAGGTGGAGGAGGCGACTCTGTTCGACATGACCCGGGTTACCCCTGCGGTCAGCGGCACCCCCTGATGAGGGAGGAAATAAGGCAGCCAGGAGCCCTCACACGCGTTCTCGCCCGCTCGCCCACCAGCGCAGCGTTCCTCACCGTTGCCTCGGCTTTTTGCGTCTACTTCTGCATGTACGCCTTTCGCAAGCCGTTCGCTGCCGCCAGCTGGAGCGAAGACCAGATCGGCGATATAACTCTCAAGTCCGCCCTCATCATCGGCCAGTTGCTCGGTTACACCGCCGCCAAATTCATCAGCATCAAGGTCTGTTCCGAACTCACACGGCGTCAGCGCGCTCCTTTTCTCACCGGGCTGATTATCCTCGCGGAATTGGCGCTGTTGCTGCTGGCGCTCGGACCGACCCTGGCGAAGGTGCTGGCGATGCTGGTCAACGGCCTGGCGCTCGGGTCGGTGTGGGGGGTTGTCACCCGCTACCTCGAAGGCCGGCGCACCTCTGAATTGCTCCTCGCCGGGCTCTCCTGTTCCTTCATCATCGCCAGCGGTATCGTCAAGGATGTCGGGCGCTGGCTGATGGATAGCCACGGGGTGAGCGAGGACTGGATGCCCTTTGCCACAGGGATGATCTTCCTGCTGCCCTTTCTCGGCTTCCTCTGGCTCCTCGACCAGGTCCCCGCTCCGACGGCAGAAGACGAGGCCGATCGCAATCAACGCACGCCGATGAAGGGCAAAGGCCGACACCGATTCCTTGTCGAGTTCTTGCCCGGAATGGTCCTCTTGCTCGTCGGTTACCTCCTCCTCACCGTTTACCGCGACTACCGTGACAACTTCGGGGTCGAGATCTTCGCCGGGCTCGGGTATGCCGAGGAACCGGCGATCTTCTCCCGGTCGGAGTTGTGGGTCGGCCTCGGGGTGCTCGCAGCTCTTGCGCTCCTGTCGGTGGTCCGCGACCACCGCCGGGGGCTCATCTGTTCCTTTGGTCTGATGGTCACGGGCACGGTGATGATGGGGATTTCGACCCCCCTCCTGGATGCCGGCAGGATCAGCGGCTTGCAGTGGATGATCGCCGTAGGTCTCGGCGCCTACCTGGCCTATGTTCCCTTTGGCTCGCTCCTCTTCGAGAGGGTGATGGCGGCGACCCGGTTTCCGGGGACGGCGGTCTTCACCATCTGCCTCGCCGATGCGGTCGGCTACACCGGCAGCGTCGCCATGCTGGCGGGCAAGGACTATTTCGCCGGGGAGGTCGAGCCACTCGAGTTTTTCCGCCAGTTGACGTTCTGGACTTCGATCGGCGCGACCGTCTTTCTTATCCTCGGTGGTTTTTACTTCCTCAGGCGTACTCGAGGACTGGGAGATGAAATTCCCCGCTGATCTGGAACCGAGGAAGAGTTCTCTTCTGGAGGGGTCTGGATCTGTCGGGGGTTCTTCGGGTAAGGGTGGGTCTGGAGGCTCAGATGGTGCAGATGCGGGGGACCGAGGAAGGGAGCAGGAGTTGACCCATGTCAACCCCAGAAGAATCGAGGCGGTGGTCCTCGACTGGGCGGGAACGGTGGTCGATTTCGGCAGTTGTGCGCCGGTGCGGGCGTTCGTCGCGGCGTTTTCCGAGCTCGGGGTCGAAATTACCGACAGCCAGGCGCGTGGGCCGATGGGGCGCGCTAAGTTCGACCACATCCGCGACATCCTGGCCCATCCCGAGGTCTCGAGGAGATGGCAGGAGAAGTTTGCCAGCCTCCCCGGGGAGAGCGAGGTCCAGGCCCTCTATGACCGATTCCTGCCGCTGCAGAAGGAGGTGATCCTCGAGCACGCAGAGCTGATTCCCGGGGCGCGCAACGCCGTTGCCGATCTACGTCGGCAGGGCATCAAGATCGGCTCGACCACCGGCTACACCCGCGAATTGATGGATGCGTTGATGCCGGTGACCGAGGCGGCGGGCTACAGCCCTGACATCCTCGTCTGCCCCAGCGACATCGACGAGGGCCGTCCCGCTCCCTGGTGGATCCAGGAAAACGCGCGCCAACTGGGGGTGAAGACGATGTCGGCGATCGTCAAGGTCGATGACACCGTCACCGGTATCGTCGCCGGGCGAAACGCCGGGGTGTGGGCCGTCGGGATCTCGAAAACCGGCAACCTGGTCGGGCTCGACCTGCCAGCCTTCGAGGCGCTGGCGAGCTGGGAGAAGGAAGACCGGGTGACCATTGCTGCCAGATCGCTGCGCGAGGCGGGGGCCCACATCGTCATCGAATCGGTGGAGACCCTGCCAGCAGCGATCCAGATCATCGAGTCGTGGCTCGCCGCCGGTGAGAGGCCCTGAAGGCTCTGGCAGAGGGGGTTACTTCCTGCCGCCCCCCACCTGGAGGTGGATGCTGGCGCGGTAGGCGAGGTGGCGATCGCGGCGATCCCGCCACGAATCAAGGATCACATCGGTGCGCGGTTTGACCCTGCCGCGGAAGATGCTCCTGCCTTTCAGAGAGATGCGCACCGTCTTCTTCAGGTCGATCAACTCCTCATCGATGAATACCGTCAGGGAGTGGACATTCTCGGTGATCAAGGCGATACGGTTGCGCTTGTCGATCCTCGCCCGTACCTCCCCCGGTTTTTCCGGGTCGATCAGTTTTTCGATCCTGAGCCAGTAGCAGCGCCCGTGGTCGAGGTCGAGAACCCGGTGGCGGATCTCTCGCGGGTGGGAATCGCGCTTCCGGTCTTTGAGCCACTTCTGGATCGATTTCATCACCTTGCTGCCCTCCCGGACGGGAAGGAGGTGCTTGCCGCCGGCGATCTCGTGGTAGCGATGGGGATAACCGAGCCCGGTCAGGGCCTTGATGCTGCGGGTGTCGTAGAGGGCGGGGACCAGCTCGTCGGAGTCGCCGTGGACGATGTAGGCCGGCAGGTGCAGGAGGTTCACCAGCAGCGACCGGACGCGCTCATCCGGGCGGCCTACGGGGCCTTCACGAAGCGACATCCCTCCTGCCATCGGCACCAGGGCGCCAAAACGGTCGGAGAAGCGCATCCCCAGGTTCCAGGTTCCGTAACCCCCCATCGAGTAACCGGAGAGGAAGATGCGCTCCTCGTCGATGGGGGCGACCCCCTTTGCCCAGTCGATTGCTGCATCGATGAGCCCATCGGAGCGATAACTCCACCAGTGCAACACCGGGTTACCTAGGAGCATGTCGGGAAGATCCTCGGGGCGCTGCTCGTCCTCGAGGGGCTGGGCGCTGGGGGAAACGATCAACAGCCCTTCACGGGCGGCGAACTGGCGGTAGTAGCCAGAGTGCACCTGGCTGCCTCCGCCGCCGTAACCGTGCAGCATCACCATCACCCCGTAACGCTCGAAATCCCCTCCGGGAACCACCACCCAGAGATCGGTCTCGCGGCCGTCGTCGGCGGTGACGGTCAAGCTGCGGCTGCCCTTGGCAAGGTCGGGGAACTTTCGATCCTGGCGAAGCGCCTCGAGGATCTCTTCCGGTGAAAACTCTTCGATTGCTTTGAGATTGGAGGCGTCGAGAGCTGCAACCACCTCGGAAGGATCCGCTGCCAGAAGGCTCGCGGCGATCAGCAGAAAAGTGAACAGGGCGGCGTGGAGAGTGGCGAGCCTGGGCATCTTCGGTCCCCTTTTCAGGCCCGAGAGTAGGCCGACGGTAGAGCCCCTGCAAGCACTCCAGTTCGGTGGGAATGGCCGTATGGGCCTGATTTCAGGCAGTTCCGGGAAGGTTGTGGCTCGCTGGCAGTCTTCTGGAATCCCCCGAGAGGCGGTCAAACCGCAAAATGCGTGAGAATTCCGCGAAAAGAGAGGGATTCAGCCGCTGGGGGGCTGGACATCCCTGCCCTGGAAGGTGATGCTGTCAGAACTCCTGGGTAGGCGGCATTGGCCCCAGTCCCACTGGCGGCCGCGTTTTCGGCTGCCGAGGTGCTCGCTTTTTCAGCGAATCTGGGAGGCTAGGTGGGGAGGGTTTCTGGAGGTGTGGTTGCCCCGCACTGCCAGGACGATGCCGCCTTGGCAATAAAGAGATTTTTTTTTCGGTCATCAAGGCGCGTCGGTTCGCTCCAAGAAGACCGCTTCAGGAGCCTGGCCCTCAAGCCAGGTGGTTTGCCGGTGCGGGCGTGCTTTTTGTTCGCTTGCGACTCGGGGCCCCGATCAGGGTGCTCCGGACGGTGTTGAAAGGCAGTGTGGAGAAATGGCTCAGAAGGTATTCGTTGGTGGGCTCCCGTGGGCAGTGGATTCCGACCAACTGAGGGCACACTTCGATAGCGTCGGCGATGTCGTCGATGCCGTCGTCATCATGGACCGCGACACTGGTCGCTCCAAGGGCTTTGGTTTCGTCGAATTCGGCTCTGATGAGTCCGCTTCGGCAGCGATCGAGCAGTTCGATGGGACAGAGTTGGGTGGGCGCTCCATTTCGGTGCGCGAGGCTCAGCCGCGTCCGCCGCGCGGCCCTCGGTAAACAGGGAGTTCAAGTTCGCCAGGGGAGGAACTCTCCTGGCACCATGCCTGACCTGAACCCCACCAGGGGCGATGGTGAGGACCCGGAGTGGCAACAGTCGCTCCGGGTCCTCGTTTTTTTCCCCACCTCTTCTCGAGGCTGAACTTCTCTCCAGCCAGGGCACCTGGTGCCCCGTCCTCAATAGTGGAGTCCAGCCTCCCGTTCTTCCCGGAACTCACCCCCGCATGCCTCCGCTGCCACCTACCGGGGAAATCCCCGGAGGGTACAATCCTTCTCCCGGACGGCTCCCGGCCGTCTGCCACAACTCGCTGGGGAGGGAGGATCCAGTTGCCGCGAAAGAAACTGGAGTCACCGGCTGAAGGCGTT
This sequence comes from Planctomycetota bacterium, assembly GCA_015664425.1. Classification (GTDB taxonomy): domain Bacteria; phylum Planctomycetota; class UBA8108; order UBA1146; family UBA1146; genus DTRS01. The sequence goes on from DQQH01000010.1 coordinate 4,823, forward strand.
TCGCGCCGCACCTTTCTCAAGGGAGCGGGGATCGCTGCGGCAGCGGTGGGAGTCTCGGGGGTGGATGTTGCAGGGGAAACTCCTTCTTCACAGGAGTCGTTGATTGTCGGGCCAGGCCCGGTTCCCTTCCAGCTCACCATCAACGGTGACACCCGTTCCATCGAGGTTCCGCCCTCGACCACCCTTCTTGACCTGCTCAGAGACAAGCTCGGCATGACCGGCTCGAAGCGGGTCTGTGATCGCGGATCCTGTGGCGCGTGCACCGTGATGTTCGACGGCAAGATCGTCGACTCATGCAGCATCCTCGCCATCGATGCCGTCGGCCGCGAGATCACAACCATCGAAGGAATCGGAACACCGGAGAACCTCTCTGCTCTTCAGCAGGCTTTCATCGAGTGCGATGCCCTTCAGTGCGGGTTCTGCACCCCTGCGATGGTGGTCTCCTGCACCGCTCTTCTCAACGACAATGCCAAGCCGACACGGGACGAGATTCGCGCTGGCATCTCTGGCAACCTCTGCCGGTGCGGGACCTACATCAACGTCTTCGAGGCGGTCGAGAAGACCTCCGGGCAAGGAGGACGCGATGACTGAAGAGATGAAGATCAAGGTTGGCTTCGGAGACACCTTCCGCGAACTCACCGTCAGGATCCCCGACGGCGACATCCCTCCCTACCAGCCCGGGGACCCTCTCGATCTGGTGGGAACCAGCGAGATTCGCCTCGATGCGGTGGCCAAGGTCACCGGCACCGCCGAATTCACCTATGATCGACAGCCCAAGGGGCTCATCTACGGCAAGATCCTCCGCAGTCCCCATGCCAACGCCAATATTCGCTCCATCGACGTCAGCCAGGCCCGTGCCCTCGAAGGCGTGCGGGCGGTTCTCACGACCCCCGATGTGTTCGAGGACTCGACAGCGCGATACGCCGGCGCCGAGATCGCAGCGGTCGCTGCCGACAGCGAGGCGATTGCCGACGAGGCGGTCCGGATGATCGAGGTCGACTACGAAGTGCTGCCCTTCTGCGTGACCATCGACGATTCGATGGCTGAAGGAGCACCGAAGGTGGGACGCGGCAACCAGGAGAATGTCGACCGCGTTTCTCCGAGAGCAAGGCGCCGCCGTCGCGGTGGCGAGATCAACGCCGACGCCGAAGCTTCGATGGTCGCTCGCATGAAGGAGAGAGAAAAAACGGTCGACAAGCTCTTCGCCAAGTCCAAGGGAGTGGTCGAAGGGGAATTCCGGACACAGGTGCAGACCCATGCACCGCTGGAGACACACGGGGTCGTCTGCGACTGGGACGGAAAAAATCTCCTCTGCTATGGATCGAGCCAGGCGACATTCGGCTTCAAGCGCGAGCTGGGGAGCAGCAGGGGCCCCGTCGGAGCGAAGGACGTCCGGGTCATCTGCGAGTACGTCGGAGGGGGCTTCGGGTCCAAGTTCAGCGCTGGTCGAGAAGGAGTGCTCGGTGCGATGCTGGCGCGGGAAGCAGGCAAGCCGGTGCGGCTGATGCTCGACCGCAAGGAGGAACAGACCTCGGCGGGTAACCGCCCCGATTCCCTCCAGAAGCTCAAGATGGGGGTGGCTGCCGATGGCACCATCCTGGCCTACCGGGTTCGCAGCTGGGGCACTCCAGGCACCGGGACTGGCGGGGCGGGTGCCCACAACGACGGGATCTACAACCTTGGAGAGATCGACAAGGTCGAGTACGGGGTTCGCACCAATTGCGGCGGAGCCCGTGCCCACCGCGCTCCAGGATGGCCCCAGGGGGTTTTCGCTCTCGAGCAGATGATGGACATGGGCGCCCAATCGGTCGGCCTCGACCCGATCGAGTTTCGCAAACGCAACGATGACCACCCGATTCGCACGGCCCAGTACGACATCGCCCGGGAGAAGATTGGCTGGGACAGGCCCCGGGTGCGCGGAGGGGCCGCGACGGTGTGCCGCGGCGTGGGGGTTGCCAGCAACCTGTGGTTCTCGGCGGGAGGGCGTGGAACCCAGGTGATGGTCAGGGTTCACAAGGATGGCCAGGTCGAAGTGCGCAACGGCGCTCAGGACATCGGCACTGGCACACGCACCGTCATGGGGATGGTTGCAGCGGAGGAGCTCGGTCTGCCGCTTGCACGGGTGCGAACCTTCATAGGCGACACTCGTGATCCCCAGGGCCCTGGTAGTGGCGGTTCCACCACCATCGGCTCGATCACCCCGGCAGCCCGTCTGGCCGGGTACGTGGCGAAGCAGCGACTCCTCGAGGTGGTCGCCGCGAGGAAGAACTGGCCGATCGACCAGCTCGGCCTACGCCGCGGCCATGTGACGCGCTCGGGCGATCCAGTCCTCTCCTTCGACGCTGCTTGCCAGTTGATGGAAGAAGACGTGATCGAGGTCCTCGAGAGCCGCAAAGCGAACTACGCGGGTTTCTCCGACACCAACGCCGGAGTTCAGTGCGCCGAGGTCGAGGTCGATACCGAGACCGGCGAGGTCCGTGTCATCAAAGTCGTGGCAGTGGCGGATGCCGGCAAGTTGATCAATCCGATGCTAGCAGAGAGCCAGGTTCGTGGAGGAGTGAGTCAGGGGGTTGGATACGCGCTTCTCGAGCGCCGCATCATGGATTCTCAGGAGGGGCGGATGGTCAATCCCAACCTCGAAATGTACAAGCTCCTCGGTGCCGTCGACTGCCCCGAGATCGAGGTGGTGCTCTTCGATGTCTACAACGGCAAGAGCAACACCTCGGTGATGGGGCTGGGAGAACCACCCATCGTCGCTACTGCTGCGGCGGTTGCTAACGCAGTCTCCGATGCGATCGGGGTGCGGATCACCGAGATCCCCATCACCCCGCGCAAGGTCCTCGAGGCTCTTGGCCGCAAGGGCAGCGACACAGGCAAGAAGGGAGAGTAGCTTTGAGACCCTTCAAAATCGCCTTCCCCAGCAGCGTCGATCAGGCCTGTGATGTGGCTGGGGACAATTTCGCCGACGCCCGCCTCCTGGCCGGAGGATCAGACCTCCTGACCTCGATCAAGGAGAGGATCGAGGTCCCCGACCTCCTTGTCGATCTCAAGCGGATCAAAGGTCTCGATGGCATCGCCTTCGATGAGAAGGGGATCACCATCGGTGGTCTATGCACCCTCAGCGATGTGGCGGCTCACGAAAAGGTGAGAAAGCACTACTTCGCTCTTTCCGAAGCGACCGAGCAAGCAGCGACCCCGCAAATCCGCAACGTCGCGACGATTGCCGGCAACATCTGCCAGCGCCCTCGCTGCTGGTACTTCCGCAGCGAGGACTATCTGTGCCTGAAGAAGGGCGGGTTCAAGTGCTATGCCCGCTGGGGCGAGAACGAGTACCACACCATCTTCGACA
>DQQH01000044.1 GCA_015664425.1 Planctomycetota bacterium
GGGCTGTCACCCTCCGGGCTCCGGTTTTTCTACAGGGGTGATGGGCTGGGCCCGATTCTTCCCCGTCAGGAAGTACTAGGCTATTGGGGCAGCCCCCCAGTAGAGCCACATAAATACGTCAATGGACCACCTCCTTCCTTGGAAAGGGATTTTCCCGGCAGTTCGAGCGTGACGTTCTCGCCACCAGGCTCCATTTCGCCCGTCAGCGTCCTGACGAGTCCGGGGCGACGTCGTGGGCCGCCTGTTTTGATGATACCCCATCCTCCCCGGGGGTGCTGTGAGGAGCTCTTTTTGGAGATATAACACTATAAATTAGAATGGGTTATGATTAATGCCCTGGCCCCGGTGGAGAGCCGCTCCCGACGCCAGGTGTCCATTTTATGGAGAGTTAGAATGGCTCTCTTCGGTCGGCCAGAGGGCCACCTTCGGACCCATTCCCGCGGCCGAGGCCCGCTCTCAGGGGTTGCGGCGAGAGGCAAGGAAGGGCAAAAAGCGCCAGGGGGAGAGAATCCCTCGTGTAGGCCCGAAGGGAAGGCAGCAAGGATGACGGAGCGGCGATCACCCCAGGAAGCCACACTCGTGGGCCGCCTCGCACCCAGCCCCACCGGCGTGATGCACCTTGGCAACGCTCGTTCCTTCCTCCTCGCATGGCTCTCCATCCGCAGTCGTGGCGGCCGGATTCTGCTACGGATCGAGGACATCGACGGCCCGCGGATCAAGGAAGGTGCGACCGAGAGGTGTCTCGAAGATCTCGAGTGGCTGGGGCTCGACTGGGATGGCGAGCCCTGGATCCAGACCGAACGCCTCGACCATTACGAGGCCGCTACCGACCTCCTGGTCGCAGCAGGGCGCGCCTATCCCTGTGTCTGCACCCGCAGGGAGGTCGAAGAAGCGGCCACCGCCCCCCACGATGAGGAAGCGGACGCCCGGCAGTATCCGGGGACCTGCCGCGGGCGCTGGCGTGACGAAGAGGATGCTCGACGGCACTCGGGGCGAGACCCGGCGCTTCGTCTGAGGGTCGATGAGGAGGCGATCCCCTTCATCGATGGCTTCTGTGGCCCGCTCCCGGGGCGACTGCCGGGGGATTTTGTCATTCGCAAGCGCGATGGGGGACCGGCGTATCAACTTGCGGTTGTCGTCGATGACGCGGCCAGCGGCGTCACGGAGGTCTTGCGCGCCGACGACCTCATCCCGTCAACCCCGCGCCAGTTGCTCCTCTACCGCTTCCTCGGTCTCACCGCTCCCGAGTTTTTCCACACCCCGCTTGTCGTCGGAGGCGATGGGCGGCGCCTGGCGAAGAGACACGGCGACACCTCCCTCGCCACCTTTCGCAGCCGCGGGGTCCCTGCCGAGCGCGTCGTCGGCTACCTCGCTGCGATCAGCGGCCTCGCTCCAGAAGGAGCCTGCTGCGAGCCCGGGGACCTGGTCGCCAGCTTCGATCTGCAGAAGATCGTCAGGCAGCCGGTGGTGGCACAGGACCCGCCTTTTGCCGTCGGCTGAGAAGCGCACTCTTGATCGAAAGGGGGCCAGAGCGCAGAATCCCCGTGCACCGACGCCGCAGGGTGCTTTCAGGGGGGAGAAGCGCCCGTATTGAGCCGTGTTCAGGCACGGTCTGGCGGCGTCGACGGATGGCCAGCAACCACTTCCTCAATCCTGCATCTGGAAGTTCCGGCAATCGCGCCGGCAGCCAGGTCCGTCGGGTCGAACCCCCGCTCGCATTTTCCCACCGGGCATCCTTCGGAGCGATCCTGCTTCTGGCGGCGCTCTTCGCTCCAGTGCAGGCGACCGCTGCATCCTTCCTGCCCTTCTTCTCCGCCTCGATGGCGATCGTTGCTGCCAGGGACGGAGATGGCGGGGAGATCGAAGTGGTTCAGGTCGGCACTCCGCTGTCGATCGATGCACCTGCGGGTGAGCCTGGTGGCGGTTTCAGAATCGTCATCCCCGGTGGCCTCGAGATGCGAAACATCGAAATCGCCATCGAGAGTCTCGGTGCCAGGGCGACGCTGTGCAGACTCGTCACCTGGGGAAGGGAAGAGGCTCTCGAACTCTCCGCGTCGGAGATCTGCCCCGTCGATCTGTGGAGCCTCGCACTTCCGAATCCTCATCTGGTCGTGACCACCGGTGCCTGGCGTGGGTCCTGTCCCCTCGAACTCGATCTCGCCTTCTGGATCCCCTCCGATCCTGTCGAGAATTATTCAGCTGCAGAGAGCCTCGAGAAGGCCCGGCGACTGCTTGTCGCCGGGAGGATCGCCGATGCTTCGGAGCTTCTCTCTAGCGTCGAATCTTCATTGCATCTTTCCGAAGACGTCGCCGAGGCCGTGCGTCTCGCCGGCGAGATTCAACAGAGGTACAGCGATGTCGATCCACTTCATGGCGCCGCAGCCCGACGGCTCCAGGCGAGAGCCGAGCAGATCGCACCTGCCGGCGGCGAAACTCGAGCCCGATTGCTGATCGACTCCTCCCGGAGACGCCTCGTTGCCCTCGTCGGGGAGACCGATCCCGCAAAATGGCGTCGCAACTCGAGGGAGTCGATACGCTTCGCCCGGGAGGCCGTTGGTCTGGCTTCGGAGGTGGGGAACGACCGTCTGAAAGCCCTCGCCCTGGCGACTGCGGCGCGGGCAGCTGCTGTCTGCGGATATCGCGAGGAAACCCTCTCTCTTGCCAGGGAGGCGCGGAAAATCTCTGCCAGTCCCGATGTGCTCTGGCGATGCGAGATGGCAGTGGGAGAGATCGCTTCGCGCGAACTCAGAGAGAGCGATGCGATGAAAGCATTTCGTCGGGCTGTGGGTGAGGTCGAGATGATCCGCGCTGCAGCACTTCCCGATGACTCTCTCGTTCTGGCGACCCGCCTCGAACCCTACCGGAAACTGGTCGCTGTCGAGGCGAGGGCTGGGTTGGCGATCGAGTCCCTCTATCACGGCGAGAGATCCCGTCCTTCCTTCGGCGAGACGCTCGCTTCCCTGCAGTCGATCCGGGCCTTGCCACAGAGGATCGATGGCTCCTCGACGGTGGTTGCGGCTCTCGATTGCGGCGATCTTCTGGTCCGATGGAGGATCGATGATTCGATTCATGTCGAGGTTGTCGATGTCACCTCGAGAGAAATTTCACGCCAGGTTCAGGCGTTGAGGAAAAGCCGCGGAGAGGATTCTGTCGCCGCTCGGTGGCTGGGGGAGAGGCTCCTCGCCGGTGTCGATGACCCGAAGCGCACGCTGCTTCTGATCGCTCCACATGGAAAGTTGCGGGGGATCCCGTATCCGGTTCTCTCCATCGACGGAAGAACTCTGATCGATGGTTTCACGACGGCGATGCTCCCGGACTGTTTGAGCGCGGTTCGGCCCCGGCCGACGCCGTCGGCGATCGGCTGGGTCGCTTTCGTCGACCCCGACACCGATTACGACGGAGATGGGATGCCTGACATGGACCCGCTCCCAGGAGCGCGAAAGGAAGGGGTGGAGATCCTCGTTGCGACACTCGGCAGTCGTTTATGGGCGGGCGAAGCGGCGTCGGAAGGGCGCATGGTTCGAGTTGCGCCGGAGGCGTCGTTGATCCACCTCGGCTGCCACGGGAGTTTTTTCTCCCATCGGCCGATGGAATCGCAGTTGTTTCTATCCCCGGGGGATGGCGGGGATGGTCGACTGCTGGCGGCGGAACTCGCCCAACTTCCCCTCGAAGGCTGTCGTCTTCTGGTGCTCTCCGGCTGCGAAACAGCGCTTGCCGCCTCCTCCGGAGCGGATGACCTTGCGGGTTTCCCGAGGGCCGCTCTCGACGCCGGGGTGGGGGCGGTGCTGGGTTCTTTGTGGAAAGTTGGAGATGTTGCAACCGAACGCTTCATGTCGGCGTTCTACAGCGGATTGGGAGATGCCGCGGACCTGCCATCGGCGGTCAGAGCGGCGAGAATTGCCTGTAGATCCGGATCTGAGGTTTCTTCAGCACGCCACTGGAGCAGCTGGGTTCTGGTTGAGAATGGCTGGAAGTGGGCCGATAATGTCGGACTTGATGGATGAGAGGCAGGGAGCGGGACGCCGGACTCCAGCAGTGGAGGTCCGCGGACGAGGAACCGTCCAGGGGAGAGACGGTTTCTACCGCTCGCGCGCCGGCGTGGAGCGCTCGGTCATCCGTCATGCACCGGGTGGAGTCGGGAGGGGAATCAAGGTGGTAGCGCCACAGCGCAGTCGGTCGGAGATCGCATCGAAGGTGAGGGCCTTTCTGGCTGGGCTCCTCCTCTCTCTGCTCCTCCTCTGTCCCCCCGGGGTCGCCCTTCAGGCCGAGGACCCGGTTCCCCATCTGACCTTCGTCGAACTGTTTCACATCGATGCCGAGGACGCCCTGCAATTCCTGAGGGATACTCCTTCCCTCGAGCACTTCGTCTCTGGCGACGTGGTCCGGCCCCTGCCCAATAAACCAAAGTCTCTCCTGGTGAACGCCGACGAGGCGGTGACGAAGCAACTGATCCAGATCATCCGCGGCTACGAAGCCCTCGAGGTGCGAGGCCGGGTCCGCCAGGAGATGTTCCATGTTAGCTACGCGAGCGTCCAGCTGGTCCTCGAGACCCTTGCAGCGAGCCAGATTTGCCAGGTGTGGCACCGTACCGAAGAGGTTAAGAACGATGTCACCAAGCAGGGCAACAAGACGATCACTCACACCTACAAGAGAAGTGTGTATTCTCGCTACGATGCCGCCAAGGGTGAGGTGTTGCCCTCTTTCGATCTGCCCGAGATCCCCTATGTGATGGAGATCCCGCAGGTCGAACCGATCGCTCTTCCGCCGGTGAACATGGGGCAGGTCTCCGACGAGAAACAGATTTCCTTGACCTTCACCGAGTCTCCTTCGACAGAGGTCAGGAACCGGATCATGATCGTCGGCACCGATGAAGACCTGGTGCGAATCAAGGGATTCATCGATAAGGTCGACGTTCCCGCCAGGCAAATCATGATCGAGGTTCAGATCATCGAGTTGGAGGCGAGTTCTCTCACAGACCTGGGGATCGATGTTCTGGCCTTCGAGAAACGTCACGATGTGATCAATTTCGCCTCGCCACTCCCTGGAGAGGCGATCCGGCAGATTTCGGACAACTTCCTGCCGATCGAGCAGTCGGGACTCTCCTTCCTCTTCGATGACACCACCGAGAGGCTCTCTGGCCAGTTCCTCGCCAAGGTTCACGCCCTCATCCGCAACGGCGATGCGGTGATCAAGGCGCGACCGAAGCTCTACACCCTCGATGACCGTCAGAGTCAGTTGCACCTCGGGTCGGAGATACCGACCTTCATATCGAGCGATGTGGTCGCCGGGATCGCAGGAGGTAACTTCGTCGAGAACATCAACAAGGTCGGAACCCGTCACATCGGAACGACGCTGGTGGTAAAACCGCGGGTCAGCGGTCCGCAGGCGAACGAGGTTTCGATGCTGATCGATATTCAGGTCAACAACCTGCAGGGGAGACAGAGAGTCTTCGAGGAGGACCTCCTCGGCATTCCCGAGGTCGCCGTGCGCAATTTCCGGGGCCAGGCGAGGGTTCGCAACCACCGCCCTTTGATCCTCGGGGGACTCATCAAGGAGTCGGAGTTCAAGTCGAAGAACAAGATCCCGCTGCTCGGAGACATTCCCTTCATCGGCAATCTATTCGGTCGGACCAACAACCAGGAAGAGCGCTCGGAAATCATCATCGTTCTGACTCCGCACATCCTCTCCGAGCATGGAGTCGACCCCATCTCGACCCCCAAGGAAAGCCGTCATTTCGATACCTACAACAGCGTCCTCTTCAACGACCGTTACATCCTCAAGGGTCGTGATCTGGTCGGTCTCGACCCCATCACGCGCAGCCCGGTGGCGGGCTGGACCACCGATGAGGTGGTCGACCTGACACTTCTCAACATCGTCAAGAAGCGGGAACTGGTGAGCAAGTTGCGTATCTTCGAGGACTACCTTCCCGAATCGATGGCGAAACTGAGCACCTTCAAGCGCAAGTTTCCCGAGAAGTCATTGCGAAACTGGACCGAGGATGAGCAGCGCCTCTACTTCCAGGCAGCGGCGATCCTGGTCGAGAACATCAAGTCGCTGAACCCGGACCTCGATTACGACGAACTCGTCGAACCGCGGCGAGAGGTGGTCGTGCCGACCAGCCCGTACCACGTGAGCCTGAGCTACGACAAGATGAAGACCTTCTACGAGAAGGGTCCGCTGGTTCTGATGCGCGGTGAGACCGACCTGCGCTCGGAGACCCTCGAGTTGCTGCGCGGGCTCACCGGTCGAAATCTGAGAGAGTTCGCCAGTTTCATCGCCGCCATCGACCGTTCGGAGAATGAGCACGGCGCCTTCAGGGAGGAACTGGAAGCACACTACAGGACGATTTACCCCGACGGACAGTCCCTCGAGGCACTGATCTACGTCGATTTCCTGAGAAAACTCGACCATTTCGGATTCGATTTTGTCGACATCGCGACCTACCTCGGCGCCCGGCTGGAGATGCAATTCCGTGACCAGCAGATGCCGCTGGGCGTGCTCGAGGATGACCTCAGCGCCTTCGAGAATCGCACAGTCACCCTCGATGAACTGGGTGAGCGCTTGCAGGACCTCGATGAGCGCTGGCAGGACCTCAACACCTCGGTGTTGAGACCGGTGAGAGGACTGTGATGGTGCTTCCGCTTGCCAAGCCCCGGCCCCTGATTCTCCTCCTGGTGCTCTGCCTCGGTTGCACCGTTCCCACCCGCGAAACCGATCCCCTCAGGGATATCCGGAATACGACGGTGATTCCCGAGGTCGGGAGCTACGATCCAGCGATACAGAAGCAAGCGCTCCAGCGAATCTTCCTCACCCTCGAACAGGCGCCTGAGATCACCTGCAACCTCCTCGCTGCGACTCTCAGAGACCCGGTCGTCGACGATCGCACCAAACTGGTGATCTGCTGGATCCTCGCTTCCGAGGAAGACCCGAGGGCGATCCCGACGTTGATGGAACTTCTCGGCAGGGTCAACGAGGACCCCGATCAGCTGATTAAGGACTCCCTGGCGACCTTTGGTTCGCGGATCGTTTCCGGAGTCGCGCAGGTCCTCGAAGGGGGAAGCGATCTCGCTCGACTGGCAGCCGCTGAAGTGTTGCTCGAGATCGCGGTGCCGGAAGCTCACGCAGCCCTGGTGAGCCGATACCCCCTGGAAGAGGCGCCTCAGATTCGTTTCCTCATCCTCTGTGGGGCAGCGGAGGATCCTAGCAACGATGCTTCGGAGGTGCTGATCTCGGGACTCGATGATGCGGAGAGACAGAACCGGGAAATTGCTTGGGAAGCGCTTCGCAGGAAGATCGAATCTCCTTCTCTCCTCAGATTCGATGCCGGTGCAGGTCCCGAGGTGCGAAGGTCCCAGGTCACCGAACTGCGTCGCTGGCTCGCCTCTTCCCGCCGCCTGTAATTTCTCTTGCCTCGGGATCGCTGCCGGGGCTCCCATCCGGCGGTCTCTCGATCGATTTGCGGGTCGCCGGATCAGGACGAGGTGTTCTCCGCGACGATGAACTCCCGCCAGTATTCTTCTGGCATGTCGAGAGCGATCTTCAGCGCACCGTTCGTGCCGGCGTACTGGGGCTCCTCGACGGCACGAACATGGCCGCCGCCGTATTCTCCGAGGGCGTCTTCCATCGCCCGGGCGAGACCCTGGATCTGGCTGCCGCCACCTCCGATGAGGATGTGGTTGCGCATCTTCGCCTGGAACTCCGGGTCGAAGGTTGCGATGAGATTCTGAAGGGCCTCGACCGTCGGTGGCACGATGGCGTAGCACGCCTGGTAGAGTTCGTCGGTGACATCGAACTCCTGAGGCTTGCCCTTGACCGGCAACGTTACCATGACCGGGTCGGAGTTCTTGCTGACGGAGGCGTGCCCCTCCTTGATGTCACGCAACATGTTGATCGAGTGCTGCGCCTCGGGATACTTTTCCTTGATCAGGTTCGAGAAAGCCTCGTCGATGGCATCACCGGCGTAGTGATGGGTCGCCTGGTCTTCAGGTTTTGGCATGGTGCCGTGCACCCGGCAGAGGTCGACGGTACCCGCACCGATGTCGACAATCAGGGTGTCGGAGAGAAAATCGAGTCCGTAGGCGACGGCGAAGGGCTCCGAGCAGACGACGATACTGTCCATGAAGTCGCTTCCGGCCTTGAGGATCGCCGTCTTGCTCTCGACGCTCGCTTCAGCAGGAGCACCGATGACGCCGTAGATGGTGCTGCCGGAGGGGATCTCCGCCTGGGCCATCAGGTGTTGGAGCAGGTCGTGGACCGCCTTGCGGGATTCCTCGTCGTTCTTGATGACCCCGTTCTCCAGGGGCCGCATCAAGTTGACCGACATCCTGTTCTCGACCGCTTCCTCCCCGAAGACCATCTCCCGGCCGCCGAGGTGTTTTTGGCTGACATGATCCTGGGCGTAGCCGACATAGGACCAGACGGTGTTCCTGAACCCTGTCGATGTCGTGATCGAGGCGCGACTGGTCCCGAGGTCCACGCCGACAAAGACTGTTTCTGATTTTTCCATCCCTGCTCCTCTTCTGGCTCGCCGGGGGGCCGCTGGAACACCCAGTGGCACCGGCTCTAGTTATGTTTCGTTTTCCTGGAGAAGGCCCCGGATTGTCCCTCCCCATCGCTGTTTACAAGTTGTTCCCGCAACTGCCTGTTCTCGTCGACCAGATCGGTGAGGAGCCTCAGTTTGACCACGCGGTTCGGGTCAGAGAGAGAGAGCCCCGGTTCGAATCCCTGGCGGGAGAACCGGGCGCCGCTGCTGACTTCGAGTTTCCTGGCAAAACTCTGAGCCCGGTCCCTCTCCTGGCGAGCCTCGTCGAGGGACCTCGAGAGCCGTCCCACCTTCTTGTCGAGGACGCCGATGCGGTCGTTGTGGGCCTGGCTCTCCAGATCGCGGACCCGCTCCCGTTCGCGGTCGAGTACATCCTCGAGGGTTCTTCGCAGGGCCTGTTCTGACTCCGCCGAAACCTGGCCCTTCAGAGTGGCCGCATCGAGGATCGTCGAGAGGCGATGCTCCAGTTCGATGACCGTCTTCTCGCTGAGGGAGAAACGATCCACTCCGACCGCCGTTTTTCGCTCCTCCTCGAGGAGTTGCTGGGCCCGTACCACTCGCTGTTTCAAGCCCTCGATGTGGGCGTTGAGATTCTCCCGGTCCTCCTCGTAACCAGCGAGGCGATCACGGAACTGCGATTCGGACTCGCGCAGCAGCTGCTCCCGTTCCTCCCTGTCGAACTGCCGGACGCTCGATTCGATGGCTTCATCGAGAGCCTCCTGGATCAGGTCCTTGACCACCGACAGGCTGAGGACACGGACGCTGTCGCGGCGCGCGGCGATCGCCGAGGTTCTCACCAGCAGCGAGCGGTGCTTGAGGGCCTCCTCCAGTTCTCCCGCCAACTTTCGCCCCTTCGTGCCCCGGAAAGGGGCATCGAGGAGGCGATCGAGGCTGATCATCTCCCGCGGGTGCTGGAAGTCCCACCTGAGGACCACTCCCGCTTCTCCGGAGGAATGGAACCTGGCGTGGATCACCTCACTGGGGCCATCCCGGTGTTCAACGACCACCTCGAAGCGATCGGTGGTCTTGAGTCTGACGCGGGTGTCGAGCAGGATCTCGGTGGTGTCGAGGCGGGACACGGAGGTGCGGATGATCCCAGCAGGGATCTCGATGACGCAGGTGTAGTGCTCGGGGTTCGGGGCTGTTCTGACCGATTCCACTGGCGCTGTCTCCCTCGCTCTCACCCCCCGGTCCCGACCCGGTGAATTGGGTTCGGGCTCCCTGGAGCGGACCGAGCAGGCTATGGTGCCCGGAGCCCCGATGCAAGGAGACCGGCACCCAGGTGGCGGGATGGGGCCTTGCTTCTGGAGCGATACCCCGGTGGGGGGAGGGAGGAGAGTGTCGAGATGCTGCATGGAAACGGTTCCCTCCACCTGATTCTTGGGTTGCTGTTGAGCCTGTGGGTCGGTCACTCCGCTCCTGTGGCAAGCCCGGTGGAGGGACATCCCCTCACCGAGGCGGTCCGCCTTGGCCTCGAGGGGGGGACCGGGACCTTCGATCACACCATTTTCGACGATTTGCTCAGGCGTCACGTCAGCGACGGCGGTGAGGTCGACTATCCGGCACTCCTTCGCGAGAAAGACAAGCTCCGTTCCTACCTGGATCGGCTGGCGAAGGCCGATCTCGAGGGCCTCGGCGGTGATTCTCTTTTGGCATTTCTGATCAACGCCTACAACGCCTACACCCTGGATCTGGTCACCGCCCACTGGCCGGTGAAGAGCATCCGTGACATCGAGAACCCGTGGAACGTGAATCGATGCCTCATCTCGGGAGAGGTGGTCTCTCTTGATTTCATCGAGCACTCACTGCTGAGGAGCGAGGAGTTCTTCGACGAGCCCCGGATCCACTTCGCCGTGAACTGTGCTTCGAAGGGGTGCCCGCCCCTTCTAAACCGTGCATTCGTCGGCAAGGGTATCAGCGTCCAGCTCACAGATGCGGTCGAGAAGGCGCTCCGTTCCCCGGGTCAACTCCGGGTTTGTGAGGGACGCGTCGATGTCAGTAAAATCTTCTACTGGTTCGGCGAGGACTTCCGGAGAAAGGGCGCTACTGTCCTGAAATTTCTCCAGACCAGCGCTCCCGCGGAGGCCGTCGAGGTGCTGAAGGAGAAAGGTGAGAAATCGATCACCTATCTCCCCTTTGACTGGAGCGTCAATCTGTGGAAGAGAGACAGGGAGAAAAGGGATAACGGCGACCCCTTTGGAGGAGAGAAGTGAAGATCCAACCCCACTGTTCA
>DQQH01000151.1 GCA_015664425.1 Planctomycetota bacterium
CACACCAGGGCGAAGAGCGCCGGAACCAGGATCAACGCCGTGATCCACGTCTCGGGTGCGGCGAGCCACTCTATTCTCGTGTCAACGCGGGTCTCCCCGACAGTTGGTAGCGCCAGGAGGAAGGAATTCAGCATCTCAACTCTTCCTCCTTCTCGACCTGCCGAAGGAACGGGCCAGCAGGCTCTCGCTGACCAGAAGGAAGAGGACGACCCAGAAGATCGGGTACCACAGGTCACCACTCCCACCGAGGGTGGCCTCCTCGATCTGGGTGCTGTGCTCCGCCAGGCTGAGTGCGGGATAAAGATCGACGAGCAGGTCCTCCGGTGCCCGGATCAACTCCCCCTCCCGGGGATCGACGTTGACAGCGAACCAGTCGGAACTGAACGCATCACTGGAGTTCGCCCCCCGGTCGAAACGAATCTCGAAGAGACCGGGCTCCCAGCGCCCGTCGACGTGTAGATCGAAGGAACGGCGGTCCTCTCTCTCGATGAGGGCGAGGGGAACGGAGGAGCCATCCGGTGTGACCACCAGGACTCGAGGGGCGTATTCATCCGAATCTATGACCCGATTGTACGGCTCACCGAGAGCGAGCTGGCGGGATTCGCCACTTCGCGCAGCAAGGTAGGGCATCGCCTCGAAGAGGAAACAAACAAATGCCGGCGAGATGGGGAAATTGCTCCAGGAGCGACCCGCACCGATGTTGAAGGCGAGTACCGTCCCCTTGCCGAACTGCTTCTCGACCAGGGCAGGGGTCTTATCGAAGTCATCGAGAGTCATCAGAACCGCTTCAGGATCGACCTCCGAGGCGAGCAGCCTGTAGCCATGGACCGCAACGTCGCCGATTCCCGCATCCGGGGTCTCTGCCAGGAACTTCATCACCGGGTGGTCTGCATTCTCGATTTGCCAGTGAAAAAAGGCCTGGCGGCGAGCGTCGAAAATCTCGCCACCCGGAGAGTATGGGAACCAGCCTTCACCGCTGCGCCATGCGTTTCGCGACCAGGCGAGGGGCTGAACTCGTGAACCACAGAATGCGAGAACCCCGCCACCATTTTCCAGAAAGCCCTCGATCTTCTCGCTGTCAGCGGCACTCATCGACGCGACGTTCGCCAGCACCAGCACCTGGACGTTCTCGAGATCGGCAGACAGGAAACGGTCCGGCGGCAGGATTTGAAGATGGAATGGAGTCAGGCGCACCCCGGTAGCAATGAGGTCATCCGATCCCAGGGCAGCCTTGAGCCAGTCGGATTCGGCTGCCTCTTCGACCGCGTCGTAGCCTCCGTCGATGACCAGCACCTCCACCGACTGTCGAACATCGAGAACGATGTGGCGCTGGTCATCCAGTTCGAGGTCATCCGAGCGCACCTTCGCCCTCACCCGGGCCAGCCCTGCTTCCCTGAAAACATGGGGGAAGGACACTACCGCCGAATCCCCCTCATCGACGTCGATTCGCCTGGAGCCCTGCAATTCTTCATCGATCCAGACCTCGACCTCGAGGCCAGCGACAGCATCCCTGCCCTGGTTGAGAACCGTCACCTGGAAGGAGGTCGGCAAGTCGGAAGTCAACAGAGGGGTCGTGCAGTCGAGACTGACGATGGTGACGTTGCGCGGTCTTTCCGGCCCGACAGGATGCAGCACCACTTCCGCTTCGAGAGCTTCGATACGCTCGAAAGCCTCCCGGACCGCAGGAATTGCGGTAGCTTCGGCACTCAGCCAGTCTCGCCGCTGCAGATCGGAAATCAGGTGCAGTTGCCAGCCGGGACCACCCTGGTGCTCGACGAATGCTGCCGCTTCGCTGAGCAACGGCGCAAGATCGAGGGGCAAGGTACCGAGAGGGAACTCCCCGAGCGCTGCCCGTGTTCTCACTGCTCCCGACTCCCCCACCAGTTCCGCATCGTCACCGAGGTTGGGGCCCTCCCCCGGAGGCAGTCCGCCGACGAGGAGGCCCGTGCGATCTCCCCGCTGCAAGGAACGAAGGATGCCGCGGCCCAAATCACGGGCATCGGACAGCACCGAACGGCTCGTCTGGCGCACCCCCATCGAATAGGAAGCGTCGATGAGGATCGCCTCCTGTCTGCCTGTGGAACCGAGGAGCGGTAGTTGACCCGAGTCCACCGTCGGACGGGCGAGCGCCAGCACGAAGAGGAGTACCAGCGCCGTCCTCAACAGCAGCAGGAGCAGGTTTTCCAAGCGCAATCGCCTGCGATGTTTTCGCAGAGCGCGCAGCAGGAATTCCATCGCTGCCCACTGGCGACGATGGTAACGCTGCCGGTTGATCAGGTAGATCACCAGGGGGATCACCGCGAGGTACAGGAAACCCAGGAGCAGCGGGTTCGCGAAGTTCAAGACAAGCTCCCGCTTCTACGGCCGAGGTACTCGGTGAGGACCTGGTCGAAGGGTCGGGAAGTATCGACGAGCTGGTAATCGATCAGGCTGTTTCTGCAGGCGCGTTTGAGGGCTCTGGTGAAGTTGTGAATCTCCTCGAGATAGGCTTCGCGCAGGGAGTTGGGATCGGCGAGTTGATCCGGCTGATCTTCGAGACCCTCGAAGAGGGTCATGCGATTGAAGGGAAACTCGAGTTCGTAGGGGTTCATCGTGTGGAAGAGCACCACATCGTGACCTGCGTGGCGAAGCCTGCGCAGGCCGAGAGTGACCTTGTCGACATCATCGAAGAGGTCCGACACCAGAATGATCAGGCTCTTGCGCTTGATCCTCTCGGCGATCAGACCGAGCACAGAGGCAAGGTCGGTGGAATCACGGCCCGCTTCGGAGGCGAGGACGCCGACCAGTTTCTGGAGATGGGAACGGTTGGAAGAGATGGGTACTTCTGCCCGGATTCTCTCATCGAACGCAAAGGCCCCGATCGCATCCTGCTGCCACAACACCAGGTAAGCGAGAGCTGCAGAAAGAGTGCGGGCGTATTCCAGCTTGCTCATCGCACCAGAGCCGTAGTTCATCGACTCGCTGGTGTCGAGGAGCAACTGGACCCGGAGATTTGTCTCCTCCTCGTACTGCTTGATGTAATAGCGGTCGGATCGCCCGAAGACTTTCCAGTCGATGTGCCGGATGTCATCCCCGGCGACGTATTCCCGGTGCTCGGCGAACTCCACCGATGCACCCCGGTAGGGGCTCTTGTGGAGCCCGGAGACAGAGCCTTCGACGATCAGTCGGGCGCGGATCTGCAGACCTGAGACCTTCGAGAGCTCGGCGGGATCGAGGTAGCTGCGAGCTTCCTCAGCCATTCTTGGAAGTCTCCTCGAGAAGTCGGCTGATGATGTGGTCGGCGGTGATCCCCTCTGCCTCGGCGGCGAAATTGGTCACGATCCTGTGGCGCAGTACCGGATGGGCGACCTTGGCGATGTCGTCATAGGTGACATTCGGACGCCCCTTGAGAATGGCGTTCGCCTTGCCGCCGAGCACCAGGTACTGACCGGCCCGGGGCCCCGCACCCCATTCGATGTTCTTGCTGATGAAATCGGGGACTCCACCGGTGGAAACGCGAGTCGCCCGGATGAGGTTGAGGGCGTAACGGATCACATCGTCGGCGATGGGAACCCTTCGTACCAGTTTCTGCAGCTTGAGGATCTGCTCGCTGTCGACCACCGCTACGACATCGCTGGACAGTCCCGAGGTGGTCCTCTGCATGATTTCCAGCTCTTCTTCCGAAGAGGGATAGTTGACGACGATATTGAACATGAAACGGTCGAGTTGCGCTTCTGGCAGGGGGTAGGTTCCCTCCTGCTCGATGGGGTTCTGGGTGGCGAGAACGAAGAAAGGCTGCTCCAGGGGGTGGCGCTCGCCCCCCACCGTCACCTGCTTCTCCTGCATCGCCTCGAGCAGTGCCGCCTGAGTTTTTGGAGGCGTTCGGTTGATCTCGTCAGCCAGGATTACATTTGAAAAGATGGGGCCGGGCAGGAACCGGAAGATCCGTTCCCCCGTCCTGGCGTCCTCCTGGATCACCTCTGTCCCCGTGATGTCGCTCGGCATCAGGTCCGGAGTGAACTGGATCCGGTTGAAACTGAGTGATAGAGCGTCGGCAAGAGTGCTGATCAACAGCGTCTTGGCAAGCCCTGGCACCCCGACCAGGAGGCTGTGCCCGCCTGCGAAGAGGGAGATGAGCAACAGGTCGACCACGGCTTCCTGGCCGACGATCACCTTCCTGAGTTGCTCGCGAATCTTCCCCGAAGTCTCTTGAATCTCCTCGAAGTGAAGACCGTCAGAGGTTTCACCCAGACCATCGTCCCCGCCAGGAGTCGGATCCTCCGAAGGTGTGTCTTCTCCAGGAGCCAGGCTGTCATCGTCAGGCACGGCGTGCATCGGCACTCTCTTCCAGTGGCGGGTTCTCGTCAGGGGAACTTC
>DQQH01000166.1 GCA_015664425.1 Planctomycetota bacterium
CGATCATCGCCTCGGCGCTGAAATGCTCCTCGACGCGCTGATGTGCCGCCTCGGCGAGGCGCCGGGCGCTCTCGGGATCGTCGATGAGGCGATCGATCGCCTCGGCGAGGAGGGAAGGCTCCCCGGGAGCCACCAGGATGCCACACTCTCCATCGAGTATCGCTTCGGGAATTCCGCCGACGGCGCTGGCGACCACCGGCAGCGATGCGCGCATCGCATCGAGGACGCTGGTTCCCAGCCCCTCCTCGACGCTGGGCATGGCAAAGACGTCGAAAGCGGCGAGCCAGCCGGCGACATCGTGCTGGAATCCAACGAGGTGCAATCGATCGAAGACGCCGCCACTGCGCGCTTCCTCCTCGAGGATCGCCGCCCCCTTGCCGTCGCCGACGATCACCAGGTGGACCGGCTGCTGGCGAGTGCGCAGAAGGGCGAGGGCGGCTACCAGATGGACGTGGCCTTTGTGGGCGGTGAGTTCGCCGACGGTGCCGACGACGATGGCGTCGGTCGGGATCGCCAGCGACTCACGCAGGCCATCGCGGCTGCCCGAGGCGTCTGGCAGGGGCGGGACCCCCGAGTGGATGACACGGATCCGCTCGGCGGCGACGCCATCCTCGATGAGGACGGTAGCGATCGCCTTGGAGATGGCGACGAAGAGGTCGACGCCGAGGGAGTATTTCAGCCGGGTGAAACCGGGGGTGCCGCTGCGATGGATCGAGTAGTCGACCCTGCGGTTGACGATCGTTGCCGGTTGCCGTCGGAAACCCCGTGCCAGGACGCCGAGGGAGTGGGCGTGGCCGGTGTGCAGCTGCAGCACCCGCGGCTGGAGGCGCCCGATCAGACGGCGCAAGCCGAAGACCCCGCGCAGGTCGAGCTCGTTTCGCATCGACACCTCGTAGGTGGGGATCTGCGCCTCCTGAGCCCTACTCGAGAGGGGGGATCGAGGCGGGCAGGCGATACAGGCGTCGTGGCCGCGGGACCTGAGACCCTCGACCAGCAGCAGCGTCTGGCGCTCTCCCCCGCGCCAGACCCGAGAGGAGTTGACGTGCAGCGAAGTGATGGAGGCAGGATCGTTCAGGGCTGGTTTCATCGTGGCAGGAGGCTCCATTCCACAGCCGAGACTACCTGATGGTCACGAGGTGAGGAAGGGAAGCCACTGCCCTTGTGGCTGGGGGCGTCGGTCACGACAATGGACCCGAGATCGAAGGGGGCCCAGCGATGGTACTGCCAGAGGAGTTGATTCGTGACGGCGGAGGGCGCATCGGACTGATCGTCCTCGATGGGCTCGGTGGGCTGCCCGATCCTCGACGAGGTCAAACGGAACTGGAGGCGGCGAAGACCGCCAACCTCGATCGACTCGCTGCGAAGTCATCTCTGGGGCGTGTACAACTGCTGCCGGTGGGGATGACTCCCGGCTCGGGACCGGGGCACATGTCACTCTTTGGTTACGATCCCCTCGAGATCGACTTCGGCCGCGGCCTTCTCGAAGCCCTCGGCAGCGACTACCCACTGAGGGCTGGTGAGGTCGCCGCCCGTGGCAACTTCTGCACCATCGATGACGATGGCAACGTCAGCGATCGGCGCGCCGGTCGCCCCCCCGATGAGGAGTGCCTGCGTCTGTGCGAACAGTTGCAGTCGCAGATCTCCATCGATGGGGTCCGCATCACTCTCCTGCCGGGCAAGGAACACCGATTTACCCTGGTTCTGTCGGGGGAGGGGCTCGGAGCCAGCGTCAACGACAACGACCCCCAGGTGACCGGCAAGGCGCCACTGCCCCTGATCGGTTCCGACGAAGCGTCGATGCAGACGGCGATGATCGCCAGCGAGTTTCTCACCCGTGCTGAAGAAGTTCTCTCTGGCGGCGTCGCCAGCGGAATCCTGCTGCGCGGTTTTTCCACTCGCCCGCAACTCGCCGGTTTCCCCGAGCGCTACGGTCTGAAGGGGCTGGCCCTGGCGATCTATCCGATGTACCGGGGAGTGGCGAGACTGGTGGGTATGAAGGCACTCGACTGCGGTCCCGATCTCGATGCCCAGATCGCGATGGCAAAAAGCCACGGAAGCGACAGCGATTTCATCTTCATTCACTTCAAGGACACCGACACCGCCGGTCACTCGGGGGACTTCGACGGCAAGGTGGCGGCGATCGAGAGTTTCGACAGGGCATTGCC
>DQQH01000212.1 GCA_015664425.1 Planctomycetota bacterium
CGATCACACGGGTTAAGTCCTTAGGATAGGGGAAGTTGACTCGCCATTCAAGGAGACCCATCGGTTCTGCCGATTCAACTTCCGACAGCAGGAAGAGAAGCCCTCACCAGGGGTATTCCCCGAAGGAGGCGGGAGGAACGCGATTTTTGCTGCTGTCGGCGGCGAGAAGGAGGAGGAAGCCGATGGGCCCCCCGTCGAGGTCATCGCCGCGACCGTTGTAACGAGTAGCCCCCCAGCGCTGGCCGGTGGAGACCAGTTCGAAGCGGACGAATCGCTGCTCCTCGGTGTCGAAGCGAGCGATGCCTTGGAACTTGCCCCGGTAGCCCCTGGCCGTCTTCTTCGGCTTATCTCCTTCACCGACGTGCCAGTTCCCCCCCTGCTCGAGACTCGCCTCTCCCGTCAGGCGCAACTCGAGGACGCCGTTGTCGACGGCGATCACCTCAGTCGAAAGAGTCGCTGCCTTGACCGAATCGGGCGGGTAGGAGGGGCTCTCTCCGCGAACGATGTCGACGAGATGGAGGCGCGCCAACCGCTGAACCAGACTCGATGGGACGTTGTGACGCGTCCCGACGACCAGTTTCTCCCCGAGGAACTGACGCGCTTCATCGTGGAGGAACCAGGCGTTGTCCTGGTTCCAGGCCTCCCCACGCCAGCCTTCGACCTTTTCCTCCCTCGGCAGATCTCTCGAGTAGACGCGCAGAACCAGCCCATTCTCGGGGAACTTCTCCTCCTTGCGTACAATCTCGCTTCCACCCTCTTTCGCTGCCGCATCCAGGTGCCGCACCTCAGGTGGCATCCTCTGCCACAGCCGCAGCGCTTCCTCGAGCTTGGCGACCACCAGGTCGGGGTCGCGGGTGTTGAGAGATGCGAGAAGGACGCCGCTGGGTGCGGTCATGTAGATCCCCTGGCGAGTGCGAGTCGGGTGGCTTCTGCCGGCGTAATGACCTTGCTCGGCGATCTTCTGGAAGAGAAGACATTCTCGATCGCTCCCTCTCTGAAGGTGGCCGACCTCATCCGCTACAGGGACGAACCTCCGGGCCAGTTCCTGAACGCGTGGGTGGGTGAAGACGGACCGCCTCTGGATGATTCCATTGTTTCAGGTGCAGCCGAGAGGGTGCCCGTTCATCGCCCACAGCAGGACCGGTAGGTCCTTCTCGGTCGCCTCTTCCATCCCTTCCCAGAACTGTCCTCGCCAGGAAATGCCCTGCCAGCGCAGCTCACCCTCGGCGGGTTTCAGGTAGTCTCGCCAGTGCTCAAAGGTGGTTTCATCGAGGAGCGGCGCATCGCAAGGGGCAGCGCTGGGAGCGGGAGTCGGTGAACCCAGGAGAAGGAACAGGAGAAGGGTACAGAGCGTTTTCATCCGTGCAGGTGGCCTCATCGTGACCTTCCTCTCAAAAAGT
Organism: Planctomycetota bacterium; assembly: GCA_015664425.1. GTDB lineage: Bacteria > Planctomycetota > UBA8108 > UBA1146 > UBA1146 > DTRS01. The sequence continues at coordinate 1,401 of DQQH01000212.1, forward strand.
GCCGCTGCCAGAGGCTATGGGATGAAGAGCAACGGTTCCACTGCCGTTGATCTCTCGATGGAGCCCCCTAAACTGAACCTGCCTGACGTGCCTTGTGAAGAAGTCCCCGTGCTCTGACCCTGTCGGGGGAACTGCTCGCCTCATCGAGAGAGAGGGGTCCCGATGACCTCAGCAGAATCCGATTTCCCCGGCGTTTACGCCG
>DQQH01000193.1 GCA_015664425.1 Planctomycetota bacterium
CTCCGACCTCGTCATCTACGACGGCGATTGCTCCTCCCTCAACGAGGTGGGTTGCAACGGCGACGGCACCGACCCGAACACAGGCGTCGCCTGCACCGGGTTCACCTCCTACGCCGATATGATCGTCGTGGCGGGCGTCACCTATCTCGTCCGCGTCGGTGGCTGGGCAGACGGAGACGTCGGCACCGGTACCCTGACACTCGCATTCACCTCGGCGACACTGCCGGTCCAGACTCTCGACTGCATCCTCGACCCGATTGACAACACCGTCGCCATGACGTGGGCCAACTCCGATGCCTACGACGAGATCAACATCTACCTCAACGGCACCCTCGAGGCGGCGTTGCCCGGATCCGACGCCTCCTACACCTCCGGAGCCCTCGGCTTCGGCGCCAGCCAGTTCTGCGTCGAAGCAATCCTCGGCGGAGTCCTCTCCCAGCAGGTTTGCTGCACCGTCGTCATCCTCGAGCCTTGCCCCGCCGCCGATGGAATCATCAGCGACTTCCCGGCTCCACCGGTCGCTGACGGTGGCTCCGTCTCCTGCGGCGCTGGCGGATTCCACGCCGAGAACCACTTCTGGAAGAAGTGGAACCTCAACGGCCAGGTCGGAGCGACCAACATCGAGTTGACCTGTGTCGAAATCGGCGTCAACGCATCGACACCCGGCGCGGGCCCGACCCAGCCGATGGCGATCAACGTCTACCTCGATGAGGACGGCACCCAGTGGCCGACCGTCACCAGCATGACCCTCATCGCCACCTACGACTTCGGTCTACCCGGCGGCATCGACAACGAGGTCTACCCGGTGATCTTCCCGACGCCGATCTCGATCCCCTGCTCCAGCATCACCGGAGCGAACGCTACTCTGGTCATCGATGTGATGTGCTACGACCTCAACCAGCAGGACGCCTTCTGGATGGGTACCCAGGATGTGGCAACCGGCGCCCAGGCCCAGCCCAGTTTCCTCAGCGCGGCAGCCTGCGGCATTCCGAATCCCATCGACGTCGCAGCGATTGGCTTCGGCGACCTGCAATGGGTCATCGAGGCCCACTTCAACCTCCTCGGAACCACCTGCGGCGGCGCTGCTGGACTCGCCAACTTCCAGTGCAACAACACCGACGCCGACACCGCTGTCGAGGTCTCCTGGGATGCACCGGCGAGTACTCCCGACAGCTACGACGTCTACGTCGACGCCGCGCTCGTCGCTAACATTCCCGGAACCGACAACTTCTACTTCACCCCGGGCCTGACTCCTTACCAGCAGCACACCATCACGGTGCAGGAGATTGTCGGTGGCTCCGCCATCAGCGATACCAACTGCTCGATCAACGTCAACCCGACCAACGACACCTACGATGGTGCCGAGCCAATCGGTGTCGGCACGGTCCCGTTCCAGTGCGATCCGACCTTCAACGGCACTGACAGCCCCGCCATCGATATCGCCGTCTGCGACTTCGGTTTCGGAGTGCAGCAGCAGTACAACGACATCTTCTTCTGCTACACCGCAACCAGCACCGGTCCTGTGATCGTCACCACCTGTGGCGCCACCGGCGACACTAACCTCTCTGTTTACAACAACGGCTGCGCCGATGACGACCCTGCCAACGTGATCGCTTGCAACGACGACGCGACCAGCGGCCTCTGCGGAGTCGCAGCCGAGTTGATCTTCGATGCGGTCAATGGCGTCAGTTACATGATTCGCCTCGGTACCTTCAACCCGGCGGGACTCGCCAGTGGCGATCTCACCATCAACGACTGTGTGCCACCGACGAACATTGCGGTCGACTCCGACTGCAACAGCGGCGATGTCACCCTCACCTGGGATGCCGGCACCAACTGGAGTTCGCTCGAGGTGACCCGTGACGGAGGAACGATCGCCACGCTCGCTGTCACCGACACCAGCTACGTCGATGCCGCCGTCGCCAACGGCGACCACGTCTACGAAGTGGTGGCGGACTGCGGAAGCGGACCGAACCCGACGACGGTGAACACCTCGGTGCTGACCTATGCTGGCCAGACCGACCTGATCTTCGCGGTCGAGGGACTCCAGACCGCAGGTGACCTGGGAGCGATCGACAGCGGGGCAGCCCTGCTGTTGGCGCTGACCGACGCTGGCCGTGACGCGGCACTGCTGCGGATGAGCCCGGTCGACTACGCCTGCGTGACCGATGCAGACATCGCCAACATCTGGATGATGACCGGCACGGTTCCGACCGACTACCGGATCAACCAGGCTGAAGGCGACCTCCTCGGAACCCTCGGCAACGACGGCAAGGGCATCTACTTCGAGGGTGGCGACCACTTCGGTTGGCAGCACCAGGCTTCGCTCTTCGACAGCCGTGATGGCGTCGACGACGGCACCTACAACACCGGTGACGGAGACGACCTCTTCACCGCCATGGACGGGCTCAACGCCGGCAACCTCGATACCAGCGACCAGGTCGACGTGATCTACAACCAGGACAACATCGGTGGCAACGACTGGACCGATTGGCTGACCCCGGCGACCACAGACGCTTTTGGCCCGAACGCGGCTCCGGCCTGGAAGTACGCCGTCAGCCTCGGCACCCCCGAGTACTTCACCACCGTCTACTACGACACCGACAGCGGTGGTAAGACGATCTCGTCTTCGTGGGAGTTCGGTGGATACGGTGGCGACCAGGTCGATCTCGCTGGACGTTACGCTGTAGCGTTCGGGGGCACCGAACCCGAGTTCCGCCGCGGCGACAGCAACGGTGATGGCACCGTCAACATCGCCGACCCGGTCCAAACGCTGGCGAACCTCTTCTCCGGAGGTGACGATCCGGGCTGCGCGGACACTGCCGACTCCAACGACGACGGGAGTGTGAACATCGCTGACCCGGTGAAGACTCTCGGCTACCTGTTCTCGATGCAGCCGCCTCCGCCGGCTCCGGGCCCGACAGACTGTGGCCCCGACCCGACAGACGACACCGTGGAGTGCCTGGACTACAACACCTGCTAGGCGAACTCGACGCGTCGTTTCCTCCAGGGAGCGGTTCGTGAAGGGCGGTGAGACCTTTCGGTCTCACCGCCCTTGTTTTTTCTTACCCCTATTTTTCTGGCCCTTCGTTTCCCTCATTTCGCTCCATTTCCGCGGTCTATCGCACCTATCCTTCCCCGTCTCCCACGACAGATGTTTGCTCTCCCCCGCACCACCCCGTGCGGGCCACCTGACTCCCCTGTCTATCCCTCCGCGGTGGCTAGAGATCGGTTCAGC
>DQQH01000203.1 GCA_015664425.1 Planctomycetota bacterium
GAACACATTTGCCTTCGGCTTGATGCAGGAAATTCGCGCTCTCGACCTCGCCTCTCTTCCTCGAGATGAGAGGGTCCAGGCGGAGATGCTGCTCACCAAACTCTCCAACGGCATCGATGAAGCGAGACTCGGGGGCTACCTGGTTCCCATCGACCAGAGGCGGGGTCCCCAGGTGTGGCTGCCACAACTCGCGAGCCGGATGACGATCCGCTCCAGCGACGACATCAAGAACTACCTCTCCAGGCTGCGCCAGGTTCCACAGGTGATCGACGGCACCATCGGAATCCTCGAGCGCGCCGTCGAAATCGGCTTTTTACCTCCCCGCGTCACCCTCGAAGGAGTGGAGGAGCAGCTCGTCTCGCAACTGGAAGGAAAGCCCGAGGATTCCCTCTTTTACCTGCCCTTGAAGGCTCCCCCCGAAGGGGTCGAAGGAGAAGTCCTCGAAGAACTGAGAAGAGAGGGGATCGAGGTTCTCGAGGAGGTCGTCCGACCTGCGTTCCTCAGGCTCCTCGAGCACTTCAAGGAGGAGTACCGGCCGTTCGCTCGCTCTTCGATAGCGTGCAGCGACTACCCGCCGGGAATCGATTTCTACGAGCATCGGATTCGGGTTCACACCACCACCTTCAAATCCGCCCAGGAGATCCACCAGCTGGGCCTCGATGAGGTCGCCCGCATCCGCCAGGAGATGGACAAGGTGATCGAGAGGAGCGGATTCGAGGGGGATTTCGACACCTTCGTTGACTTTCTCAGGACCGATGAACGCTTCTATTTCGACGAGCCGGAGGAACTCCTTCGTGGATATCGCGACATCTGCAAGCGGATGGATGCCGAACTCCCCAAACTCTTCGGTCGCCTTCCGCGAGCGCCCTATGGGGTCCGGGAGATCCCTGCCTTCGAGGCACCCAGAAGCACCACCGCTTACTACCGACCCGCCCCCGCAGATGGCAGCCAGCCTGGCTGGTTCTACGCCAACACCTTCGATCTCGCGAGCCGCCCTCGCTACGAGATGGTGGCGCTTGCACTGCATGAGGCGGTTCCGGGGCACCACCTCCAGCTGGCACTGCAGACCGAGATCGAGGGGCTCCCACAGTTTCGCAAGACGATGCACTTCACGGCATACATCGAGGGTTGGGGGCTGTACGCCGAGTCTCTCGGCAGGGATGTTGGCTTTTACGACGACCCTTACGACGATTTCGGACGCCTCTCCTACGAGATGTGGAGAGCTCTCCGTCTGGTCGTCGACACCGGCATCCACAGCAAGGCGTGGACCCGTGATGAGGCGATCGAGTACATGCTCGTCAACTCGGCTCTGACCAGAACCAACGTCGAGGCGGAAGTGGACCGCTACATCAGCTGGCCGGGCCAGGCGCTCGCCTACAAGATCGGCGAACTGACGATCCAGGAACTGCGCCGCGACGCCAGTAAACGGCTCGGTGATAGCTTCGACCTGCGCGCCTTCCACGACCATCTTCTGGCGGCAGGATCCCTTCCCCTCGATGTCCTTCGCCAGCGGATGGAGGAATGGGTCGAGGAACTGATCGGTCTCGGTCACCGTCTGGCGGGGTGTGGCCGCGACACCGACGCCATCGCCCAGTTGCGCCGGCTCGGA
>DQQH01000144.1 GCA_015664425.1 Planctomycetota bacterium
AGATCTCGGCGATGGAACTGGGTGAGGCCGAGGAAGGAAAGAACCTCGTGATTCCGGTGGTGGGACTCACGGGAACTGGCGGGGCGGGGAAATCCTCCCTCACCGATGAACTGTTGCGCAGGCTCCTGGCAGATTTTCCCGGGAAGCGCTATGCCGTGATGTCGATAGACCCCACCAAGCGACGCACCGGCGGGGCACTTCTTGGCGATCGAATCCGGATGAACAGCGTTTCCTCTCCTCGGGTCTACATGCGCTCCCTGGCGACCCGGTCAAGCGGCGTCGAACTTCCTACTGCGATCCACGGGGCTCTGGGCCTGTTGCAGGAGGAGGGCTTCGATCTGGTGCTGCTCGAGACCCCGGGGATCGGCCAGGGGGATTCTGCCATTTCCGATGTGGCGAAAATTTCCGTCTACGTGATGACTGCGGAATACGGAGCCCAGACCCAACTCGAGAAGATCGACATGATCGACTATGCCGACATCATCGTGCTCAACAAGTTCGACATGGCTGGTAGCCGGGATGCGCTTCGGGATGTTCGCAAGCAGTACCGCCGCAGCCGGGGACTCTTCGACCCCGACCTCCCTGACGAGGAACTGCCTGTATTCGGAACCGTGGCCAGCCATTTCAATGACAGCGGTGTCGAGAGATTCTATCGTCATCTACTCACGTTGCTCGATGGATCAGTGGGAGACTGGAAGGGAGAGGCGAGGGAGTTTCTCTCCGAGGGAGAAGATCGCCCGCTAGTGCTCCCTACCGAGAGGATTGCATACCTTCTCGACGTGATTCGAACGGTTCGTAACTACCGGGAGCGAGTCGAGATGGAATCGAAACTCGCATCCGATGTTCAGGCGCTGACAACGAGCGCTGACCTCGTCGGTACCGACTCCAGCAGTGCGAAACTGCTGAGAGAGGAGGCGGAGAAACTCCGCCAGCAGATCTCCGAAGACACCCGTGAAACTCTCGAAGGCTGGCCAGAAAAGTCTGAGCGGTACAAGGCAGAGGAGTTGACCTTCCAGATCCGTGGTCGCGATCGGTGCGAACCGTTGCGTTTCGAGAGCCTGTCGGGAAGTTCCATCTCTCGCATTGCGCTTCCCCGTCTTCGTGGGCAAGGGGATCTGGTGCGCTTCTTGATGCTCGAAAACCTTCCTGGAGACTTCCCCTTCACTGCCGGCGTGTACCCCTTCCGGCGCCGGGATGAGCATCCCAAGCGGATGTTCGCCGGTGAGGGACCTCCGGTGAAGACGAACGAACGCTTCCACTACCTCTGTGAGGGTGAGGAGGTGCACCGTCTGTCGACCGCCTTCGATTCGGTCACCCTCTACGGCGAGGATCCTGACCAGAGACCCGATATCTATGGCAAGGTCGGGGAGAGCGGAGTCAGCATCTGTTCTCTCGATGACATGAAGAAACTGTATTCGGGTTTCGACCTCTGCGCCTCGACCACTTCCGTCTCGATGACGATCAATGGTCCCGCCCCGATGGTGCTCGCGCTCTTCCTCTGTACAGCCATCGACCAGCAGGTCGACCTCTTTGTCGAGAAGCGGGGCCGCGAGCCCGATGAAGGCGAACTTCGGGAACTGGAACAGTACGTGTACCAGACTGTCCGCGGCACGGTGCAGGCAGACATCCTCAAGGAGGATCAGGCTCAGAACACCTGTATCTTCTCGACAGATTTCGCACTCCGTTTGATGGGTGACATCCAGGAGCACTTCATTGCCCACAAGGTGAGAAACTATTACTCCGTCTCCATCAGCGGCTACCACATTGCCGAAGCAGGTGCGAATCCCATCACCCAGTTGGCGTTCACCCTCGCCAACGGCTTCACCTACGTGGAGTACTATCTTTCCCGGGGGATGCCGATCGACTCTTTTGCTCCGAACCTGAGTTTCTTCTTCTCCAACGGGCTCGATGCGGAATACAGCGTGCTGGGAAGGGTCGCCCGCAGGATCTGGGCCGTTGCGATGCGCGATCTCTACGAGGGCAGCAGTCGCAGCCAGAAGCTGAAGTATCACATCCAGACCTCGGGGCGTTCCCTGCACGCGCTGGAGATCGACTTCAACGACATCAGGACGACTCTGCAGGCGCTGGTCGCCTATTTCGACCAGTGCAACAGTCTTCACACCAATGCCTATGACGAGGCGATCACCACTCCTACGGAGGGATCGGTACGCCGTGCGATGGCGATCCAGTTGATCATCGCCCAGGAATTCGGACTGGCGAAGAACGACAACCCCATCCAGGGCAGTTACATCATCGATGAACTCACCGACCTGGTCGAGGAGGCGGTGCTCGAGGAGTTTCAGCGACTCAATGATCGTGGTGGTGTTCTGGGCGCGATGGAACGGCAGTACCAGCGGTCGAAGATCCAGGAGGAATCACTGCTCTACGAGCACCGCAAGCACTCGGGGGAGATGCCGATCATAGGCATCAACACTTTCATGCGCGACGCCATCAAATCCGAAGAATCAGTGGAAGTCGAGTTGCGGCGAGCGACACCAGAGGAGAAGCAGCAGCGGCTGGAGGATCTC
>DQQH01000246.1 GCA_015664425.1 Planctomycetota bacterium
GCCGTCTGATCGGTGTCCTTTTCGAGCAGCAGGGTGTCGAAGAGAGTCGCAGAAATCTCGAGGTCGGTCCGGTTCCCCGAACTGGCGAGGAGGCCCGCCCTCATCTGTAACGCCTGCAGGTAGATCCCCTGCTGGAGGGCATCCCGTTCCTCAAGTTCTCCGAGCGTCGCCACCGTTTGTCCAAAGGCCTGGGTCGCCTCGACCGGTCGACCGATCCCCATCGCGGCATTGCCGAGGCCGAACCAGGCCCGGGCGCAACCGGGGGAGGCGACGGTCGCGCTCCGCCACAGGGTGTAGGGAGTGCGCCAGTCCTCGAGACGGTTCACCGTCATCCCCGCCCACAGGATCAGAACGACGGTGAATACGCTGATCGAGGCGGGCATTCGTCGGATGACGTGGTGACCGATGGCGCCGACGGCGAGCAGGAAGGCCACCATCGGCAGGTAGAGGAAACGCTCGGCGAAGCGTTCCGGATGGGGGATCGCCTGGAGCACCGGAGAGAGCAGCATGATGAAGAGGGGAAAAGCGATGGCGAGAGGATGATTTCCGCGCCTGAAGGCGAGGATCGATCCACCGAGGAGAGCTCCGACCAGCGCCAGGGCGAGGACACCGGTGATCGGATCGAAGGGGCCAGCGGAGGGAAGAAACGCCCCATGGGAGTAATCGACACTGAGATCGAGAGGCCAGAGGAGGAGCAGAAGGTAGCTGCCGATGGCGCGCAACGAGGTCCACCCGGCGTTGGCGGGGCTGCCTCCCCACCACGGAGCCCCCGCTCCCGGATTCTGGGTGAAAAGCAGCAGCGCGACGAAGAACAGGACGAGGATGGTGGTCGGCAACAGCAGTGGCAATTGCGAGGTAAACTCCCGCGGTGAGCCGGACGACTTACCTTGCAGCCAGTTCAGAGCCAGAAGCGCTCCCGGCAGGGTCGCCGCCATCTCCTTCGCCAGCAGGGCGACAGCGGCGAGAAGGGCGACCACCAGCCCGCGGCGCCAGGAGGGTCGGGATGGCCCGCCGACGGCAACGACCAGGGCAGCGAGGTAGAAGGCGGCGAAGAGGACGTCGCGACGGCCGGAGATGTAGGCCACCGCCTCGGTCTGTATGGGGTGGGCGAGGAAGCCGGCGGCGACGACAAAGCCGCACAGGTATCCTCCCCGACGAAAGACCCTGAGCGTCAGCAGGAGGAGCATCACCGAGACGATGGCGTGCCACAGGATGTTCTGCAGATGGAACCAGAAAGTGCGGCTGCGCGGGTCTTCTCCCTCGGGAGTGGTCGCCATCGTCAGCAGCGCATCCACCCGGTAGGAGATGAAGCGGACCGGCCGGAAGCCGACGCGGACCTCGTCCGCCTCTCGCGGTTGCGCCACCTCCCCCAGCAATCCCCCCCACAGGCTCAGTTCTGCCGCGACTCCCCGCCATTCCTGCCACAGCCAGTCGTTCTTCTCGACCAGACGGACGTCGTCGAAGACAAACTCTCCATCGAGCACCGGCGAGTAGAGCAACAGCGCAGCGGCAAAGAGGAGCAGAATCAGCGAGAGGATGGTGCGATTCACCCGATCAACTCCTCGATCAGTTCACCGATTCGATCCGCACATCTCTGGCGATCGAAAGGGGGCGAGGGTTGTGCACGCATCGACGCGCGGACCTCCCCCAGGGCGGTGAACCCCTTGCCGCCAAGATCGCTGAGTGCCGCCACCAGCGCTTCGACCACCTGCTGGTGGCTTCCCGCCTCGATCGGCCACCAGCCGCTCCGTCCCTCGAACAACTCGGGAATCCCCCCCACCCGCGTGGCGACAACGGGCAGCGAGCTGGCAATCGCCTCCTGGATGACCAGCGGCGATCCTTCAGCCAGGCTCGGCAGGATCAGCAGATGGGAACGGCCCATCTCCTCGGCGACCTCCGCGGGTGTGAGCACCCCACCGAGCCTCAGCCAGGGAGGAACTGGATCGGGCATTTTCAGCGGGCCGCTGCCGACCACCGTCAAGCGGCCATCGAGACCGCCCTCGACGGCGATCGCCATCGCCTCGAGGAGCCGGTCGAGCCCCTTGGACCTCAACAGTTCGCCGACAAAGAGAACCCTCAGAGGAGGCGCGGGCGGCGGTTCTTGCCGGCGGTGGAAGATGGGGTCGATGCCAACCGGCAGGATCTCGATCCTCTCCCTGTCGAAGGAGGAGATCGACGAGATGCGATCGGCCAGCTGAGAACTCGCTGCGATGACCCGGTCGGCACCTGAGACCGCCCTGGTGAGCAGGATCCTGCCGGCGAAGGAGCGCGAGTAGAGGTTGACATCGGATCCGTGGGCCCACACCACCAGGGGCCAGGAGAGCTGGCGAGCGACCCGCACCCCGACCTCGCCGCTGGGCACCGCCCAGTGAGCGAGGACACAGCCCTTCTTGCCCTCATCCCGGGGCCACAGCCGGCGAGCACGCCAGCAGGCGGAGGTCAACCAGAGGAGCGAGGCGATGGGGCCGATCCCGCCCGAGCGGGGAGACCGGTTGCCGGAGGGGTAGGAGAATCGGTGAATGCTGGGGGGGCCCTCCTCGGTGGCAGGATCGCTGCGGTCGACCCGCGGGACGAGAACCTCGGTGTCGAAACGGTCCCCCAACTGGAGGTGGAGATCACGCAGGAAACGGGCTCTCTGGGGCTCGGCGCGGCCTGGCCAGGAAGCACTGACCACCCGCAACCGTGGCCTCTCAGCGTTCAATTCCTCGCCTCCTCCTCGACCGATACCGTTTCCTCGATGAGACGATAACCGCGCCTGCGCGAGCGGTCCTTCCACGCGAGCCACTCGCCGATGACACCGGCGAGAATCATCTGACCGCCGAGCACCAGCAGCAGAACCCCGAGCGCCAGCAGCGGGTAACGGTGGCCGATCGTGCCTTCTGCCAGGCGCAACCAGGCGATCCAGGCGCAGATGATGCCACCGGCAGCAGAGCAGGTCAGCCCCAGCTGGAGGAGGCGGTGTCCCGGTCGCGATTGAGCACGCAGGAGGGCACGAACCGCGATCAGATCGAGGACCGCTCCGGGAAATCTCTCGGAGCCGAAGTGGCTGTGGCCATGCTCTCGTTTCTTGTGACTCACCGGCACCTGGGCGACCCTGTACCCCCAGTATGCAGCGACCATCCCAATCAGCCGGAATCGCCCACCAGAGAGAGGCAGATCGGCGGCAAGGCGCCGATCCATCACCTTGAATCCGCAATTGCTGTCCTTGAGAGGCGGTCCGCCACTGAGGCGAATCAGACCGTTGAAGAGTCGCGAGCTGATCCGCTTCGCCAGCGAATCGCGCCGTTCTCGCCGCCAGCCGATCACCAGTTCCGCCCCCTGGCGAAGTCGGGCAAGGAGCAATCCGATCTCGGCAGGATCCTCCTGGAGGTCGGCGTCGAAGGTCCCGATCACCTCGCCCGAGGCGTGATCGATCCCCGCTGCCAGCGCCTCGCCCTTGCCAAAGGGACGACGCAACCTCACCAGCACCAGCCTCGAATCCTCCTGACACCTTCTGGCGAGCAGATCAGCGGAACCATCGACGGAGCCGTCATCGACGAAAATCACCTCGAAATCCCCCGCGCAGGCGGAATCGAGAGCGGCCACCATCCGCTCGAGGAGCTCAGGAATCGAGTCCAGCTCATCGCGAACGGGGATCACCATCGAGAGTTTGGGGCGGGTGTCCTTCATCTATATGACCTCCGGAACCAGGACTTCATAGCGCTCCGAGAGGATCTCCGCCAGGTCCCAGAAGTTCTGGATGACATGATCCGGCGTGGTCTCGCCGCGCAATTTCTCGAAAGGATCCTCACGAGAGACCTGAACCGTGACCATTCCGATGCTCTTGGCTGGGTCGATATCGAGGAGCGGATTGTCTCCGACATACATGCACTCAGAAGGACGCAGGTTGAGATCGCCACAGGCGCGCTGGTAGAGTTTTGGATTCGGTTTAGAAATTCCCATCCGGTGCGAGATGAATATCGCTTGAGGGCTGAGGAAGGGAGTCACCTTGAGACGAACCAGTTTCTCCGCCTGTTTGATTCCCAGACCCTCGGTGATGATTCCCAGGATCAGGTCGGTCCTCGCCAGCCTCCGCGTCACTTCGAAAACATCCTCGAAGGGTTCGAGGTGACGGAATTTAGTCTGGTGGTAAGCGACGATCCCGGCAGCGACAACGAGATCGGAATTAAGGCTTTTCGTGGCTCGCCTTGGAAGGCGCAGGAGGAGCTTGTCGAAGTGATGCTCGTAATTCGAACTGAACTCCCGGATCACCTCCTCGAGTTCCTCGAGAAGGGTCTCGCGATCGACCTGGAGGCCGGCAGCGATCATCGCCTCGATACTCGCCGTACGAGCCCGGGCAGCAAATGCCGAGGTCGAGAAGAGGGTCCCATCGATGTCGAAGAAGATGGCACGTAACCTAGCCATGGTGCCATCCTTCCCGGCATTGGAGCCCGTGGCAAGGGCGATCCCCAGTCATCGGATGGAAAAAGCAACCAACCGATGGAAAAGGCCGCAGCCGGGCATTCATACCCGACTGCGGCACTCCCCCAGGACTTCCCTCTGCCTAGTTGAACAATGCCTTCTCTTCCGATCTCAGATCGACGATCTTCGCCGTGACCAGAATGTAGAGGCTGCGTTTTTCGTTCAGGTACGCCTTGCGACGGAAAGCGTTCTTCAAGAACGGCAACTTGCCGAGGATCGGAACCGACGACACGTACTTACGTTCGTTGAGGCTGCGGAATCCGCCAAGGAGTACTGTGCCGCCGTCGGGAACCGTGACAGAAGTGAACGCCTGTTGGAGCGAAATCTCGGGGAGGTCGATCTCCACCAGGCTGGCGGCGTTGTTCAGCGTTCCGAGACTGATGGTCACCGTCGAGATGATGCCGTTGATCAAACTCGCAAGGGTCGGCCTGATGTCTACGGTGATGTACTTGCGATCGGCAGAGATCACCGGGCGAACATCGAGAACCACCCCATCCTGGAAGGTGTCGATCACAGGGTCAGCCACTTCCGAGACCACCAGGCCGGTACCACCGGAGACCAGTTCGTAATCCTGGACATAGGAACGCTGGGTGATCACCGAGACGTGAACTCTCTGGCCGTTGGAAGCAGTCACCTTCGGCGCGGTCACAGTACGCGCGCTCCTCTGTTCCTGGCTGGCCCGGAGAATCGCGTTGATCTGGAACGGATCGAGCCAGGTCACCTGCATCGTCAGGCCACGCAACGCGGAATTGAGGCGACTGCCCTGGGCAGCACCGACAAAGCCATCGAGGATGTGCTGAATCCGCCCGGCAGTCCGGTTCTGCCCCATGATCAGTTGCTGGTTTGTGGGATCACCGAGATCGTTGAATCCGATGTCGTTGCCACCGGTCGTGCTCGAGTTCAGGGAACCAAAGGCAGTACCGAATCCCTGCCCTGGAGGCTGGCCCAGATTTCTCGAGTCGATCCCGATGTCCTCGAGGAAGTCATCGATCATGTCGATGAATCGTGCCTCGACGACGACGAAAACATCTGAATTCGCTCTCAGATTCGCAAGAAAGTCGTGGACCGCAAGGTGCAACTCCCGTGTGGCAGTCATCAGGATCTGCCCCTTGTGGCCAGTGATCGTCGAACCGGACTCATCCCATGCGTCGATGCCACCGGTCGATTCCTGGATCAGATCGACAAGGTCTTCGGGGGTCAATTCTTCCTCGTCATCGGCGTCCGCTGATCCGAAATCGAAGGGGTTGTTGCCCCCCGAGTCGTCCGATTCGTCATTCGACTGGATCCTGATCGTCGGACCCGGGAAATCCCTGATCTTGTTGAGGATGTCGGTGACGTTGTAGATGTCGAAGATCAGGTTCCCGTAAGCCTTCTCGGGTGTGGTGATGTAGAGGGTGTTCTGCTTGAAGGTGTAGGAAAGCCCGACGTTCTTCATGATCAGGTCGAGAGCCTCACCGAGTTTCACCCCTTGCAACCGGATGTCCACGCGGTATTCCTCGGGGGTGATCTCCGGATCGATGGTGATGTTCAGGTCAGAAACCGTCCTCAGGAAACTGACCACTTCATCGAGAGTGGAATCGGGGAACTCGAAGGAAGGGGAGACGCTCGCAAGGGTCCTGCGGATCTTCTTGATCTCGGGGGTCTCCTCGAGATTTGCGGAAGCGAGAGAACTACCCCTGCGGGAGACCTCTTCCTGCCAGAAGCGAGAGTCATCGGGAAAGCGGAAGGGATCCTCGTATGGGACCGCCGATCGCGAGAGATCCTCCCACACACGAGTCAACTCTTCATTGTCGCGTTCGAGGTAATTGGTGTAACGGTGAGCCATCAGGAACTCGTTCGCCCGATCCTTCAGGCGGGCGGCGAAACCGTTGTCAGGGTCGATTCCAAGGATGGTGTTGGCGAGTTGAATCGCCTCGCTGAAATCCTTACGGACCATCGCACCCTCGATGCGATCCATCAGGGCAGCGATCCGCTCTTGCCTGCGGTTCTCAGATTCGCGGGTGAGGCGTTCCGCTTCGGCAAAGGCCATCTCCTCCTGGGTGCGCCGCGACTCCTCGTCTGCCAGCAGCTTCCGGTCCCGTGCCTGGTCGTAGAGAGCCTGAGCCTGGTCCTGCAGATCGCTAACATCGACCCCGTATTCGAACCAGATCAGGCGCTCACGAGCGCGCTGGAGGCTATCGAGGGCTTCATCCAGGCGACCCTCATCGAGAGAAGCGCTTCCCTCATTGATCAACCGGCGAGCATCGCTGAGACGCTGCTGCTCGAGCACTCTCACTTCCTCGCCGAACTCTTGGAGAACCGTGCGGATCTCCCCATCCCTGCGCCCGAGTAACATCAAGGAGCGAGCGAGTTTCGTCTTCGCTTCCTGCAGGCTCGGGTCGTTCCTGAGCGCTCGGCGATAGAGCTGTTCAGCCGCCCTGTAGTTCGCCTCAGCAAAGAGGCGGTCAGCCTGATTGAGATAGTAACGAGCGGTGGAGCGGCGTTCCTGCTCACTCAGGTTGATCTCCTGGATGAGCCCCCTGGGATCATCCGGTTGAGAACTGGATTCAACTGAATCCACGGCATCTTGAGCCAGATTGGGCATCGGCACGTCGAATGCCGGAGTGCTGAAACTGGCAGGGACAGGGTCACCGTTGAGAGACGGACCGCCAGAGCAGCCGCTTGCAACGATCAGCAGTAGAACCGACAGCAACGAAAAGATCGTCCTGAGTGTGGTTCTTCGAAGGAAGTTGTCTCCGTTCACGGGAGAACCCTTTCTAAAGCTGCCGTCACGACCTTGGCCGAAATCGGCAGACCAACGAGACCTGATTTCTCACCTCAAATGCTCGTCACCCCTAAATGCCGTGCGAGCATTAAAACTCAAAGTAATCCTTCAACTCAACTTGCCAGGAGCCACTCTCGTCAATCGAGAAGAATTTCGGGAGCGGCGAAGGCGATGTTGTCAATTTCCAGTTTCGTACAGATGTTCAGAACATCACTCACGTATTTCCAGGGGACGTCTCCGGAAAAATCGATCACAACCGGAAGCCCCCCCGATGTTCCAAAGTAAGTCTCTTTCCGATCCGAGATATGGATCTCAATCAGATCCATGTTGGGGCCGGGAACTCCGTTGTGAATCTCGAAATCGCCGACCAATTCGTTGTTCGGATCGATCATCCGATCATCGGCGATCGCAATCACCTGGCCTCCCTCGATGCGCAGCCAGATTCTGCAATTTTCCTCGACGATCGGTCGACTCTGGCTGTCTCCCCGGTCTCTGGGGAGGAAGGAGCGCAGAGCCCCTTCGGGCATCTTGAACTTGGTCGCACACATGAAGAAGATCAGGAGAAGAAAAACGACATCGATCATCGACGTCATGTCGAGAACCGCCCCGTCTTTCTGACGTCCAGGTTTTTTTCTCTTCCTCGCCATTTTCTTCCTCACACCGCACCACTCCCCCCTCAATTGGAGGAGTAGGGGTCTTCCACGCGGTCATTGAGTGCGGCACAACGGACCTTGTAGATCCGTGCTTTCTGACACGCGGCAAAAATCTTGTGAATGTTTTCCGACCTGGCGCCCTGATCGCACCTGATCGTCACCTCGAGCGCCGAATCGTTCTTTGTCGGGTCTGAGGGATTGGGTTCCCAGCGCCCGAATGCCTGGGTCTCCGCACGGAGTTCCCTCTCCAGTCCCTCGGGTGTCAACGGGTCACCATTGGCGATCTGAATGATCTCCGTCTCGCCATCGACATCGATGGAGACATTGATCACCACGATCCGGGAGCCGGGCTGAGGCTCTTCGATCTTCGCCTCGGAGGCGATTGGCAGGATCACCAGGGCCTGATCGAGCGTCAACTCGGTCACCACCATGAAGAAGATGATGAGCAGAAATACGATGTCGATCATCGGCGTCATGTCCATTTCGACGCCCGACTTCGTTTTTTTTCTGGCCTTCTTCCTTGCCATCGTTCAACTCTCTCTAGTGGGCCCTCACTGAGCCTCTGACACGTCGAACCGCTCCATCAACTCGGTTGCGATGTTGCTGACCTCCAGGGTTGCGGTGTCAATCCTGTTCTTGAACAGGAAGTAGGAGACGGTCATCGGTATCGCCACAATCAGCCCCATCATCGTCGTCATCAGCGCCTCGGAGATGCCGTCAGCGAGTTCCGCCGGTTTCGGCGAGGTTTTCGAAGCAGCGATCTTGTTGAAAGCCACCACCATCCCTTTCACCGTCCCAAGCAGGCCCAGCATCGGAGAAACCGCCGCAATCAGAGAAAGGTAACTGATCTTCTGGTGAAGGCTCGATGCCTCCTGGTCACCAGCTTCCTCCATCGCCAGTTCGATATCCTCGTAGGGTCGGTCGATCTTCGGCAACCCTGCGGCGAGAACACTGGAGAGAAACGACTGTTCCTGCTCGAGAGCATCGAGGGCAGACTCGTAGTCCTCCTCATCGAAGAGCCCCTCCACGTGGGCCAGAAGTTCCGGCGGGACCAGCACATCCCTGCGCATCGACATCGCGTACATGATGATCAGCGAGACTCCAGCGATCGAAAGCCCGATGATGATATAGCCGACAACCCCGCCATCATTGATGTTGTCCAGAACCGTTTTCGTCTGAACCCCAGGGGTATCTCCCCCATCCTGGGCGAGCAATGGCGCCACTGTCGTCAGTAGCAGCACAAGGACCACCCCGAGGACCGTTATCCGGCGAACTCTGGCCAGAACGCTCATCAATTTTTCCTCTCCGAGGGCGCGCTGGGTAATTCACCGCGCCGGTGCCCTCACTGGAGCACCTCACACTCTTCTTGATTATTTGTTCCACGGCGAGTTGGGACAGAGTTGAGCCAGTCTCTGGCCCATTTCTTCCGCCCGCTCAGTATCTCCAAGTTTCTTCCATGTCTCCTTCGCCCGGTAGAGCGCTTCAGCAAGCGCCTCGCCATCACCGCCGGTGGCGATCACGGCAGCCCGCAGGAATCGAATTGTCGCCCACTGCAACTTCTTTCGATCTCCACCGGCACGCTCCTCTTCCGCTCTTCCCCAGATGATCCAGGCACGAGCCATGTCCCCGTCAAGACGAGGAGTACCTCGTTTCCTGGCTTCGATGATCTTTTTCCGGACCGTCTCGATTGCAGCAGGATACTGCTTCTGCCCGATCTGGCAGGCGGCGTATCCAAGCCACGCTCTGTTGCGGAAGGTGGAATCGCCGGCGACCGCTCCGTCGTTTCCTACCGACCCGAAGAGGTCCCGGGCATCGGCGTGGCGCCCCTGGGCCAGCAGGACCTCTCCTCTCCCGAGTTTGCCCCCGAGAACCCAGCGGTTGCCGTAGGTCCCATCGGCGAGCTTCTGGAGAGCTCCCTCTGCTTCCGAAAATTTCCCCGAGCGCATCAGTGCCTCCGAGAGAATCTGATGGGCATGAGGGAGATAAAAATCCTTCTTCTCGGCAAAGCGAGAGATGAACTCCTGGGCAGATTTGGCCGCATCTCCCAGGTGCGCCCCATCCTGCTCACCCCAGCGCAAGTGGGCCACTGACAGCAGGTACATCGCGTTCGCTTTCTGACGCTCATCAGGCAGGCTGCTGGCAGCACGCAAGGAAGAGACGGCCCGGGCCCAGTCACCCTGAACAAGCGCCCCTCTGCCGCGGGAGAGCCCCGAGGGTTCGGAGGTGAACTCAAGACGATCGACGTCGTCCGCGTCGACCTTCTGGCGGGTGGAGACACCGCGCATCCGGTATTCGACCTGTTCCCACGTCGCCTTGGTGATTGTCACCTCATCGTAACTGCGTCCCGATTTCAGGAGAATCTGATCCCCCGCACAGGGTGTGACCCCGCCGAGAACGATGGCAGCGATGACCGCCATCTTGAAAATGGCTGCTCCTCCCAGTCTCATCAGGAGTGGCTCTCTCATCACTGGCATTCCTTTTCGATTCTGTCGAACGCCACCTGCTGTGCTCTGGGAGCAAAATCAGAATCCTTGCTCCCGTGCATCAAACGGCGACTCTTGATGATTCTCAGTACATCTTCGCAACGGTTCTGTGCTTTGAGCACGTCGAGGTAAAGCAGCCAGGTGTTCCAGTAGTCCCCATCGAAACTGGGGGTCAGTGCATTTTGCAACCTCAGGGATCGTCTCCGCTGGCCGAGGATGCCGATGGCAGCGTTGAGATCCTTCTCCATACTTTCGAGGCGCTCGATATTCCTGTCGGATTTGTACAGCCCCCTGTTCGCAAGGGCCCTCTGAATCAGCAGATAGGGAGCGTCGTTGAACTGCCCCATGAAGGTCTCGTTCTCGAACTCGGCGACGAGAGCATCGAGGCTCTCGAGGGCCCGATCGTGCTGGCCAGACGCGTTCGCTGCCTTGGCGAGGTAAAAGGAGATGGCGATCTGCATTTCGGGTCGATCATCTTCGGCGATGGTGGCACGTGTTCTTTCGAGGATCTGTACCGCCTCGGAGTACCTTCCACCGTCGATGAGAATCGAGGCAATGCCAAATTTCACTCCCGCCTCGGCATCCTCGAAGCCGCTTCCGGGAAGCTGGATCCAGCGGCTGATCAGGTCCCCCGCCCGGCGTGCGGCAGCAGCTGCAGCAGCCCCTTCAGAGGGGTCTCCAGCGGCCACCTGAAGGGCGACGACGAGATCATAGGTACCGATGAGAAGGGCCTGGCTGTCAGGGAAATCACTATCGAGCGAGGAAAACACCCGCTCCGCTTCCTCGAGGCGCCCTTCGGCGCAGAGGATCTGCAGCCACAGCAGAAGGCCACCCTCACGGTGCGTCCCACTGCCACCGACCTCCTCCAGAAGTGGTGAGAGGGCGGAGATTGCCAGGTCCGCCTGCTTGAACCTGTCGTTCCAGGAGGCGACGGCGAGTTCGAAGCGCAGGACCGCCTCACCCGCCGCGTCACCCTCGGTCCTGGCAGATTCGATCAGCGGCTCCAGTTCTCCAAGAGCCTGGCTGGCGGCAATTTCCGGGTCCTCACCGAGGCGCGCGAGACAGCGGGCAGCAGCCGCTCTGGCGCGGTAGAAGAAGGGCACAGGCCGCTCTTCACCATCGATCGAGATCGTCTTGGAAATTGCCAGGTAGAGCTCGCGAGCAGCAGAGTAACGCCCCTCCCCCTCGGCCTCTGCCCCCTGCTGCATCCTCAACTGGGCGCTCCCCAACCCCTTGGAATGCTCTGCGAAGAAGCCCTCCGCCTCGACGAGCAGTTGCTGCCAGGGCCCCCCGCCGATCTCTTTCCCGGCGAGGTCGCCGGAGATGGCGAAGAAGTTCTGGGCAGCGGCGGCGACGCGGGGTCCATCGGGGTAGCCCTCGACGAGCTGCTGATAGGCGAGAGCAGCCTCGTCACTGCGGCCGAGCGCATCGCTGTTCTCGGCGATTTCGTAGAGTGCCTCGGAGCACCAGCGGTTGGCACCGGGGTCTCCAGAACCGGCGTTGAGTACCAGTTTGCCGGCGAGGATCGCCTTCTCGGGTTCTGCGCGCTTCTTGTAGCCCTGGGTGGCGAGGAAGTAGAACTCCGCAGGCATACCGCCGATCTTCATGTCGACAAGGCGGCTCATCCCGCGAGCGATGTCAGCGTTTGCCGATCGGGCGAGGTCCGGATTGGCGCTCATCACCTCGGTCGACCGGTAGCGATCGATGAGGCGCCTGGTGAGTTTCAGCCCATCCCCCCGAATTCCTCCAGCGATTCGAGAGATCGCCTCCTCAACCTCCATCTGAACGATGAAGGGCTCGAGACGAGGATCCTCTGGAGACTTCTTCCAGGGGAAGTATTCATCGTCTCCCCCCTGAACGAAGTCGAAGAGATCGACCGCCTCCTCGGGCTTGCCGGCGCGGTTCCACGCCTCGGCTGTTCCAGCGAGGGCCTGGATCCGCAGCCAGCGAATCACGTAAACGGTGGCATCGTTGTAGGGCGGGTCGATGGTCGGTTCGATTTCGACCACCAGTTCGAGTTCCTCGGCAGCTTCCTCGGAACGACCAAGTGCTGCCAGCGCCTGTCCCTTGAAGAGTTGCGCCTCGTAACGGCGAACGAAGTTCTCGTAGCGCGTCTCGACGAAGTTGGAGGAGAGTTCGACAAGCCTTTCCCAGACTGTCCTGGCGGCCGCACTCCCTTCCGGGAGCCTCTGAGCGTAGAGGCGGAGAGCCTGCAGACGGTAATACTCCCAGGCATCTCGCTGGCTCTCCTTGGCGGCATCCGCCCGCTGCTCCAGTTCCTCGTTCAATTTAAAAATAGTGGAATCGAGAACGCTGGCGACTTCATCACGATAGATGGAGTCTCTTTCAGCAAGCATCCGGGTGCGCAGACGGGCATCGGTTTCAAAGACTGCCCCGTTGTGCGCCTGGATCGACCGGGCCATCGCTGCCTGGACCGCTTCCAGCTCAGCGCCCTTGGAACGAAGGTGGCTGGGGTACTTTCTGGCGAGAGCCTGGATCTTGGCGTCGTAGCCGTCGATGTCCCCCTCGGAGCGGAGACAATCGGCAAGGGAATACTCCAGGTCAGCACGAGCCTTGGAACTGGCTCCGCGGAGTCGCTCGGCGATCCAAATCCTTGCCAGATCGGGTGAGCGGTAGGTGCCGATCATCTCCCGGAGATAGATTCTTTCGCCATCGGACAGGTCCCCCCGGCCAACGACCTGCCCGTCGACAGCACCGGTGCACGAAAGCACCAGCACTGCGATGAACAAAACTCGATACCAGCAAATCGTATCCATCAAGATCCGAGTCTCCCGAGAAAGCCGAAGCGCACCACGCTTCCTAGTTAAAGGTCTTCCGCTCCTCGTCCTGGATCACCGTGATTTTAGAACTGATCAGAACGAACAGGTTCGACTGCATCCGTGCCTCGCCAGTCCTGCCGAAGAGGAAACCCAAGAAGGGAAGCCGCGAAAGCGCCGGAACCCCTGTATTCCCTTTCTGGGTGATCGTTCGCTTGAGGCCACCAACTAGCACCGTGCCCCCATCGGGGATGGTCACAGTGGTTTTGATGTTGGTCACCGAGAGCACGGGGAACTCGACGTTGAGGTTGGTCAAGCCAAGAGTCAGCGTCTTGAAACGAGAAGGCAACTGAACAGCGAGGGTCGGTTCGATCTCCAGAATGACGTACTTGCGGTCATGGCTGACGGTCGGTCGGACCTGGAGGATCGAGCCGGAATTCAAAATGCCAATCACCGGGTTGATCACCGGTACCACCCCGGTCTGGTTGACTTCTGCGTCCTTGATGTAGGCGCTCTGGTCGACCACCAGTGAGTGAGAAATCTGCGTGTTGAAAGCGGTGACCCTCGGCGCATCGAGGCGCTTGAATTCCTGGGTCTTCTGATTCGCCTCGAGAATCGCTTCCAGTGCGTAGGTGTCGAGAACGTTGTACTGGAAGGCGAAACCGCCACGGCTGCTCATCTCGAAAGGCGAGACAGAGGAGCCAAGGGGAAGTGAAAATGCGTTGAAGACCGCTGCCCGAACATCGATCTCACCCTGGGCGTCGACAATTTCGAAACCCGAGGAAATCTGTGTTCCTGCACCATCGATGTCGCTGATCGGATTGGGCAAATTCGAATTGAAGGGATTACCAAAATTGACACCGATGCTCTCGAGGAAGTTATCCTGAAGGTCGACGAATCGCGCCTCGACGGTCACCATCACGCCTGTCGACTTTCGCAGAGCGGTGAGCAACTGGGCGATCTTGCGGTGGTTCTCCAGCGTCGTCCGTGCCACCAGTTTTCCGTTCTGGTACTTGACGCTCTCATCATCATCAGGACCTTCATCGCCGAAGAGGGCGTTTTCCACGATTTCGACGAGCACATCTGAATCAAGGGTGGTCTCCTGGGAGTCTTCCTCACCGCCGAGATCGAGGAGTCCTCCACCGCCGCCGCCGTCATCTCCGCTCGCCTCCAGGGCAAGTTTCGGAGCCTTGAAATCGGGGTGATCCTTGGTGATGTCCGAGACCTCGTAGAACTCGAGGTAGGTTCCGGGTCGGATCGAGTCCGTTGGCCCGATCAGGACCGCTCCACTCTTGATGACGTAGGAGAAGGGTGGATCGTTGCCTTCCAAAATCAGGTTCAGGACGTTTTCCAGCGGCAGATCGGAAACCTCGGCCAGTCGGACCTGGCCACCCTCGACCGCATCCCTGGCCGCCTTGGTCAGGACAAAGTTGATCCCTGAGAGTTCCTGAAGAAAGGCGATCACCTCGGCGAACGGACGATCGTCGAAGCCGATCCGCGACACCCGGACCTTCAGCTTGCTCTTGATCGACTTCTCCTGGGCGCTTTCACCGGCGAGAACTCTTTCTTCCAGACTGACTTCCTTGCGGCTGATCCGCAGCCATTCGTCCCCACTGGGGAAGTTGAAGATCTTGGTGTATGGGATCTCCGATTCCAGCTGGGCCATGAAGGTGCGCTCCCATTCCTCTCGATGGCGCACCGAGGTCTCGAGGATCTCGTAGAGATGCCTGAGATCTGCCGCTTCACGGCGCAACGCCCGGACATCGGCTCGTGAGGGATCGAGGTCGAGGACCTGGTCACAGATGTCGATGACGGAGGTGTAGTCCTTCTCGAGGAAGAGACGTCGCGCCCTCCTCATCATCTCCTTGACACGATTTACCAGGAATGAGGCAGAACGGGTCATCTGGGCCTCGGCCTCGGCGAGGACTCGCATTTCCCGCTCACGGCGCTGCACCGAGCTCTGTTCTCGCTGGACGCGGATGGCGTCCTCCTTCGATCGCTCCGAACGGGTTCTCAAATCGGAGAGATCGACGTTGAAGGGGAACCAGCGGATTCTCTCGAGGACCTGATCGAAGGTACGGATCGAACGGTCGTACTCGCCATCGTCCATCTGACGGCGGCCGTCGAGATAGAGTCGCTCGAGTTCGATGGTGTCCTGCTGCAGACGCACCCGCTGCCGTTCGACTTCATCCCTCATGAAATCCCGAATCTCACCGGTTCTGTCGCCGAGGATCAGAAGAACCGTCTCGAGCATCTGACGTGCCTTCTGATTCTCTGGATCGAGGCGAACCGCCTCACGAAGCTTGTCCTCAGCTTCGACATAGCGGAGCTCATCCATCAACTTCTGGGCGGTATCGCTCGCTGCTTTCGATGCGGCTTGCCTCTCCTTGCCCTCGAGAGTCAGGTCACGGATCAATTCATCGACATCGTCGTCGTCGTCGATGGGAGACGCCATGACGACCGGCGCAACGATGAAAAGGAGAGCAAGAGCCAGCGAGGCCCAGCAGAGGAACGTCCCAGCGGTGAAGGGCAACCGTGCCCAACTCGAGCCGGACTCTACTCCGCTTCCGCCTCGCAACGCTGCATCCAGGACGGGGTGCTTCATTCCGAACTCCTTGCTTCGCGACCACATGCGCTTCAAGACCACATGCGCTTCAAGACCACATGCGATTCAAGGCCACATGCGCTTCAAGGCCACATGGCCCGGGGACGACTCGCACAAGCGGGCACCAGGGCACCCTGCTTTGCTGCCGCAACCTGTTGAGATCAGCATCCCGCCGACCCCAAGCCACCAAATTTCTGCTCCAGATCGAGGTGATCCCGGCTCCTCCGGAACCCCTCGGGGGCCTCGGGATCTGTAACAGCCACCCGCAGAGCGGTGCGCTGAAAAGGCTCCCCGAAAACCCCTCGTCCCCCGGTCTCACCGGGCGACCGCCAGGCTCCAAGCCTGGCATTTCTTCCGATTTTGCTCGCCGGCTGGTCACCGTACGGTGACAGCCCTCCTCCTGACCCCAAGCGGGTCGGGTCGCAATCTAGTCGTCATCCCCCCCGAAGAGACCGCCGCCACCAGCGTTGGTGTCGGGTATCTCCGGAATCTCCGTCGCCTCGTCGGCTTCGTCAGACTCCTCGGAGGGCTCTTCCGATTCCTCGGACTCGTCGTTCACCCAGCCAGAAGGCTCGAGAGAACTGGGATCCAGGTTGTTGATCAGATATAGCCGCTGGAAATCTCCCAGCTTGCGCAGCACCGCACGACGTTCCTTGCGCCCCTCGATGACCACTTCCTCGATTCTTTCGAGGGCGTAGCCGGTTCCGAAGAGTTCCCCTCCATCGACGCCACGGTCGGGCTCGCGGACGATATCTGTGCTGCGCTCGGTCCGCCCCTCAGCCCAGTTCCAGCGGGTGAACTGAATCGTCACCCTGCCCGGGACAATTTCGCCTGCGGCATCGAGGGAACGGACCTGAGCACCACTCGCCCGCCAGACTGTGTTCGGGGGGAATTCAACACTTCCACTCTCGCCGGAAGTGATGCTGTCCCCTCCCTCCAGGAAGGGAGTGGTGCTGGTCGATTTTGCCCTGGTGAGTACCCGGTATCGATAGCTATGGTTCGGTTCAAGACCGGGAACTGAGATGGCAAAATCGGTCCCCGCCTCGCCGCCCGGTACCTGCTGGACATCCTTCCATTCTCCTCCTTCGCCGTCGCTGATCTGGAGAATTTCGGAGATGAGTTCAGCGCGCAAGAAGTCTCCACGTCTGGCACTCACTCGATGGATGGTGGTCTTTGTCGCGTTGATCCTCACCACCTCGACCGTCG
Organism: Planctomycetota bacterium; assembly: GCA_015664425.1. Taxonomy (GTDB): domain Bacteria; phylum Planctomycetota; class UBA8108; order UBA1146; family UBA1146; genus DTRS01. The sequence goes on from DQQH01000246.1 coordinate 16,950, forward strand.
ACAGCCGTCCCTGGGTGAGCACCGGAGGAAGGACGACGGCAGGTTCGAAGAGGTGCAGGAAAGCGGTCCGGCGGTAGAAGGTCCATTCCGGGAATTCCACATCGTGATCGATCTGGAAGGGAGCGCGGACCATCTGCTCGACACCCGGAGCCTGGGCGCTGGCAAGTCTCTGTTCATCCTTCAGATCGTCGACCAGTTCCGCGGCCTGCTGAATCTCATCGGCGTATTTCTTGCCGAGATCCTCACGAAGGGTGGCGAACAGTATCCCGCCAACCAGGACCACCGCTGCCGTAACGATCGCAATCTTGTCGATGTTCTGCATCTACTGATCTCGCTCGGTCTCTCAACGCCTTGAGGGGAAACCCCCTCCAGACTCAACTATTGTCCGCCTCTTCGACCACCTTCTCAAGCAGGTCGAGTACTTCCAACTCGAGCTGAACCCGGACGTTCGGTTCGGCAACGCTCGTTTCGACCCCATCGGGAATTTCCTCGACGACGTCGTACTTCAACAGCGCGGGATCCTTGACCACAATCAGGTGCTTGACTTCGAAATTGATCCTCTGGTCGATGAGCAAGGTCGCCAGCAGTTGCCCGATACGGCTGGGAGGCATAGCCGCTGTGACCGTCACCCCGAATCTCATGAAATCCCCGGTGACTCTCCGACTTTTAGCCCCTCGGGCCTCGGAGGCGAAGGTGAAGCTGTAGATCGACGTCGCCGGGATGTCGAGGATCCCCTTGATGACCGTCTCCTGAGCCCGCCACTGCTTCTCGTAATCCTCGATCTTCTCCGGATCACCGGTGTTCTTCAGCCGACTGAAGGGGAAGACTTCTTCACCACCGATTCCAGTAGTCTCACGGTAACGGCGGGCAAGCGCGTCCCACTGATCTCGGTAACTACTGTTCCAGTCGCTGAGATTCTCCTGTACTCCGCGAGAGTAGAGTTCATCGCGAGCCTCGAAGAATCGTTCGGCATCCTCGACTTCCCGGCGCCAGTCCGCGAAATACTTGGTGCGCTGCTCGACCAGTTTCTCCGTCGGAAGCTCTTCAGCAGACATCCTCGAGTATTTGACGAGACTCGCTTTTGAGCTTCTCAGGTTATTCGCTGCCCTGTCGTAGTCCCCCATCTGCCCCCAAACGAGCAGAAAGAAGAGGGCGATCCAGCCGATGAGGATCGCTACGAGGATCGACCAGAAGGCCTTGTCACTCATCGCTCACCCTCCCCGCGGTTTCGAGCAGGTTATTCATCAGCGCCCTCCCCGGAAGGTTCTTCAGCCTTCAGCGGCGGCATCAGCCAGGTGACTTCGAACTCGTAGAAGGTGGTTCCGTGGTCTTTACCCTTGTCCTGGGGCCTCGATTTATCCTTGAAAGAACTCTTCATGGGTTTGGTGTACAGCCTGGTGGTTTCCTCCCCGGGCAAGACGTTCTGGGAGACGAGGTCACCGACGACCGCCCCCGATCCGAATTGCACCACCAGTTCACGCTCGATCGGTCCGAGCACCCGTTTCTTGATTTGCTCGTTGTTGGTCGTGCTGTCCCCCTGGTTGTACATCATGCCGCGGAGGACGACTCTGTAGCAGTACGAGATGACGTCGCCATCCTTTGGGCTCTCGCTCTTGCCCAGCACTTTTCCGTCCTGTTTGACCCTCACGCGCTCGATGTCGAAGTGAGTCAACCAGGTCTTGGTGGCGTTGATCTCCTCCATCCGGGCTTCGAGGTCACCGCGGGCCTGGGCCTTGGAATCGTCGTTCTTGACCCGCTCCTCGATGGTCTCCACCCCGTTGAAACCGCTGAAGACGGTGCTCATGATCTCGAGGGCGATATGGGGCATCAGGCGATCCTCGCCCTGAGAGACCAGTTCCTGCTGCCGCCTGCTGAGTTTCTCCTGCCCTTCCGTTTCGAGGGCCTGGAGTATCTTCTTGTTGGAGTCGAGTTCTCCGACCTGGGTGGTCTCAGCGAGGGCTTGATTGGCATCTTCGAGGCGCCCGCTGTAGTTCGCCCACAGGAAGAAGACGAGCA
>DQQH01000209.1 GCA_015664425.1 Planctomycetota bacterium
GCCTCTGGCTCTCCTCGCTCTGCTGCTCCTCATCGCACCCTTGAGCATCTCGGGGGCGTTCGAGCCATCGACGGTCGCCTCGTTCCAGGTCAGCCCGGCGTCGAGTGAAAAATCGATGTCGACGGTGACATGGTCGGCATTGCCATCGGAGATGGAGATGTCAAAGGCGATGTCGCCTCCTGCCGGTCCCTGGGGCGTCCCGATGGAGAGGATCTGGGGCGCAGTGGGAGTGCCGATGGAGAAGATCCCGGAGGTGACACCGGTGCCGCTGCGGCCATCGGCGGTGTCGACGATCTCGAGGCGCAGCAACAGGTCTCCCTGGGGTTCACTGCCGAGATTGGCGCTCGAGTCCCAGGTCAGGGAGTAGAAGCCGTCGGTAGGCACGGTGAAGGAGGAGCCGTTGTTCTCGAAGAGGGTCGCGGGCTGGAAACTGTTACCCAGGTCTTCGCTGTACTCGACCGTGACCTCCTGGGGATTGCCTGTCGGGGCGATCACCTGGAACTGAAAGAGGGTCCCCGATATATCGGGATCGATGATCAGCCCCGTCACCGTCGCCGGGTCGGGGAGGGTCTCGGCGATGGCCTCGTTTCTCGAGCACCCCGAGATGCTCAAGGGTGCGATGAGGAGCAGCAGAGCGAGGAGAGCCAGAGGCCCCCGCGCAGGTCCGATCGGGTGTCCGGGCAAGAGTTCCCCATTCCTCGGAGACCTCGCCTCTTCCGTGTCCGGTAGAGACAGTGACAGCCGGGTCAAAATTGCGGCAGGACCGCGATCTGGAGCGAATGACCGCTCATCTGGGCGGTGGTGGGCTGGAGGGCGTCGTTATCCAAGAAGCATACAATGCCCCCCCTGCATCGTCGAACCGCCTGGCCCGTCTACTGTCCTGAGCTGCGGTTGCTTCCCAGGGATCATCGCGGCGATTAGAATCGGATCGGCGGTTGCCCACCGCCATCGGAAGGAAGGAAGCGATGAAGGCATCGAGCGGCCTCGCTCTCATCGGCGGGTCTATGCAATTTCTGCTTCTCCTGGCCCTGCTTGTGCTGGTGCCATCTTCCCCCGTCGATGGTCAGGTCTCGAAGCTCAAGAAGCAGCTCGCCGCCGCCATCGCCGGCGACGATTTCCGGGCTGGAAGCGTCGCTGTCGACCGTCTCGTCGAAGAGGGCAGCAAGAAGGCGATCGAGGCCCTTGTCGACGTCGGGCTCATCGGCGAGGCCTACGCCCTCGAGCGCTACATCGGCAGCAAACTGGTCGGAATGCCCGCAGGTGAATCCTTCGAACGTCTCTGCGAACTGGCACGAAAGCATGGCAACCCCAAGGCGCGCATCGTTCTCACCCTTGTCCTCGCCAGTCGCCAGGAGAAGGTCGCCTACACCGCAGTTCTCACCAACCTCTACGATCGAGATGATTCGGTGGCGCTCACCTCGGTCGAAGCGCTGGTCAAGAAGGACCATCTCGGAAGCGTCTCGCACCTCATCGAGGCACTCTCTCGCCAGGAGAAGTCGGGCAAGCAGGAGGGCCTCGTCGCCTACGAGATTCGCAAGGCGCTCCTCGGGCTGACTGCCGAGGATTTCGTTCGTGCGGATGACTGGCGCAACTGGTGGGGCCCACGCGAGGCCAACTTCAAGAAGCCGGAGCCGGGAACGGTCACCCGCAGTGGCATGACCTCGGTGCGCAAGGATCCCCCTGCCTTCTTCGGCATGGAGGTGGCAGCCAAGCGCGTCCTCTTCCTTCTCGATGTTTCTGGAAGCATGGAGATTCGCGACCCGATGCCAGAGAATCCCGGCGATGGGGATACCAAGCCCGGCGGCACCCATGTCGGCCCCAAGCCCGCAGAGCCGGAGCCTGCCGAGGCCCCCGAATCGAGGATGCGACTGAGGCGGGTTCAGAAGGAGCTGATCGTGACCATCGACAAGCTCTCCGCCGACACCCAGTTCAACATCGTCACCTTCAACCACCAGATCCACATGTTCCACGGCAAGACCCTCGTCAGCGCCAATTCCAAGAACAAGCGCAAGGCGATCGCCTTCATCCGCAACTTCAACGCTCAGGGCGAGACGTGGACCGATGATGCCCTCGAGGAGTCCTTCGGTTTCTCAGACCTGCGGGCGATCTTCGTGCTCTCCGATGGCGCACCGCGGCGTGCCAACACTCTACTTTCCGTCGAACCCATCCTCGAATGGGTACGCGAGGCGAATCGCTTCAAGCGGATTCGGATCAACACCGTCGGCTTCAAGCAGGCGGGCAAGAGCCTGCGCGCCTTCATGCGCAAATTGGCAAGGCAGAACAACGGGGAGTACAAGGAGTTGCGCTGATGGGGCGAGATGGTTCCCTGCTGCTTTTCTTGGCTCTCCTGCTCTTCTCCACGCCCCTCAGCGGGTCCTCCCTTAGCGGGTCCTCCATCGGCGACGATCCCTCCGCCGGGGAGAAGGCACTGCGTGTGGCGCTGGCAGCGGATGCCGAGGAAGCGATCGTCTCTGCCCTGGCGCTGCTGGCGAACGAGGGAGGAGCGCGGGCGATCACCCTCATCTGCCGGGTGGGCTCCCGCTTTCCGGGAGATCCGGTGCGCTCGGCGGTGCGCGATGCGCTCCAACGGCGTGGCGATGGCGAATGGGCCGGCCTGCTCGCCGCCCAGTTCGCCGCCTCTCGCGACCCGAAGGTCGCCGTCATCGCCGTCGAGGGCCTCGTCGCCAGTTTCAGCGCAGAGGCGGTGCCCGCTCTCATCGAGGCTCTCGAGTCGATCGACCGGGCGGTGGTTCTGACCGCCGTGCGTGGGTTGCGCCTGCTTCCCGCCCGCCGGTCGCTGGCGCCCCTGGTCGACCTGGTCTGTTCCCTCGAGGATCGCCGAAATGCCCTGTGGGCGGAGGCGCGCGTCACTCTCTCTGCTCTGGGCAACAGGAGTTACCGCCTTTGCGAGGACTGGCGCAAGTGGTTGGCGGTGATCCCCGCCGACTGGCAACCGGGGTCCGATACCTCCGTGGCGGTGGGAAAGACGGGAGTCGAGCACCCGAGCGACGATGACCTGCCGACCGTCTTCGGCCAGGAGGTCGCCTCGAAGAGGGTGGTCTTTGTTCTCGACACCTCCAGCAGCATGGCGGAGAAGGACGCGGTGGCGGGGGAGTCGGGCAGTGCGCCATCCTCGAGGGTCCGGATGGAGAGGGCGAAGGCCGAGTTGATCGGGGTGCTCGGCAGGCTGCGTCCCGATGTGTTCTTCAACATCGTCGGCTATTCGACCGATGTCGCCACCTTCAAGGGCAAACTGGTGGCGTCGAAGGGAACCCGACTGAAGCAGGCGATTCGCTGGGTCGGTGCCCTCCAGCCCCAGGGGTACACGTCGACGGGAGAAGCGTTGAAAGTGGCGCTCTCCATCGAGGGGGTCGACACCATCATCCTGCTCTCCGATGGCACGCCCACCGATCGCTACACCGGCAAGCGCATCCGGGTTTTGCCGATCGTCGAGAGGGTCAGGCGCCAGAACCGCTTCCTCAAGGTGACCATCCACACCCTCGGCTTTCGCGGGGCGAACGAGCCCTTCATGAAGCAACTGGCGAGGGACTCGGGCGGAATCTACGCTCCCATTCGATAGGGTGCGGAATTCTCAAGTCCTGTCGGCACAAGACGTTGTCCCCGTTTTGTGTGCTTTCCTCGGGTTGCTTATGGTGCCTGGATCTGCTATTTACCCCCGCTTCGGGGGAGGGGGGAACCTTCCCGCTGACAACGACTTCTGACCCCGTCTCGACGCTAGCCGGGGCCTGAGAATGAAGAGGCAAGGATGGATTTCCTGATCGGAATCGATGGTGTGTGGCTGGCAGTGGTCCTGTCGGTGGCCTCGCTCATCTACGCGTTCACGCTCAACGGCTGGATCAAGAAGCAGTCCGCCGGCACCGAGCTGATGCAGGAACTTGCGGCGGCGGTCCAGCAGGGAGCGATGGCGTTCCTCAAGACGGAGTACCGGATCCTCGCCATCTTTGCTGTCGCCGTTGCCGTCGCCCTCAACTTCGGCGTCA
>DQQH01000094.1 GCA_015664425.1 Planctomycetota bacterium
CTGCTACTCGCTATCGGCCTGGTGGGGCTGGGGATGCGGCGGAGACGCGTCTAGGCGCTACGCTATCGATTGGACAAGGAGGTGTTATGCGGAGAGTCACGGGTCTTCTGATCGGCCTTCTCTTCCTGATGGGGTGTGGGGTCCAGTCGATTCCGAAATCTGCAAATCAGGTCGAGGCAGCCGTGGCAGAGGTAACGAATCAATACAAGCGCCGAGCCGATCTGATTCCGAACCTTGTCAAAACTGTAAAAGGTTATGCGAGCCACGAGAAGGAAACCCTCCAAGCGGTGATCGAAGCCCGGGCCAACGCCACCCGGGTGAGCATCGATCCCTCCAACTCCACACCTGCGCAGATCCAGAAGTTTCAACAGGCTCAGGGCGGTCTGAGTCAAGCGCTGGGTCGCCTGATGGTGATTGCGGAGCGCTACCCGGAGCTGAAGGCTGACCGAAACTTCCGCGAACTCCAGGCCCAGCTGGAGGGAACCGAGAATCGCATCACGATTGCGCGGCAACGCCACATCGAAGCCATCAAGCAGTTCAACAATCTCGTCATGGTTCCGCCCTCGAGTTGGACCAACAGCCTCTTCTACCACCATGAAAAGATGGCCCAGTGGGCACTCGACGACGCGGAGCAGAAGGCGGTCGAGAAGACACCCGAGGTCGAGTTCTAATTGAGGATCCAGGGGACGTCTCTTCGAGCGCTCGCTCTTGCATGCCTGATTGCGTGTCACGCAAGCGCCGCCGAATTTGAGGTCCCCCCGCTGCGCTCAGCCGTCACAGACCAGGCGGGGATTCTCTCTCCAGCGACCCGTCAGCAGCTCGAGTCGGCGCTTCGGCAGATCCAGAGGGTCGGCGGAACGCAGCTGGCTGTGCTGACGGTTCCCGATCTCGGGGGCCTCACGATCGAGCAAGCGTCGATTCGCGTCGTGGACGCGTGGAAGCTCGGCAGCGAGAAGGCCGACAAAGGTGTGCTGCTGCTGGTGGCTCGGGACGAGCGCAAGGTTCGCATCGAAGTGGGACAGGGTCTCGAAGGAGCTCTGACGGACGCCTATTCCAAGCGCATCATCGACGAGGCCATCACACCGCTGTTTCGGCAGGGCGACATGAACGGGGGCGTGATCATGGGGGTCTATCAGATCGCTCGCATCACCAATCCGAACATCGACCTACTGCCCTATCTCGAGGGACAGCTGCGCCAACGAAGATCGGGGCGTGCGCGCAGCCCTTGGCAAATACTCTTCGGGGTAGTGTTGTTGGTTGCCGTCTTCTCGACGCGGCGAGGATTCCTCCCACTGATGTTCCTGGGAGGCATGGGAATGGGGGCATATGGCGCTCGTCGGAGCCTAGGCGGCTTCGGTGGTGGTGGTGGAGCTTTCGGCGGCTTTGGCGGAGGCGGGGGGGGGGTTTAGCGGCGGTGGAGCCTCGGGAGGATGGTGATGGGCGAAGATCCTAGTCCCATTCCGGATTGGGCGCGTCAAGTACTTGGCGACGACGGTGCCGAGCGTATCGAAGCGGCGATCGCGGACGCAGAGTCAGGCACCTCCGGGGAGATTGTTCCCATTCTGGTGCGACGCTCCTCGACCGTCGGACATGTCCCGCTGACCAGCTTCACATTGCTTCTGCTGTGCGTGTTTCTCTTCGATCTTCCCGCGCACCTGGCCGAGCTGGGTGGGACGTATGGGGTCTGGCTCGGCGCGTGCTGGCTGCTTGCCGGCGGACTGGCGCTGGGTCTCTCCCGCCTCGATGCGGTTCAGCGCATGCTCACGCCCCGGATCGACCAGATGCGACAGGTGGATCTGCGAGCGCAGATCGAGTTCTACGAACTCGAGATGAGTCAGACACTGGACCGAACCGGCATCCTGCTGTTCGTGTCGCTGTTGGAGCACCGTGCGGTCGTTCTTGCGGATCGCTCGATTGCCAAGAAGATCGACGCGAAGATCTGGCAAGAATTGGTCGATCTAATGACTCGGGGCGTGAAGCGCGGCGATCTCGCCTCGGGGATGGTGCAGGCCATCCAGCGCTGCGGCGAACTTCTCTCGCCTCACTTTCCCATCGCAGACGACGACATCAACGAGCTACGCGACCATCTTGTTGTCAAGGAATAACCCGCCTCACCGCTGCGCGGCCAGGCTAAAGAGTCTTTGCCCCCAGAAGGGGATAGGAAGTTCAAAGGCCTGTTGTACATCCCTGAATATGCATGATGTCGGGTAAAAACGACATCCGGAGCGGATTGTGGCGGTTGGCGACTGAGGAGCATCAAGCCTCTGGCCGTGCACAGCGCGGGTCCTTCCGGGCCACCGCGCTCCTCCTCGGCCTCGGACTCGTGGGCACTGCTGCGAGGAGGCGGCTGTGATGCGGAAAGTCGTCCTTACGATCCTATTGGGCGGATAGGGGGGTTAGGGTGTAGGCGTTTGTCCCTTAGATGCGATTCTGTGCAGAGTGCGAAATGCAAGGTGGGCCGGGAATCGCCCAAGGCGCTGACAACGCCCTTATTCGGATTCTTGTTTCAGCCTCCGAAGCTGGGGGTCGCGCGTTCGCGGAGCGTGGGGGCGAAGCCCGCCCGCGGATGCGCTTGGCGAGCTGCACTCGCCCGCGAATCGCACCCGGGTCACCATTTTCTTCCACGTAATCAAATGGTTGCGTGAGCGGATTTTGCGGGGGCGAAA
>DQQH01000130.1 GCA_015664425.1 Planctomycetota bacterium
CAGATTCGCGACCAGATCGAGGATCATCTGGTTCAACGGAGAATCCAGATTCTCGAGGCCTCCTACGCGGAGGATCTGCGCAGAAATGCCGGGGTCGAGATCTTCATCCGCGAACCGCAACCTCCGGTTCACGTCATCGATGTCGAGGGGCGTGCCAGTATCGGTCCCGAAGAGGCGGAGGTCACCATCGTCGAGTTCATCGACTTCCAATGCACGCGCTGTCGGGAACTCTCCGGTTTTGTCGAGAAGGTGCAGGAACTCTATCCCGACAGGGTTCGCCTCGTCATGTGCAATTCGCCCCTGCGCAGCGTTCACGCCAATGCCCTGGGGGCTGCTCTGGCGGCAGAAGCCGCCCGCAAGCAGGGGAAGTACTGGCAGTACCTTCATCTCCTCTTCGAGAGCCAGGATTCTCTCGATGACGAGGTTCTCGAAAGCCTCGCGCTCGAACTCAAACTCGATCTCGACAGGTTCCTCCTCGACATGAGAAGTATCGAGTGCAACCGGATCGTCTCGGAAGACATCGAAGAAGCGACACGGCTCGGGATCGATCGAACGCCGGTGATCTTCATCAATGGCCGTCGGATCGAGGACAAGAGTTGGGAAGGGATTCTCACCGCGTTGCAGCGGGAGTTCCGACGTCTTGGCGAAAGGCCTCGCTGATCCGGTAGCGGAGATCAGAGGCAGGATATCCCGTCGGGGGTGGGGTCTGGACCCGGTGTCGGGTATGGCGGCGCCGGCGGGGCTCCGGAGCCGAACAGAAAGTTCAGCAGGGAAACCGGGTCGCCCAGGTTGATCGAGCCGTTGTCGTTGACGTCTGCAGCGTCATGGCAAGAAAGGGCCTGGCTCCCGAAGAGGTAACCGAGGATCAGTATCGCATCCACGATCTGATGGCTGCCGTCGTTGTTGACATCGCCCCTCAGGAAGAGGGGGCCCGTCACCAGCGAGCAGTTGGAAGCAGGAGACGGTATTCCCAGGCGGATGGCGATCACCTGGTAGTCAGCAGGTCCACTGGTGACGAGAGTTTCCTGGTAGGAGGTGAGGGTTCCGGGGAGTGTCGCCGCCAGGATCCCATCCCTGAAGACCTCGACCTGGCTGTAGTCGGGGTGTGGGTTTGTCCAGGTGAGGGAGACATCGAAGCCCTGGCTCGAGCACTCCAGTGACGAGACGGCCAGAGGTGGGTTCGCCAGATCGATGGTGAGGTCGAGATCCTCCTCGAGGACGAGGCCAGTCTGCAGCCAGGCCGCCGCAGAACTGGTCTGCGGTGGGATGACTTCCATCTGATAGGTCCCCGTCGGGACCTGAATCGAGAATGAACCGACGAGGCTGCACAGGTTCCCGATTCTCGGAAGCACGATTCCGCTGGACAGGTCGGTCATGACGATCTCGGCAGCATTCACCGGGATCCCGCTATCGACGACGATGCCGGAGAAGTGGTGGCCGCCGGCAAGGGGAATGTCACCGAGCACCACGGATTGTGGCGCGGACACTCCAGGAAGGGTCATCGAGCCGACTCCGCTTGCCACTGGAGGGGCGAAGAGGAGGTCATAATTCCCGGGCTCGACAACGGCATCGAAGAGGCCGTCGAGGTCGCCATTCTCGTGGGCAGTCGGGTAGAGAAACTGGGTACCCAGATCGCGGAGTTCGACATTCACCGAAGAAACAGGAAAACCGAAAATGTCGACGAGGCGCCCCGAGATGCTGATGCCGTCGGGCAGCGTGACCTGTCCGATGTCGATGCCTGGACCAACGGCAACCTCGAGTTGCTGGGTGACCAGCAGCGGACCGAGGGTCGGAGGGTCTACTTCGAGAGAGATCAGGCCCGAAGGGAGCAGGAGGTCGAAGTCGCCATCCGGTGCTGTTCCGTCATTGCTGATCCAGAGGCGGTTTCCTGCGCTGTCCTCGGCATCGAAGTTGGCGCCGCCAAGCGGCTGTCCCAGGGAGTTCACCACCTGACCGGTCACGTGGAATCCGTCCTGGATCGTGACATGCCCGAGGGCGATGTTCTGATAGATGTCGAGCTCGGGGAAGAGGACGGGTGCGTATTCCACACCGGGGATCGGCGTCACCTGGCGGATGATAACGTCGAAGGAGGCATCGGGAATCAGCACGTTGAAGTTGCCGGTGAGATCGGTGTCGTCGAGAGTGAGCGGGACCGAGATCCCGGTGACGCTGTCGTAGGCATTGATGTCCAGGCCACTCACCGGAATGCCATTGGAATCGAAAACCTGTCCGGTGAGGAAATGCCCGCTGGCAAGGTTCACCGCAGGGATCGTGGTGTTGCCGAAGATGAAGACATTCATCAAAGTGGTCTCGACGAGGTGTGCTCCTGAATGAGGGATGAAACTGATTTCGTAGACTCCCGTGATCGCTGGCATCGTCAGGTCGAAAGCTCCATCGAGGCCGGAGGTGTCACCGCTGAGGGTGAGTGCAGAACCGCCACCAGAGCCCTGGGGCCTCATGTCGATGTCGATTCCGACGGCGGGATTGTCGAAGGCGTCGAGAACGACACCCGAGATGACCCAGCCGGATGCGAGAGGGTGATTTCCGGTGTCGGTGTCGCCCGATAGGGTGATATCGACGCTGGTCTCGAAGTAGCCGGGGGGCGGCTGCAGTTGGAGAGAGTAAATCCCGGCAGTGATGGGCGAGAGAATGGTGGTCGAGAAGGTTCCGTCGGCGAGGGTCAGGTCGCCGAGAAGGGAGTGGGCGGCCCCGGTGAGCGGTTCGATGAGGTCGACGTCGACCCCACCGATGCCATCACCGGCGGCGTCGATCACCGTTCCGCTGAGGGTCCATCCCTGGCCGTAGCAGGTTCCGCCCCCGACGATCACGGCCAGAAGCAGGCCGAAGATGCGTATGATGGCCAAATACCGGGACTTGGGGACTAATTGTGGTGGGGTGGACCCCATCCCCATCCTCCTTCTCGCTGGCGAACTGAAGCGTCGAATTCCCTATTATTCACGCAACTCCCTTGATCTCTTCATCTTCGGGGAGAGCGGGCGCTTCCCCGATCCTCCCATCTATTGTTAATCTCGTCAACTTCTTGTATTGAAAATGGTTAGTTGTGTCACAAGAGTTAACAAATTTTTCTGATCGCCCGTTTCTGGTCAGAAGGCGGATGCAACGTGGGGACCGGAGGGTATAGTCGAATTCGAGGCCGAGGTTCTCCCGTCCGGCAACGGTCCGCCGCCGGGGGAGTGTTGATGATCAACTTTCCTGGAGACGGTGTCTGCCATTCTTCCGACGGATGGCGGCAAGGAAGGAAGTTCGCCGTGACCCACTCTCGGGATCACGTTTTCGTCGCGGTTGTGCTGCTGCTCGCCCTGGCACTGCCGCTGCCACTCTCCGCCGATCCTCCCGCAGGGTACTACGATCCTGCTCTGGGTCTGACGGGGGAATCCCTTCGCCTGGCGCTGCACGAGATCATCGACGACCACTCCCGCTTCCCCTACACCAGCTCGGCGACAGACACCTGGGACATCGTCTCCGAAGCCGATCGGGATCCTGGCCTCCCCGCCAACGTCATCACCATCTACCGCAACAGTTCGGTTCTGTCCTCCGATCACAACACTCCGACCGGCTGGAATCGCGAGCACTCGTGGCCATCCTCTTATGGTTTCACCAACGATGGGAGCTGCAATTACCCCTACTCCGATGCCCATCAGCTCCGAGCTTCGAGTCCGTCGTACAACTCGGCTCGAAGCAACCGGGTGTTCGACTGGTGTACCAGTGGATGCTCGGAGTACACCGCTGAGGGTGTGCCCTTCTCCAATTTCGGATCGGGATTCGGCAACAACGGCTCGTGGCAGGTGTGGGAAGATCGCCGCGGCGATCTCGCCCGGCAGATGTTCTACATGGAGACCCGTTACGAGGGCGGAACGCACGGGATCACCGGTTGCAGCGAGCCGGACCTGCGCCTGACCGACGACCGGTCCCTGATCATCTCCAACACCTCTGCAAACCAATCGATCGCCTACATGGGCGTGCTCGAGACCTTGCTCTTGTGGCACCTCGAGGACCCCGTCGATGCCCGAGAGCAACTGCGCAACGATGTCATCGGTTCCTACCAGGGAAATCGCAATCCCTATGTCGACCATCCGGAGTGGGTCTGCCAGATCTGGACCTGCAGCGGCGCCGACCTCACTCCTCCGGCGGCACCTTCAGGGCTCACTGCGAACCCAGGAGAGTGCCAGGTTCTCCTCGACTGGCTCGACAACGGCGAGGCCGATCTCGCCGGCTATAGCGTCTACAGAAGTACGTCCAGCGGCGGACCCTACGACCTGATCGCGAGCGTTGCCGCCGGTACCAGCAACCACAGCGATGGTTCCGGAACGGTGGCCACCCCGTACTTCTATGTCGTCTCTGCTGTCGATACCTCGGGCAACGAGAGCGCCACCGGCAACGAGGCGTCTGCTGCTTCCCAGACCGGACCAGCCTGCTCTCCTCCGGACCCAGGTGAGATCGACCTGGTCATCTCGGAAGTGATGGCCAATCCCCAGGCGGTCTTCGATTCGGCCGGGGAGTACTTCGAGATCTACAACCGCGGAACCGCCACTGTCGACCTGGCGGGATGGACGATTCGCGACGACGATGTCGATTCGCAGCTGATCGTCGCCCCGGGAGGACTCCTGATCGCCCCCGGCGAGTTTCTCGTCCTCGGAAACAACAGCAACAGCGC
>DQQH01000259.1 GCA_015664425.1 Planctomycetota bacterium
AGGCACGGCTGATCCCGTGAACCAGGGAGTACTCGGCAACCTTACGTCTGAACTCGGGAGTGTATGAACGTGTATTCAGGGTCGAGACTTTTCTGGAGGAACGGGCCCCCGTTCCGGCCTTCTTCCTGGTCCGGACAGATTTGGCGCCACTCTTGCGAGCAGGGCGCGACTTGGTAGAAGTTTTCATTCTCCCTTTCGACTTGGCTTTTTTTCTTGCCTCTGCAGCAGAAACCCGCCTTCTCTTCGAACGCGGTTTCCCCGCCTTCCTTTTTTTTGGCATTGAAATTCCCCGAAAACGGTGAGTGGCAATTTCCGGAATTCTGCGCTTCCTTACGCAGGGCCGTTCCTCTTCCGGACCGACAACGACCCGGGCACCCAGCGATCGGAAGCACCTTCCCCCGAGCACACCTCCGAACACACAGCACCCAGGTGGTCGCCCAGCCTACCCAAGCAGAATATTGCCAGAACACGGCAATTCAAGATCCAATACCCTCACCCAATGCTCAATTTCGCGCTGTTCCCCCTGCATCCCCGAACCGCTACAATCCCGCGGACTTCAAGTACCGGCTGGGAGTTCGAGGGGGGAGGGCGTCGCCATGTTCTATGGTCGTGTTGTCGGGACCGTCTGGGCAACTCGCAAGGACCCCGCCCTCGAGGGTATGAGCCTGATGCTGGTCCAGAGGGTCCGCCTCGACGGCTCCGGGGAGGGCACCCCCCTCGTTGCCGTCGACTCTGTCAGCGCCGGAGTCGGCGACCCGGTGCTCGTCGCCCAGGGCTCTTCCGCTCGTCAGACGGAACTCACCCGCGACCGTCCCGTCGACGCCGTCATCATGGCAGTAATCGAGGGATTCGACGTCCCCGGCGGAGCGACTGAAGATGCGTGAGCAGGTTCGCAACTGGGTCAGGGAATCTCTCATCGGCAAGATTGGAGCTCCAGATGGCGCTCAGGGGGAACCTCTGCGGGGCTCCATCCTGACCGAGAGAGATGTCGAGGAGATGATCCTAGATGGATCGATCGCTTCACTCGGCGAGGGCGCCCGGTTCACGCCTCTTGCCCGCGACCGGTTCGGGGAATACCTGCGACGCGGCCCCCCCCTCCCGCCAAGACCTCCGGCGGAACTAGGCGTGGTCGAGGAGAACCGGGGTCCTACCCGGGGAGGATCGGTCGGTGGCGAGGATTCCCCTGCCGGCGAGTCCTGGACACCCTCGGCGATCGCAGTCGGGGCAGACCACGGTGGCTTCCAGCTGAAGAAAGAAATCGTCGCCGAACTCCAGAGAAAGGGGATCACGATTCTCGATGAGGGAACCGACAGCGAAGAATCGTGCGACTACCCCATTTTCGCCCGTCGCGTTGCAGAACGCGTTTCAACGGGGGAGGCCGATATAGGGATCGTCATCGACGGTGCAGGAATCGGCTCGACGATGGTCGCCAACAAGATCCCCGGTGTCCGCGCTGCAAACTGTCTCGACGAACGCCTCGCGAGCAACGCCCGGGAGCACAATCATGCCAATCTCCTCTGCCTCGGCTCCGGCTGGGTCGATGGGGAGGTTGCTCTCTCCATCATCGAAGCCTTCCTCTCCACTCCCCCTGGCAGCGGACGCCATGCCCGCAGGGTTCAACTCTTTCCCGAAATGGCTCCGAAGGGAGAGGTGAGATGAGGACGGGCCGGGTGATCGGCACCATCTGGGCAACCCGCCGTCATCCCTCGACCGAGGGGCTCACCCTGCAATGGGTCCTTCCCGAGTCCGTTGCCGGCGAACCCGATGGTTCTGCGATTGTCGCCGTCGACACCGTCGGTGCCGGTCCGGGAGAGCGGATCTTCTTCGTGACGGCGAGTGAAGCTGTCATCGCCATCGAGGAAGTGGAGGAAGCACCGATCGATGCCGCCATCGTTGGAATCATCGAGAACTTCACCCTTTCTCCAGGAGAACTGTGATGATCATCGCCAGGGTCACCGGATCGCTCCACGCAACGCGGAAAAATCCTAGATTCGAGGGCAAGAAGATCCTCGTGGTCACGCCGGAAGAGCCCGATGGCCGGTCTGCGGGAACAAGCTTTCTCGCTGTCGACAGGGTCTCGGCAGGGCCGGGGGATCGTGTCCTGGTTCACCAGGAGGGTTCCGGTGCTCGACTCCTCTTCGCTGATGAGAAAATTCCGCTGCAAGCGGTGATCGTCGCTGTCATCGACTCGTTACAGCTAGATGGAGAGGAAGGAGACGAAGGATGAGAATCGCTCAGTTCGATCGTCTCGTCGATGATCTCACCGACGAGGTTCTGAGACGTCTGGAAACGCGCCCGGTTCCCGGCGCCTGGATGCGCGACCCACTGAACGACACCAGTTACCGCCACGAAAAGATCGATGCCATCGCTATCCTGTCCGAGGCCCCCGATCGCCTGGGAACCCTCCCCTTCTCGACCGCGATCGAAACCTCATCCCGGGAAGGAGAGATCGCAGCGACCATCGCTTCCATCATCGACCACACTCTCCTCAAACCAGACGCGCTTCCTGAGGAGATCGACAATCTCTGCGAGGAAGCGAAGCAGTACTCCTTTTTCAGCGTCTGCGTGAATCCCATCTTCGTCAGGCGAGCGGTCGACAACCTCGCCGGATCCGGCGTGGTGACCTGCGCCGTCGTTGGCTTCCCCCTGGGGGCAACCCTGAGCGACGTCAAGGCGATGGAAGCCCGACGCGCCATCGAGGAGGGAGCTGGGGAAATCGACATGGTCTTGCCCATCGGTTTGCTACGCTCTGGTGCGATCGATGCGGTTAAACAGGACATCAGCGAGGTTGTTCGGGCTTGTCCCGGCACTGTCGGGGTCAAGGTGATCATGGAGACCTGTCTCCTCGACGATGCACAGAAGGTTGCCGCTTGCCGGGCAGCCCAGGAGGCGGGAGCCTCGTTCGTCAAGACTTCCACCGGCTTCTCCAGTGGAGGAGCGACCGTCGAGGACATCCGGCTGATGCGCAGGGAGGTGGGTTCCCGGTTGGGAGTCAAGGCCTCGGGGGGGATCCGCGACTTCGAAACTGCACAGAAAATGGTCTGTTCCGGTGCCAGTCGGCTTGGGACCAGCGCCAGTGTCGCCATCGCCAGTGGAGTGGAAACGTCGGGAAACGAGTCCTGAAGCTTCTTGGCGGTAAAGGGGTGCCCTTGAACCTCGATTCGGAATAGAATGCCCGCAAGTGCAATTCCGCTCCAACTGGGCAGCGGTTGCTACCCTGCTGTACTAAGTGCTGCGGCCGTTCGGTGGCCGGGGCACTGTCTGGGTCGTCCCGGGGAAGTCAGATATCAAATTCAGTTCGTCGCCACGGTTCGGCGAACCTTGCGTCGACTCGGCGGGAGGAGCACGCTTGCAATCCGCAGTTCGCACAGAGGTAATCTCGAAACTTCGCCAGTTCGTGCACGGTGAGATTTCTCCCCAGGACCTGCATCGTTACGTCAGAGGTAGAAGTTGCCGCTGGCTCGACGATCTCCTGGAAGAGATCCGTCTCACCCCCGAGGACTACTCCCAAATCGCACTTGATAAGGTTGCCCTGGGAGTCCCCGTCTCGGCCTACATCGAGGGGATCTGTCAACTCGGGGATCTGCACGAATGGGCTCTCGAGGCGTATCGAATTTTCGGAACCAACGCCTACGCCGCTTCTCGAGCTTACAACCCCGAGGTGGAGTCTGGCCTGACGCTGCTCAGCCTTCTCTGCGGGCTCGAATATTCTGAAACCGAGGAGATCGCCAGAAGTTGTGTTCTCAGAATCCACGATGCACTCGAAAATGGTCGGGCGATCCCGGCGCGCGGAATTTTGAGGCAACTCCTCATGAAAAAATCGAGAGTCGATCTCCTCACCCGGGAGATGGGGGAGGATCTCAACGAACCCTGGCGAGAGCGCCAGTGGGCTGAGATCGGGCTCGCCCCGTCGAGTTTCTCAGGATCCGGCGAAGCGGTCTCCGAAGACTGCTGGTTCCTCCCCCTCGGTGTCTGTACTTCCGATGCCTGGAACCTCGGAGGCCCCAACGAATCCTGGACCCACCCCGAGAACGACCAGATCTTCACCCTGCGGGAAACCTACCCCGGATTTGATTTCGAAATCAACTCTCCGAGCGTCTTCATCGATCCCGATGGCCTCACCGAGGTGATCCTCGATGTCCCCTGTCTCGGCGCCCCCGAATTGAGGAGCGCCGTTCATCTCTTTGCCATGGTGCACAGGATTCGCTGTTGCACCCTTGACCGAGTCCTCGCCATACCATCCCAGGAGGATCTATGATCCGTTATTCCCCGAATGGAGCAGCAGGTTCCGGGCCGACGAGTGATATCGACTCGAGCGCCGAAGATCTTCAGAAGAGAATCGAGCAACTCGAGGAACGGCTCGAAGAGGAGCGCAACAAGCATCAACTCGAGATGCAAAAAGGCATCGATGCTTTCGTGAAGCTCCAGAATTCCTCACCTTCCGTGAAAGAAAGCGATGCTCCCACACGACCTGGAGGTGATGGCTACGAGACCCTTCCAGGGCAGGGGGTGTCGATTCTCGTCGATGTCCAGAACATGTATTACGCGGCCCGGAATCTCTACAACTCGAAACTCGAGTTCTCCAAACTCCTCAAACTCATCACCAGGGGGCGACGACTCACCCGCGCCATCGCCTACATCGTCGAGCGTCCGGGCATGGAGCAAACCAAGTTTGTCGAGGTTCTTCGCCGCAATGGTTTCGAGGTTCGAAAGAAGATGATCGTCGAGCGATCGGACGGCAGTCAGCGCGGAGACTGGAATATCGGTATTTCTCTCGACGCTTCAAGCATCTCGAAACACGTCGACGTCATCGTGCTGGTCACCGGTGACGGTGACTTCGTCACTCTCGCCGATCACTTGAGAGCTCTCGGTAATCGGGTCGAAGTCGCGAGCTTCTACGAAACCACCTCCAACGACCTCATCCGGGCTTGCGATCATTATCACCGTCTCAACGAGAGAGTTCTTCTCCCGGGCGCCCAGTTCCAGAGCCCAGAAGAGGATGAAGATGAACTGGAAGACGTCGCCGAAGACGCCTTCGCCGAGGATGCTATTTCGGTGCCCACCTCTCGCAGGAAGCCTTCGCGGAGCCCGATCGACGACCTCGACGACGAAGACTGAGCCCTCGGGATCTCCTGCCTGTGCCCTCCGGCGATCGTTCCGCGGGAGAGGAGCCTGATGACCTCCGTCGATCGGTTCACCTTCGACCTGCCCCGGGAACTGATCTCCCAGGAACCGGCGCCGATGCGCTCCACTTCGAGGGTGCTCTTCCTCGAACGAGGCAAGGATGGCAGCGAAGAGGGCATCTTCTCCCAGCTTCCCCAGCGGCTACGCGGCGATGAGGTGATCGTCGTCAACGACACCCGGGTGATCCCCGCCAGGATCCGCTGTCGCCGGAAGAGCGGGGGTGCCATCGAGGCCTTCCTCCTGCGCCACGTGAGGGCCGGGGAGTGGCTCTGCTGGCTCTCACCTGCGCGACGGATCGATACCGGGGAAGAACTTGAAACTGCGGGGCCTCCCCTTCGAGTGATCGAGAAGCAGGGTTCCTGCTGGCGGGTCGAGCTGGGCGATCTCGCCCTCGTCGAGGAGATCGGCGAGGTACCCCTCCCCCCCTACATTCAACGCGACCCCGGTGATCCCCGTCTCGGGGATCTCGACCGGGATCGTTACCAGACCATCTATGCAAACCACCCCGGGGCGGTCGCGGCGCCAACCGCAGGGCTTCACTTCGACAAGAAACTGCTCGCAGAAATCGATGCGATGGGAATCCCCGTGGTCCCCGTCACCCTCCATGTCGGCCCGGGCACCTTCCGACCGGTCCGGACGGAGGAAATCGAACAGCACCGTGTCGATCCCGAACTCTTCGAGGTGAGCGGAGCCGCCCGCAATGAACTGGCACGAAGCCGCAGGGAAGGACGCAGGATCATCGCCGTCGGGACCACCAGCCTGCGGGTCCTGGAGAGTCTCCCCGACCTCGAGGGGACCGACCCGATCGAGGGAGAAACGGACCTGACGATTCTCCCCGGGCATCGTTTCGAAAATGTCGACGGTCTCATCACCAACTTTCACCTCCCGCGCTCCTCCCTCCTTCTCCTGGTCTGCGCGTTCCACGGCGAGGAACGCACTCTCGCTGCATACCGCCAGGCGATCGAGGCACGATTCCGCTTCTACTCCTACGGCGATGCGATGGTAATTCTGCCTGGGGTGGCGCAGCGTTGAGGTGCTGGGCGTGCAGGCACCCCTTCATCGCCGCAGAGATCCGCAGGGATGGAATTATCAGGGGCCGGAAACTCCAAGACGGAGGACCCTGGCGCAATTATCGCTGCCACCGCTGCCAGCGCTGGTGCTGCGCCGAGGAACTTCCCGATGGCGGGATCTACATCTCACCTGAGAAGGACATCGGGATCCTCGATTACCTCTTTGGCTGGATCGAACCTCTGGCACCCGACGATTTTCTCCTGCTCCTGCGCTGGAACCAGGATCATGCCGGGGAAAGACGACAGATTTTCGAGACCCGACGAGACTACCGCTACTCGGGAGGACGCCTCGCACGGGCGATTCGACGTCTGTTCGGGGGACGCCATCGACGGCATGTCCCTGATGGTCAGCAGCCGGGGAGCGACAGAAAGGAAAGCTCCACTCCCGGCAAGTCATCTGCGAGAGAGGGCACAATTCCGCACCCCTACCTGGTGCTCGGGATCTCCATCGATGCCAGCGGCGAGGAAGTTCGCGCAGCGTTCAAGGATCTGGTCCGTAAGTACCACCCCGACAAGCAGCACGGCGCAGGTGCCGAGTCGATGGAATCCGCGACCCGCAGGCTGAAGGAACTGATCAAGGCCTACGAGGAACTCGAGGGGCAGACATGAGGGAGTGATCCCGGGGGTCTCTAGCCGATCGGCACGCCGAGAATCGGTCTCACGAAGCCGAAGATAACCGTCACGACTACGAGGACTCCAACCAGATTCAAGACGAATCCACAGCGGAGCATCGTCCGGATCGGGATCTTGCCGCTGGCAAACACTATGGAATTGGGAGCGGTGGCAACGGGGAGCATGAATGCAAAGGAGACGGAGAGGACCGCCGGTAGCATCAGGGTCATCGGTGCCAATCCCCCTTCGACCGATGCTGCCGCCAGAATTGGCATCAGCAGTTCTGTCGAGGCGGTGTTGGAGGTGACCTCGGTGAGGAAGGTGACCAGCAGGGAGACGGACCCGACGAGGACCCCTGTGGGAAGCTGGAGCCAGCTCGCCATCGACTCTCCCACCGCAGCAGAGAGCCCGCTTTCCCGGAACCCCCCAGCGATGGCGAAACCACCCCCGAGCAGCAACAGTATCCCCCAGGGGATGCTCTCTACCTTCTTCCAGTTGAGAATAGCAGGCCCCTTGGCTCGAGAAGGGATGAGAAAGAGGCTCAACGCCGCCGCCAGGGCAACCGCCGAGTCGGTGACGTAAGAACTCGCGGCTTCCGGCGGGATGCCCGCCCATCCGGCGACGACACCACCCCACCCGGGAACCCCCTTTCCCCCGCGGGTGATCCACAAGAGCGCAGTGCACAGGAAGACGGCAAATACCCGTTTTTCCTCGCTGCTGATCTTTCCCAGCGCCGCCTTCTCCTCGGCGATCACCTCCGCCCCCGCACCATTGCCGCTGACCGCTGGCACCGGCAGCAACACCCTAGTCAGGAGAAACCCGGTGATGGGAACAAAGAAAACCACAATCGGGAACCCGAATCCAAGCCAGGAACGGAAGTCGATGTTCATCGACTGCCCCTCCAGTTGTTCGGCCACGCGCGAGAAGATCAGGTTCGGCGGAGTTCCGATCAGGGTTCCCACTCCTCCTATGTTGGCACCGTAAGCGACCGCCAGCAGGAGACAGGTCCCGAAGGTCTGGATGTTGATCCCGTTCCCACCGTGTTTCCCGAGCCGACTGATCACCGACAGGGCGATGGGAACCATCATCAGAGTCGTCGCCGTGTTCGAGATCCACATCGAGAGAAGTGCCGATGAGAAGAGGAACCCGAGAACAAGAGCACGAGGACCATCCCCCAGCAGGGAGACCACTTTCAGCGCCAATCGGCGATGGAGCCCGCTCGTCTCGATGGAGCGGGCGATGATGAATCCTCCAAGGAGGAGCAAGATGAGATGATGCATGTAGTAGCCGGCAGCATCGGTCG
The DNA here is from genome assembly GCA_015664425.1 of Planctomycetota bacterium. Taxonomy (GTDB): domain Bacteria; phylum Planctomycetota; class UBA8108; order UBA1146; family UBA1146; genus DTRS01. The sequence continues at coordinate 8,170 of DQQH01000259.1, forward strand.
CGGTCGAGATGCCAAGGAGGGGAAAGAGAAGAGCCGGAAGCAATGAGGTCGCGGGAATCGGAATCGCCTCGGTGATCCACCAGGTTGCCGTCCATACCGTCACTGCCAGCACCCGTTGAGCCTCCGTCGGCAGCCCTGGCATCGGAACAGCGAGGACCACCGCCCCCAGGAGGGGGCCGAGGACAGCGCCGAGCCGGGGAACAGATGTCGACTTCGTCGAACGTTCCATCGATCGGGTTCCATCCATCGCCAGGCACCACCCCCCCTGAACCGAGCGCCTGTGGTACCATCGGCGGGACGCCAGCCCAAGAGGGAAGAGGGCGAGGACCCCCAGAAGCTCGCTCCAACGAGAGGTTGGAGTCGACCGCACGGCCCATGGAGCCTCCTGGCCAGTCGAGGTACAGCATGTCCAACACAGCCTGGATCAGGGTCCCACTCCTGCTCCTGCTTCTCCTCTCCGGTGGCCTCTCATGCGTTTCCCTGACCTTCAAACCGCTGAGAGTCGACCAGCTCTCCCAGGAGAAGGACGTCATCATCTTCAGGGTCCAGCTCGAGGGCCCCGCCGCCCCCGAGGAGTACCGGGAGTGGTCCCACGAGAGGATTCTCCTCGAGGAGCTCAACAGTTCGAACCCCTTCTTCCCGGGGATCCCTGTCTACGAGGTTCAGGTCGTCTTCCACGATGGTCGAAAGCGACTGGCAACCGTACGCTGGCGCAGGAATACTGAAGAGGGAAGCGTCCTCGAGCACCTCAACACCTTTGTCCATGCTCCCTACGGAGGTCGAAACCGGTGAGACACCTTCGCCTGATCCTGCTGCTTGTCCTTCTTCCCGCAGGGAGCGGCTGTGGGCTATTCTTCCGCAACACCATAGAGACGCCATCTGCCCGCTTCTGGTCGAACAGTTCCATCGATGAAATCAGTGGTCAGGTCGAGATCGCCAACTCGATCATCGAGGAATACCGCCAGTTGTTCTGGGAATTCTCTCCTGAGGTTCTGCGCCCAGAAATTCTCTACGAGGAAGAGTCTCTCTCGCGTCAGAACATCTACACGGAGGAGACGAGACAGGAGGGTTATTACCTCCCCGCGTTCGACCTCGTTCACCTGAAACCACGGCGACCTCGGGGCGAGGAAGATGACCGTACGGTCTTTCTGCACGAGCTCGCCCACCACTTCCTGATCTCCGGCTATCCTGACACCGCCGATAGATACTGGCTCAACGAGGGCTTCGCATGCTGCCTCGAGATCTCCTTCTTCGACGATGATGGCTCCCTCGTCACTCCCCTCTTTCATCCCCGCCTCTATCAGGAAGCCCGTCATCTCCGGCGCGAACTCGGAGAAATCGCATTCACCGAAATGGTCGGTTCCCTCATCACAGCCAGATGGCAACAGTTCCACCGAGGCGAGGAGAAGATGAACAGGTACGCCGTTTCCTGGTCCCTCTTCTGGTTCCTCCTCGACTCCGCCGAAGGCTCCCTCCAGGAACGCCTCGCCACCGTAGTCTCTCTCGACGACCTGGAAGTCTCGAAACGGCTGCCGGAACTGGCGAGGGCTCTTTCTGTCGGCATCGAGACCCGCCTGGCCAGGATCTGCTCGATGCCGGAACTCCGTCGGTGGGCCCTCGGAGAGTGGCTCGAGGTGCCCTGGCCCGATGGTAGCCGACTTCGCCCCATCCTCGAAACGGAGCTCGAGGAAAACCCCGGTGATCCCGAGGTATGGAAGATGCTCGCGCAACTTGCGAATCGACCCCACCGCCGTCTCTCCTCCCGCGATCGGATCAACCTCCATTCCCGGATCCGCGAGCAGCTCGAGCTGGGAAGTGCTGCGATCAAGATTGCACTCTGTGAGCAGATCGCCGAGGGAGCCCGCACCCGCAGGTACACCACCGCCCTCATCGATCTCCTGGAAGATGCGGACGGGGCCATCCGGGCGGCGGCAGCCCGCGCCCTCGCACGTCTATTTCGAAAACCCACCATCATCAGTCCCGTTTTCTGGAAGAACGCACCAGAGGAGAAGCGCCAGGCGGAAGTAGTTGAATGGCGCGAGTGGATCGCAGATTGACGATGGTCCTTGTGAAGCCATTCTGATCACTGGATACTGCCCCGATCGATCATGGTTTACTGGAGTTCCCCAGATGATGAGGAGGAGAAGTGCGATTCAGCGTGCTTCTGTTTGCGTCACTGCGTGACCGGGCTGGCTCGGAACGCATCGAAATCGAGATCGCCGAGGGTGCCACATTGAACGCCTTGCTGGAGGCGATCGAGGTTCAGCAGCCAGAACTCTCAGGACGTCTGGCTGCCGTTCGAGTCGCTGTCGATGAGGAGTTTCGAGACGGCGACCACCCCCTCTCCGAGGGAAACGAGATCGCCCTCATCCCACCTGTCAGTGGCGGTTGATCGTGGCTATGACAGACCTTCCTCCCACCAGGGTGAGCGTCCGACTCCAGGACACCCCCCTCTCCAGCGAGGAAGCGCTGGCGCGCGTCGATGCTCCAGGATGCGGGGCCCGACTCCTCTTCTGCGGGACGGTGAGAGACCACCATCTCGGCCGTCAGGTGGAGAGACTCGAGTACCAAGCCTACGAACCGATGGCACTGAGAGAATTCGAGAGGATCGCCAGGAGGGTCCTCGAAAGGTGGCCGATTGAACAGATCGCCATCTTCCATCGGCTGGGAACTCTCGAAGTGGGTGAGACAAGCCTCGTCGTCGCCATCTCCCTGGCCCACCGTAGCGACGGCTTCGACGCCATGAGTCACATCATCGATTCCATCAAGGAAACCGTTCCAATATGGAAACGGGAGCATTACACAGATGGAAGTCCAAGATGGATCGAGGGTTCCTGAGAGAGCCCGCTGTGACTCCAGGGCGCCTGACGATCTGCCCCAATGACTGTCTCTACTGGGGGTACGGCCTGCTCAGTTCTCCGGTGTAAATCTGGCGCGGGCGGTGGATGCGGTTGTCAGGGTCTTCCTGCATTTCCAGCCAGTGAGCGATCCAGCCCGGCAATCGACCGAGCGCGAACATCACCGTGAACATGTTGGTCGGAATCCCAATCGCGCGGTACATGATACCGGAGTAGAAATCGACGTTCGGATAGAGTTTGCGGTCGATGAAATAGGGATCAGAAACCGCGACCTCCTCGAGTTCGAGCGCGATGTCGAGCAGGTTGTCCTCGATCCCCAGGTGATTCAGGAGGCGATGGCACGCCTCCTTGATGATTGTCGCTCTGGGGTCGAAATTCCGGTAGACCCGGTGACCAAACCCCATCAGACGTACTCCCGACTCCTTCTCCTTGGCAAGTTCGACGAACTTCTTGACGTCGTTGTCGTTCTTCTGGATCGCACTGAGTTGCTGGAGGACCGCCTGGTTCGCCCCACCGTGAAGAGTTCCCCAGAGCGCGCAAATTCCAGCTGCGATGCAGGCAAAGAGGTTCGACTGGGCGCTCCCCACCATACGGACGGTGGAGGTGCTGCAATTCTGCTCGTGGTCTGCATGCAGAATCAGGAGGAGGTTGAGGGCACGTTCGACCTCGGGATCGACGTGATAGGACTCCGCCGGGACCTTGAACATCATGTGCAGGAAGTTGCCGCAGTAGGTGAGAGAATTATCAGGGTAAACGAAGGGCTGCCCGACCGACTTCTTGAAGGAAAAGGCAGCGATGGTTCGTACCTTCGACAACAGGCGACATACTGTCAGGTCGGTCTCCTCATCCAGTGTCGGGTCGATCGCTTCGGGATAGAAGGTCGAGAGACCAAGAGTCATCGCCGAAATGATCGCCATCGGATGCGAAGAGGAGGGAAAGCCATCGTAGAAGTGTTTCATGTCCTCATGAATCATCGAATGAACCCTGAGGCGCTGGCGGAACTGCTCGTATTCTTCCGGTGTCGGCAACTCACCATGAATCAGGAGGTATGAGGTTTCCACGAAATTGGATCGCTCGGCGAGTTCCTCGATGGGGTATCCCCGATACCTCAGAATTCCATTTTCTCCATCGATGAAGGTGATCGCACTGCGCGTCGAACCTGTGTTGACGTAGCCGGGGTCGAGGGTGACGTAGCCGGTTTCCTTGCGCAGGGAACGGATGTCAACCGCGGGCTCGTCCTCCGAGCCGATGACGACCGGTAACTCGACCTCTTGGTCCCCGATCCTGAGGACAGCCTTCTTCGACATCGCTCAAGCCCGTTCGTGAGTGCGGTCCGCGACAATGGCAAAAAACCTGGTCCCATCCGGGAGGACGGCCCAAGCGGATTTCACCTTGAATGACACCCGGGCCTGAGTGGGCCCCGGACCGGCGGGGTTCGACGGGGGAACATGGAACTGCCTGCCCCCACCGTGCCCTGCAGGTCTCCCGGCAATCATCGTATTTCGTCCCTCCAGGAGCAAGAGAAACCGACCAACTGGGGCAGATCCCTAGGGAGGATCGGCCGAGAACTGCCAGCCATCGAGGGAGCGAGCGATGGGTAGTCTCCTGCCGATTCCGTACGCCTTGGAAGTGACTCGCAGAACCGGTGCTGTCTGACGCCTCTTGAACTCGCTGCCCTCGACCAGGGAAATCACCTGGCGGGCAACATCCTCATCGATTCCGCTGCTCACCACCTCCTGGAAGGAATGCTGCTCCTCGACCCAGGTGGAAACAACCCGATCGAGCAGGTCGTAAGGAGGAAGGGTGTCCTGATCGGTCTGGTCCGGTTTCAACTCCGCCGAAGGCGGCTTGCTGAGCGTCTCGGGAGGAACGAGGCCAGCGAAACGGTCGAGGCGAGCGATTTCGTAGACACTCATCTTCATGACATCACCCAGCGGCGTCAGGCCCCCGCAGAGGTCGCCGTAGAGGGTGCAGTACCCGACTGACAGCTCCGACTTGTTTCCCGTCGCCAGGACCAACGCGCCCAGTGCATTGGAGACTGCCATCAGCATCATTCCTCGGATTCGCGCCTGGACATTCTCCTGAGTGAGGCCGGAGAACTTGTCGCCGATAATCCCTTCCAGTGCCGAGGCGATGCTTTCAAAGGCAGGATTGATGGGGACCAGATCGAATCGAATTCCGAGTCGCCGGGCAAGTTCCCTCCCGTCGTCGACGCTTCCTCGGGAGGAAAAGGGGCCTGGCATGCCGATCCCATCGACGTTCTCGGCACCGAGGGCAGACACCGCAAGAAGGGCGGTGACGGCGGAATCGATGCCACCGGAAAGCCCGACAACGGCTTTCTTGAAGCCGCACTTCCTGAAATAGTCGCCGATCCCCAGGATCAGGGCGTCAGCAATCTGCTCGTGATCCCCTGCTTCATCGGCGAGTCCGGCGGGCAGATTCCGGGTGTCGAGGACCTCCGATGCCTCGACGAAAGAATCCAGTTGTGCCCACCGACCATCGGGAGTGGTGACAATGCTCGCTCCGTCGAAGATCAACTCGGTGTTTCCTCCGACGAGATTGCAGACCACCAAGGGAACCCCGAGTCGTTTCGCCTGGGCGAGGAAGAGTCGTCTCCGGGAGGCAGACTTACCGACGTGGAAGGGGGAGGCGGATGGACTGAGAATCAGCTTCGCTCCCCCAGCGACCAGCTGTTTCCCTGGATCCTGACGGTAGTGGGGTGTCCCCCTCTCGCCATCGATGTTCCAGAGATCTTCGCAGATTGCCACCCCCACCCGTTCTCCTGCAATCTCGAAACAACGTGCCTCACTGCCGGCGACAAAAGTGCGCGCTTCATCGAAAACATCGTAGGTGGGAAGCAAGACCTTGTCGGCATGCCCGACGACCCTGCCACCCGAGATGACAGCAGCGCTGTTATGGACACCCGGAGACTGACCCCCATCAGTCCGACGGGGGGTCCCGATGATGGCGACGGGACCGTCGCCCATCCGGCTGGCGAGCCCCTCGATCGAAGCCACTGCCATCGATACGAAATCCCTGCGAACAACCAGATCCAGCGGTGGATAGCCACAAACCGCCAGCTCGGGGAAGAGCACGACTTCTGCGCCCTGCTGGCGAGCCTGCCGCCAACCGCCAAGGATCAACTCACCGTTTCCCTTGAAATCTCCGACGGTGGTATTGACCTGGGCGAGAGCAACCCTCAATGGACCTCCTAGCCGGTGACGTTGTAGCCGCCGTCGACGAAGAGAATCTCGCCGGTAATACCCGAAGCAAGCGGCGAGACGAGGAAGGCTGCGGCATTGCCAACCTCCTCGATGGTCACCCCACGCTTGAGAGGAGCTCGCTTCTCGACCTCGGCAAAGATTTCCCCGAAGCCGGCGATCCCTCTGGCGGAAAGGGTGTTGATGGGTCCGGCGGAGATGGCGTTGACTCGGATCCCTCGCCCACCGAGATCGTGGGCGAGATAGCGCACGCTTGATTCCAGGCTCGCCTTGGCGACGCCCATGACGTTGTATCCGGGAACAGCGCGGGTTCCGCCCAGGTAACTGAGAGTGACGATGGAGCCGCCATCGCTCATCAGGGGCGCTGCCTCGCGGCAGAGATGGGTCAGGGAGTAAGCGCTCACGTCGTGAGCCAGCAGGAACCCCTCCCTGCTGGTATCGATGAATTTACCCTCGAGATCTTCCTTGTTGGCGAACGCGATGCAGTGGACGAGAAAATCGAGCCCATCCCATTTTTCCCGCACCGTCTCGAAGAGAGCGCTGACCTCGCCAGAAGATGTGACATCGCACTGAACGAGAAAATCTCCGTCCACCTCCTCGACGAGAGGACGAACGCGGCGTTCGAGACGTTCCCCCTGATAGGTGAATCCCAGCCTCGCACCGGCCCGATGGAGACTCTTCGTAATTCCCCAGGCGATGCTTCGATCGTTGGCAACTCCTAGCACGAGGCCACGGCGACCTCTCAGTGCGTCACCGATCATCTTCACCGCTCCTCCCGTACTCTCCCGCAAGCCACGGGCCTGTCAGGAGACATTCCTTGGACAAGAACACGCCCCCGGGAGCGACAGTCGCTGCCGAGGGCGTGCCATCCTAACCGATCGAGAGCCCGGGCTAGAACTCGACTACACTCCCAGATTTTTTCTCCTGAGGTAGCGGGACGACCCGCGGATACCAGCCGATGGTCCTGATCCCCCCCGGGATGATTTCAGAGCGGCTGACTCCGGGTCCGAAGAACTTCCGAATCAGGTCCGAGGAGGGGACGTTGTCGGTATCGAAGAGAAACGAGAGTTCCTCGTTGGAACCGATGTCGGGGATCAGCAGCGGCAAGAATCCCAGCATCGGCCTGATGATGTCCGCCTGCTGGGCGAGCACATCGCCCAGGTCGGCGTAGGCCAGAAGCAAGCCATCGGTGCCGCCGACACGGTCGATCAGTTTCTTGAAATCAGGACGAGACGCTATGCCCCCACTATCGCTCTCGAGGGCAGAGGTGAGAAGGGCTTCGCTGGACGAGAAGACGAACCAGTTGCCATCGAAGGTTATCGCCGGCTTGAGCGCGGGGCCCGAGGGGGGAGCGAACTCGGCTGGAGTGTCTCCCAACGGGTCGTAGACGAAAACCTCGTGACCGGCGATCTCCTTCCTCTGGAGGGTCGCCCCCATCATCTCGGGGCCGGCGAGGGTCTCGATGACCTTCTCCATCGGCGCGGTGTCCTTCAGACGCACCATCATGAAGGTGTCGATGCCAGTCCCACCACCCATCATCATCATCATCGGGTTCATCGGCGGCGCATCCGGGTCCCTGGCAGGAGTGTAGCTGGCGATGGTGCCTTCGATGCTGTCGAGCACCTCCTGGATGTTGATGCCCATCTGTTCTGACATCATCTGAAGGCCCGCTTCGAACTCGCTGATGCCCTCCTCCCCTTCGACGGCGATGAAAATTTCCTTGGCGATGGAAATCACCTGATCGAAGGCGAACCGGAACATCGAGACTGCGGCTGCATCGCCAGGGACGATCCGGGGAATGGCGAGGGAGACGTTCGACCTTGGAATCAGGCCCATGATGCCCTTGCGCCCGTGGATGGCGATGATCGATTCGCTGCTGGCGCCATCTGCTGACATCGTCCATCTGCCGACAGAACCGTGGACAGTGGTGAGACCGAAAGCATCGATGATGGCAGCGACATCCGGGAATCCCGTCTCAGCCTCATCACCCCAGTCATCATCATCTTCAGCCCGATCAGCATCCTCAGCGTCGCCGTCATCTTCGTCGTTTTCGGTGCCTTCGGGGCCTCCTGCCATGGCGGTGAAGAAGGGAATCAGCTTCCAGATCGGATCGAAGTTGAGGTATGAGGTGTGGTTTCCCGAGGTGGTGAGGTTCTTTCCCGCCTGGTAGACGGGGGTACTTCCGAAACGAGCACCCACCGAGGTCCCTTCGGTGTCGAAGTACTGCTTGAGTCCACTTCTCGACGTACCGATGGCGAAGTGATCGCCGTTGCGGCCGAAGTAGAGCCCGACCCCCGGCATCCCCTCGACTCCTTCGAAACCCATCTCCCCGACCATGAAGTTGGCTGGCATCAGAGGCTCGGAAACTTCCGTCTTTATTGCTCCGAGAATCGCCTTCTTCATCGCTGCGATCTCCTCGGGGCCGTGGCACTCCAGCAAGATGTTCGGCATCGGTCCCATCGGCGTCATCTGGTAGCCGATCGAGATGGCACATCGACCCGTCATCGTCTTCAGGAGCATTGCGAACTGTTCGCCGACCACCCCCATCATCCGCCCGGGGGCGGAACCTTCCTCGGAATCCTCTTCATACGGTGCACTCACACCCGATACGAGCGCGCCGATTCCGTCAGAGAAGCGCTTCAGCGTCTCTCTGATGGAAGGTTCGCGGAGGAACTGGCCCCAGTCGGAATTGCGATAATCGGTGCGAAAGGTCTGCCAGTCGTCGACCGAGAGAACGATGACGGAGTCCTCCCCAAAGCTGGCATCGTCCGCCTGCGTCGCTGGCGTCGCCACGACGAGGAACAGGAAGGCCAGAAGGAAGGCCAGAAATCTGGGACTGAGCATCGAGTGCTCCTTTTCAATTGCGGGTCTTGAAAGCCGGGGAACCCTCCCTGAAGGAGTGAATTGGGCCCTGCTGGTGGTCGAGATCGACCCGAGGCGTACTTCCCCAGACCAAGGGGAGCAAGGTAACATGGGGCCGCATTGGAAGCAACGCGACCAGAGGCTGACAGCTGCTGCCAGGAGACTGACCTTGAGCACAGATTTCGAGAATCGAGCGCATCGGGATCGCCCGTGGATCCTCGAGGGGGACCTCCTCGAAGGTGGCCGCCAGTGCCGTCAACGCCTCAGAATTGACCCCGTTTCGGGGACCATCATCGAAAGGGGGGATCTCGCTGGCGAACCGGATGTCACCTGGCCCGAGGGCTGTCTCGTGCTCCCCGGTTTCGTCGACATCCACGTTCACTGCCGCGACGATTCCGGCGGCAGCCAGCATCACAAGGAGGACTTCCACAGCGCCTCCCTGGCGGCGATTCACGGAGGAGTTGTCCTCGTTGGCGACATGCCGAACAACCCCGACCCTCCCGATGATGAGGCGGGGTTCATGCGCAAACAGGCTCTTGTCAGGGAGAGAGCACTCGTCGATGTCGTGATCTACGGCGGAGTGGTCGCCGGCTCGAGGCCGTTTCGCGATGACATTCCCTACAAGTGCTATTTCGGCCCGAGTGTCGGGGACATCAACGCCAGGGGGAGTCGATCAGTGGAGGAGTTGCTCGCTCCTTACTCTGGCCACCTGGTAGTGTTCCATGCCGAGGACCCGGAGACACTCAGACGCTGCTCGGGCGCCAGGACTCACGAACAGAGACGGCCTCCGGAAGCGGAAGCGATCGCAATCGAGCGGATTCTCGAACTCGCCAGGGAACTGGGGTTCCAGCCTCACATCGCCCACCTGTCGACCGAGATCGGTCTCGAGGAGATCCGCAAGGCGCGTCGGCAAGGCGTCGCCGTCAGTTGTGAGGTGGCGCCCCACCATCTCACCTTCGATGACGGTAATCGCGGTTCCTTCAGCCGCGGAGACTGGCTCCAGATGAACCCGCCGTTACGCTCCCGAAAAGATCGGGAAGCCCTCATCGAGGGACTCATCGGCGGAGAAATCGAGATCCTTGCCACCGATCACGCCCCCCACACCATCGAGGAGAACGAGGCGGGAATCTCTGGGGTGCCCCTGCTCGACACTCACGGTGCCTTCCTCTGTCGCCTGGCCGCAGATGGAATCGGCTGGGAGACCCTCGTCGAGAGAGCGAGTCGCGCCCCCGCAGCCCTCTTCCGATCGTTCACCGATGGCACTTTCGGGGATCTTCAACCCGGTTCGGTGGCCTCCCTGGCCATCGTCGACCCGAGAAGAGAGTGGCGTGTGCGCGCCGAAGAGATCCGCAGTCGAGCGGGGTGGTCGCCTTTCGAGGGGGTCGCACTTCCGGGGCAGGTGATCGCAACGATCGTTCGAGGGCGTTGCTACCAGCCGACGGAGACGATCGCCTAGGGGGACTTCAGAACCCGGGAAAGGACCTCCCAGAGCTCCTGAATCCGGTAGGGCTTCTGGATGAACGCATCGAAGAGTTCCTCACCTGTGCCCGACACGACGTCCTCGCTGTAGCCGCTGGAAAGCACGATCCGGACGGGATAATTCTCTTCTCGAATCGATCGCCCGACGCATTCTCCGTTGATTCCCGGCATCTCCATGTCGACCAGGACCAGGTCGAAATCCTTGGAATTGGAGCGCAGGATCTCGAGGCCCTCCTCTCCTGACTCGGCGATTTCCACCTCATAACCGACCTTGCTGAGCATCCGCTCGACGATTCGCCTGACACTTGGGTCGTCATCGATGACGAGGATGTCCCCCGATCCTCTGCCAACGAACTCGAGGACACGTCTATCGTCGGTGTCCACGATCTTCTCTTCTGTGAGAGGAAGAACAACTCTGAAGGTGGTCCCCTCCCCTTCCTTGGTCACAACCTGGATCCTCCCGCCATGAGCCCGGACGATACCGAGAACCGCTGCAAGTCCGAGCCCACGGCCTGTGAACTTGGTCGAGAAGAAAGGCTCGAAGCAGCGCTCCAACACCGAATCCGACATCCCCGAGCCAGTGTCCGACACCTCGAAGAGCAGGTAGTCCCCCGGCTGGAACTTCTCGGTTTCCAGCACGACGCTTTCAAATGGAACCTCCTCCAGGTGACGATGGGATGTGATTACGGTGACGGATCCTCCCTTTGCCTCGCTCGCCTCCGAAGCGTTGATCAACAGGTTCATCACCACCTGCTGAAGCTGAGTCGGGTTGCCCTTCAATGGAAGGGGATCTTCGAGCAACTGGTAGTCGACAGTCACTCTTTTTGAGATCGACATGGAGAGCAAGGATCCCATCTCTTCGATCAACGAATTGAAATCGATCACCGTCTCGATGAACTTCCCCTTACCGGCATAGGCGAGCATTTGGGAGGTCAGTGCAGCCGCCTTGTGCACCCCTGAATCGATCTCATCGAGCGATGCTCGGAGATTTTTGGAGAGACCCGATTCGAGCAGGAGCAAGCTGGTGTTCCCCGCGATCGCCATCAGCAGGTTGTTGAAGTCGTGAGCGATTCCTC
>DQQH01000178.1 GCA_015664425.1 Planctomycetota bacterium
CGCTGCCGCTCTCGGTCCAGGGAGCGATGACCTTTACTGGTTCCTCCTCGAGGGAGTCGCCGCGTTCCAGGGCCCCGCAACCCACACCGAGATGGGTGAGTTCGTCGTTCGCAACAAGAGCCAGCCCCTCTCTCGGGATCTTCTCAATGCTTTGCGCAAGAACCACTGCAAGTATGTCAACCGCGTGATCCGGCGCGTCCTTGCCCGGGCTCCCCTCGACATGCAGTTGATGGTGGTAGACATCGCTGCCGAGGTTCCAGTTCGCAGGACCGTCGATGTCCTCATGCCGATTCTCAGGCGCGAGTACGACAAGGAGAAGGGAGGGCGGAAACCTCCCACTCAGTTGAAAAAGCGAATTTTGCTCGCTCTCGAAGCTCTGACCCTGAATCAGCTGAACAGCGTCATCAACTGGGAGGGCTGGTGGAAGGCGAACCGTAACAGGGGGCTGGCTGTGATTCGGGAAGAATCGGAGAACGATGAGCCGACCACAAGCCTCGCTCGTCCTCTCGATCCGGTGCGTGCTCGCCAGTTTTTCGGACTCGAGGAACTGTCGCCCGGGAAAGTGCTGGTCATCAAAGGGCAACGAGCCAAGAACGGCCACGACATCAACTTCGATCACATCGAGAGCATCCTCGGGCAACTCAACGTTCCCCACCAGGTGGTGACCAAGGATGAGTTCGAGAAGAAGTCCTTCAAGGTCGGGAATTTTGCCGCGATCCTGATCAACTGCACCCAGATCAATCCCTTCTGTCAGAGTCCTGGCCACACCGCAGGGGCATACACCGGCAAGCGACTGCACCGGTGCATGGGGCCAGATCCCCACGACATGGCGGAGTACAAGTTTGGCAAGGATTCCCTCGATAAGCTCCGTCGCTGGGTGGAACGGGGAGGGCACCTCTTCACCGAGGATTGGGTTCTCACCGAGGTGCTGCAGCTGATCTTCCCGAAGATGGTGCGCGCTGGAGATCCCCTCGAAGGAGGCCAGGTGGGAATCCGGCCGAAGCGAGGGATGACCTCTCATCCGCTCCTGCGAGGCGTTTTCGTGCCGCCGGTGAAAATTACCGGAAACTGGGGCGGTGATGAGGATGACGACCTCGATGAGGATGAGGAATACGACCCCGCTCAGGAGGATGATCCTGGAGACAACGACGAGAGAGGTGGAACCACGGTCGCTGGTGGGGAGAATCCTGAAGACGATCTGCCGATTCCCGATCCCGAGATCGTGGCTGTCCGCCATCAGTGGCAGATCGACAGGGAGAGCCCGTCACTGGAGATTCGTTCCAGATCGGTCGAAATCCTGATGCACAGCGAGGATCTCGAGGAGCAGTGCGGAAACGGCGCCGTCGCTGTCTCCTTTCCCGCAAAGCAGGGAAAGGTTCTTCACGTTCTCTCCCATTTCGGGAAGCAGGGCTCGGGGGACGATGAAGCGACCATCGAGAACCTCCTGGTGAACTTCCTGATCGAGGTCAAGATCAGGGTCGATCGCGCCTCCGGCTCGCGTTGACTTCATCTCGGTCGCTCGTACCATGCCCCTTGCGATCTGTCGGTACCCACGGGTAGGGGGCTGCCCCTGATCTCGGTTGAGACCCCGCGGGTCCTGTCTTCCCACGGCGAGGGGATCCGAGGTGAGGCGCTCTCCCGATGCCCACAACTACTGGCGGCTCGACTGTGCCGGGGAATTGGCCAGTTCCCGGTCCTTGTCGGCGTCGGCACCCATTCCTCTCATCCTGATCCTCTGTGCCTTGCTTCTCCTCCTGGGGACCGATCGACTTCTCCACGCCGATGAACCCGACGACGAGGTGGTTCGCTCCAGCGGCCTCTTTGGCACCGACGAGGATTTCACCCTCTCCTACGACCAGCTGGAGGTCGATGTCGAGGATGGAGGAGGCGGTCGCTCCCTCGTGCTCCTGGGAAACGTGGTTCTGAGCGGAAGGGGCTTCAACCTGCGAGC
>DQQH01000048.1 GCA_015664425.1 Planctomycetota bacterium
CCAGTCCGAAGTGCGGGAGATCGATGGGTTCTGGACAACCTTCGGTGAAGGGAGTAGTGCTTCTTCCTCCGGAGAGGAAGGGTCCTTGGTCTTCAATTCTCTCACCTTCCTGCTCTTCTTTGCGGCCGTCCTCGTCATCGACCGGGTTCTCAAGGGATGGCGAGCTCGCAAGGTCCATCTGCTGATCGCCAGTTACCTCTTCTACGCGGCATGGAACCCGCCCTTCGTTCTTCTCCTCTGGCTCTCCACCGTCGTCGACTGGTACGCAGCCCGTGGGATCTCCAGCGCTCGCTCGTTGGCGCTCCGGCGCTCCTTTCTCGCCCTGAGTCTCGCCACCAACCTCGGCCTCCTCGCCTGTTTCAAGTACGGCGGGTTTCTCCTCGAGAACCTGGAGTCGTTGCTGGAGGTGTTCGGGGTCGTTTTCCAGCCGGCGACCTTCTCCGTCGTCTTGCCGGTGGGGATCTCCTTCTACACCTTCCAGACCCTCTCCTACACCATCGATGTCTATCGCGGAAAAACCGTCCCCTCTTCCTCCTTTCTCGACTTCGCTCTCTACGTGACCTTCTTCCCGCAACTGGTCGCCGGGCCGATCGTCCGTTCGACCGAGTTCCTTCCCCAGTGCCTCGAAGCGAAACGTGCAAACGGTCAGCAGGTCGGCTGGGGACTGACCCTCCTGGCCCTCGGTCTCGTCGAGAAGGTGGTGATCGCAGACGGTGTCATGGCGAGGATCGCCGACCAGGTCTACGCCTCCTCCGCTCCGGTGTCTTTCCTCGACGCCTGGGCAGGGACCTTCGCCTTTTCCTGGCAGATCTTCTTTGACTTCGCCGGCTATTCCACCTGTGCCATCGGGGCGGCACTGTGCCTCGGTTTCGCGCTACCGGACAATTTTCGCTTTCCTTACGCTGCGGTGGGTTTCAGCGATTTCTGGAGACGCTGGCACATCTCCCTCTCCAGCTGGCTCCGCGACTATCTCTACATCCCGCTGGGGGGAAACCGCCGGGGAGCGGTGCGGACCCGGATCAACCTGATGCTGACGATGCTGATCGGCGGGTTGTGGCATGGCGCTGCCTGGCGGTTCGTCATCTGGGGAGGGCTCCATGGTTTCTATCTCGGCCTCGAGAGACTCGTCATGAAGATGCCCATCAGTCGTGTTCTGGCGGGGAAGCTGTGGATGAGACCGCTGGTGGCAGTCGCTACCTTTGGTGCGGTGTGTGTCGCCTGGGTGTTTTTCCGTGCAGAGACACTGCCGGCGGCTCTCCGCATGTGTGCTTCGATGGGATCCCCAGGGGCCAGAGAATCGCTGCTCGATGCCGATCAGATCGCTGCCACTTTCGGCGGAACGGCGCTCCTGCTCTACTTGCAGTGGAAACTGCGCGACACCACCCTGGAATCGGTGGCAGCCCGGATGCCGGGCTGGCTCCTCTCTCTCGTGCTGCTGATCCTCCTGCTCCTGCTCTACCGGGTGAGAGGAGATTCACGTGCCTTCATCTACTTCCAGTTCTAGCCGTCATCGGGTTTTCGACCGTTTGCCTGCGATCGAATGGGGCAGGAGATGGAGCGTTGCGCTGGCGGGTTTCCTGCTGCTCCTCTTGCTCCTCGAGGGATCCCTTCGATCCCAAGGGATCTGCCCGAGCCAGTCCGACACCACGCTGCTCTGGGTTGCCACCCGCGATCGGCTCACCTCCGAAGATGTGGTGCTGGCAGGGGCATCGAGGAGCCAGCTTGGAATCCATCGCCAGAGGATCGAGGAGGTCACCAAGAAGAGCACCTTGCAGCTCTCCATCAACGGCAGGGTTCCGTGGGCGATGCTCGGGCACCTGGCCTTCGAGACCGATTTCCGCGGGCTAGTCCTCCTGTCGGTCACGCCCTACGGGCTCACCGAAGGGTTTGCCATCGACATGGGAGACCAGTCGGAGCATCTGCGGGCGTGGAAACGAATGGCCTGGTCATCACGTCTGGAGAGTTGGTTGAGGACCCGGGTCGATGGATTTCTTGTCACTCGCAGGGCCGGGGTTTCCGGGCGTTTTCTCGCACCTCTTGGCATCGGTGACGACAGGAGGTTGCCGTACCTGACAATGGACGCCCAACGCCAGATGCTTGCCGACTATTCCCGCAGGGATGCGGCCAGGCGGTTGGCAGAAGGGGCGAGCAGGACCACCGCACTCCGAGAGGAGCAGCACCCCTCCGTCGGGTTGTTCGCGGCGGTGAGGGAAGCGATCGCCCAGATCCGATCTCGAGGGGGGGAGGTGGTGCTGATCAGAATGCCATCCTCGGGCGCCTACCGGGAAGCGGAGGCGCTGAGGTTTCCTCGCGAACGGTTCTGGAATCGCATCGTCGCTGAAGCCGAAGCCCCATCGATTCACTTCGAGGATTTTCCCGCCCTCTCTCGCTTCCATTGCCCCGATGGGAGCCACCTCGATGGCAAGGACTCTCTCGCCTTCACCGATGCGATCCTCGGCATCATCAGGGACGAGCGTTGGAGCCGTTGATCTGGCTGGAGCTGGCTTGTCGCCCAAGACGTCGGTGATAGACTGCCCTCTGGCGGGAAGCTGGCACGTTTGCCAGAGATTTCAGACGGTCTGACTGCTGGGGAGGGTGCCTTGGCCAAGAAAACTCCTGGCTACAGCGAAGCAGCGGCGGAGATCGAGGAAATCCTCGAAAAGATCGATGCTTCCGACACTGTCGATATCGATCAACTCGCCGAGCAGGTGGAGCGGGCAGCGGATTTGATCCGGCTCTGTTCTGACAAGTTGCATGCAGCCGGGTTGCGCGTCGAGAAGGTCACCGAGACCCTCGCCGAGGCGGCCGCCGAGGTTGAAGGGTCTGACGAAGAGGAATGACTCATTTTCGTGGGTCGAGAGCGAGGGCGTGATGTCGGTGGTGGTGGTGGGATCGGTCGCTTTCGACAGCATCAAGACCCCAACAGGTTCCATCGATGAAACGCTCGGGGGATCCGCCGTTCACTTCTCTCTCGCAGCCTCCCTCTTCGGACCGGTTCGCCTCGTCGGAGTGGTGGGTTCTGACTTTCCCGCTGAACATCGAGATCTCCTCTCTTCCCGGGGGATCGACCTGGAAGGCCTCGAGACGGTCGAGGGCGGTGAGACCTTCCGCTGGTCCGGGGAGTACCACCGGGACATGGACCAGCGAGACACTCTGTCGGTCGAACTCAATGTTTTCGAGGATTTCGAGCCCAAGATTCCCCGCAGTTACCGCGGTGGGAATTTTCTCTTCCTGGGCAACGGTTCCCCCGTCACCCAGGCGAGCGTGCTCGACCAGATGGACAACGCCCCCCTGGTCGTCGTGGATACGATGGATCTCTGGATCCAGACGGCGCGCAGCGAACTGGAATCCCTCCTGGGCCGGGTCGATCTTCTCGTCCTCAACGAGCAAGAGGCTTCCCTTCTCAGCGATGAGAAGAATGTCGTCAAGGCGGGCAGGATCATCCAGAAGATGGGGCCGCGGTTCGTGGTCATCAAGCAGGGCCAACACGGCTCGCTGATTTCTCATCGTGGCGGCGAGGTCTCGTTGCCGGCGCTTCCTCTTGCAGAAGTGGAAGATCCCACCGGTGCTGGAGACTCCTTCGCCGGCGGGATGCTGGGAGCTCTTTCGCGCGCCAGTTCAAGCGATCTCGATTCCCTCAAGGTCTCCGTCGCCTGGGGCACCGTCACCGCTTCCTTCTGTTGTCAGGGATTTGGTGTCGCTGGGATCCTCTCTGCGGATCGTGAACTTCTGCAGGAGCGCTTCGAGCAGTACCGCAAGATGATCGATCTGGGCACCGCGAGCATCCCGCAGTTAGCACCCTGAGCCGAGCACTGCAGAGGAGGATCGGTTGAGCCCCGGTGAGGACCTCGCGA
>DQQH01000156.1 GCA_015664425.1 Planctomycetota bacterium
GAGCGCAAGTGTGGTGGCGGCGACCGACTCACGGATTCTGAAGATCGATCACCACGAGGCGCTGAAGGCGCTGGCGGATTCCCCCGAGTATCTCGGCAGTTTCCTCAGCGACCTCTCGAATCGGGCGGTCTCCCACCTCTCCGAAGGTACCAGGACATCCGCTCCCGATTTCGACGACGAGGAGATCGGGGATTTCCTCGATCGCCTGCAGAAGGAGTCCCTCGAGCACCGAGGGGTCAAGCACCCCTACCTCGACGCCCTTGGAAGTGGAGATCTTCCCGATCCCCGCTGGGCCCTGCGAGATTTCGCCCGCAACTACATCGGCTACGCTTCCCACTTCCCTCGTTTCTTGACCGGGGTGATCTCAACCCTCTCCATGCCAGAAGAGAGGGCGGTCTTGCTCGAGAATCTCACCGAGGAGAACGGCAACTTTTCCGAAGAGGAACTGGAGGTACTGACCCGCTCAGGCATCGACAGGGAATGGATCGAGGGGTACCCCCGACCTCTCCTCCTGAATCGCTTCTGCGAAGCGATCGGTGCCGGCAACTGCGAGCCAGAAGAGGATGCCATCGAGGTAGTCTGCTGGCGGGAG
This sequence comes from Planctomycetota bacterium, assembly GCA_015664425.1. Lineage (GTDB taxonomy): Bacteria > Planctomycetota > UBA8108 > UBA1146 > UBA1146 > DTRS01. Next base: position 593 of record DQQH01000156.1, read on the forward strand.
ATGTTCTTCTCGATCCTGAACTCTGGCTCACCTACCGAAGCACTCGGTGCCCTCGGTTTTGCAACCGAAGGGGTGGTCGGGGAAATCTACCACCGCGTGATCGACGCGATCGAGCGCCAGGGCGACATCGAACCGCGAGACTCCGTCTTCTTCCACCTTCATGCCCACCTCGACAGCAGGCACCGCGATGCCCTCAGAGAGATCTCCGCAACTCACGCCGCCAGCGCAACCGGCAGGCAAGACCTGAGAAAGGGGATGAACAAGGCACTATCTCTCAGAGGAGCATTCTGGGACTGGTTGCATTCCCGAGCCCTTGCCGCTCCGAAAAAGTAACTGGTTAGCGGAAGATCACAGCAGAATCTCAGGCGCACAATCCCCTGGGAATGTGCATCGGCCTATCCCTGGTGAGAGCCCCCACACACGAGAGCACAGCCGAACCCTCGACCGCTACTGGCGGTCTGTCTCGACCTCGCTCTCCCTGACCCGTTCGAGCCACGCTGCAGCGGCGACAAGATCCTCTGCGACGTGATCGGCGCCGTCCCCTTCTCCCAGGGGTTCCTCTCCCCGCCCGGTGAGGACGCGGATACTTGTCATTCCAAGGCGGCAGGCGGCCTCGATGTCGCAGGGGGAGTCCCCGATCAGCACCGATGACTCGAGATCGATGTCGAGTTCTCGAGCGATCTTCTCGAAGAGCCCAACTCCCGGTTTGCGGCAGGAGCAGCCCCCATCGGGGAGGTGAGGGCAGTATTCGGTGGCGGCGATGGACACACCCCAGGAGCTGGCGTCATCTCGCAGTTTTCTGTGGATCCGCTCGACCTCCTCGGAGGTGGTCGACCCTCGACCGACCGCCGACTGATTGGTGACCACAGCCAGGGGCATCCCGAGAGCCGCGAGCCTTCTCAACCCCTCGGGGGTGCCGTCGTAATACTCGAACTCCTCGAGGGAGAGGACCCCACCCCGGCGGTAGCGGTTGATCACACCATCGCGGTCGAGGAAGAGCGCCCCTCTGCTCTTCACGCACCCTGCTCCGATTCGACGCGCTGCCTGACCCGGGCGCGGAATCCGGCGATCACCATGTGAACCATCACCATGTGCGCATCCTGGGCCACCTGCATCTCATCGACGGGGACGTGCAGGGGATGGTCGACCATCTCCCGCAGTCGGCCACCATCGAATCCGGTCATTGCAGCGGTCTCGCACCCGAGTTCTTTCGCTCGAGCGATCGCCTCGACGAGGTTCGGTGAGTTCCCCGAACCACTGAGGGTCAGGACCAGGTCGCCGCGGTTTCCCCACTGCTGGACCTGCTCGCTGAAGACCGCCTCGAAGCCGACATCGTTGCCGAGAGCGGTGATTACCGCGGCGCTGTCGTTGAGGCAGAGCACCCGCAGGCGCTTCCCCTCCTCGAGCGGGATCGCGTAGGTGGCGAGGTCTTCTGCCAGGTGGGTCGAGGTCGCC
>DQQH01000074.1 GCA_015664425.1 Planctomycetota bacterium
AAGGATGACTACTCCTCCTTCGCTCCTGTCCTTACCAGGGTGATCGAGCTCAAGAAGCGAATTGCCGAAGCGATCGCCGGTGACGACTGTTCAGCGGTGGCGTACGACACCCTGATGGACGAGTACGAACCGGGGATGACCACCGAGGTGATGCAAGGCCTCGTCGATACCGTCCGTCCCGATCTTGTCGCCCTTGTGGCGGAGATGGCCCCGCGCAGCGCCCAGGTCGATGCGAGATTCATCTCGGCGGGGTATCCCAGTGACCTGCAACTTGCATTCGGCAAGGAAGTGGTCGGGGCGATGGGCTTCGACTTCGAGCGCGGAAGACTCGATCTGACCACGCACCCTTTCTGCAGCGAGATGGGCACTTCATCCGACGTGAGAATTACCACTCGCGTCGATGAGGCTGACTTCACCAGCAACCTCTTCAGCATCATCCACGAGGCGGGTCACGGCCTCTACGAGCAAGGGCTCGACCCGCAGTGGGCAGGGACCCCTCTCGGCTCCTCAGTATCTCTAGGAATCCATGAGTCCCAGTCGCGGTTGTGGGAGAACAACATCGCTCGCAGCGCACCCTTCTGGAAGCACTGGCTTCCGCGGATGAGGAGCCTCTTCCCCGTCCAGCTCGACGGGGTCGAGGAGGGGCAGTTCATGCGCGCAGTCAACCGCGTCATCCCCTCGCTGATTCGCGTCGAGGCGGACGAGGTGACCTACAGCCTGCACGTGATGCTTCGCTTCGAACTCGAACAGGGGATCTTCTCGGGAGAGATCGGCGTCGGTGACCTGCCGGGATTGTGGCGCGAGAAGATGGGCGAGTACCTCGGGGTGGTTCCAGAGACCGATGCCGAGGGGGTCCTCCAGGACATCCACTGGAGCATGGGAGCCTTCGGTTACTTTCCGACCTATTTCCTCGGCAACCTCTACTCTGCCCAGATCGAGGTCGCTGCACGGGAAGCGATCCCGGATCTCGATCAGCGCCTCGGAGACGGCGAGATGCTCACGCTCAGAGAATGGCTCGAGGAGAAGGTGCACCGCCCCGGACGCCGCTGGCCCGCTCAGGAACTGTGCCGCCGGGTGAGCGGTGATGACCTCGATCCTGGGGTCTACCTTGGGTACTTGCGGCGGAAGTACGACAGCCTCTACCCCGGCTCCTGAGGGGGTGGTCGAGAAGACACCCTCCATCCCCCGAGGGGACCGGCTGACTGAAGGTGGCCGTTGAAGATCCTGCGCAGATACGCTGGCTGGCTCCACACCCGTTGGCCGGCGGGGATTGTCGAGCCCCTCCCCGAGATCGCCGAGAATGGGCTGACCTCGATTCCTGGGGTTGCCATCGTCGGTGATCTGACCGGGATTCCGCTCCTCAAATTTGCTGCCGATTCCGGTGCCCGGGCGGTGGCGACCCTCTTCGACGGTGCTTCCTTCGAGCCGGCCGGGGATGTCCTCGAGCCTGACGGGGACGGTGGTGCCGTGCTCGATCTGGTGATCATCGGCGCCGGGGTCGCCGGTATCGCCGCGGCGCTGGAGGCGCGCCGCCGCCGCCTCACCTTCAGGGTCTACGAGTCGACAGAAACCTTCTCGACCCTGGTCAACA
>DQQH01000191.1 GCA_015664425.1 Planctomycetota bacterium
ACTTCTCCAACGGTTACGTTCGTGAGGGAAACGCCCACCTGAAGAGGGAAGAGAACCAGCAACGGAGACACCGGCAGATGGCCGGTGACCAGCCACGGAAGCAGGCCGAAGAAGACGGTCAGGTGAAGTGCGCTCTGGAGGCGGGTCGATTCGCTCCTCAGGAAGAGGAGGAAGGAGAACCACCAGAAGAGGAGAAGCGCAGGCATCAGTGTGGTGATCGATGGCATCGTCGACGGATCGGGACCACTGGTCGATCCGGTGAGCAACGCTGCCAGAGCTTCGAGGTCAGTGCCCGGAGCCAGACGCACCGCCAGCAGTGCGAGGACCGATCCGGTGACCAGCGTCACCGGATGCATCATCAGAAGGGGAGAGTCCGAACGAAGCCGTCTGAGGACCTCGACAAATACCGCAGGGAGTGCGATCACCACCAGTGGCGATAGGGAGTATGAAACGACGAGAGTCGAAAAGAGAGCCACCAGCGGTGGAATCCAGCCACGCACCGTCGCCAGCGCCGGCAATGCGACAACGAAGAAGGAAGCCAGGGGCAGGATGACCGGTGCGCGACACCAGGAAATCCATGTCGGTTCGGTCGCCAGCAGGATGGCGCAGAGAACCGCAGTTTCTCTTCCACGGTGACGGGAAGTCAGCGCCGGGAGGAGGATCAGCAGGCCGAGGAGGCCAAGCCATGGAAGCAGCCGCGAGGTCTCCGAACTGATTCCAAAGGTGCGGTAGATCGCTGCCTGAAACGAATCGAGAAGGGGTCTCTGGTACTCATCGGGAACTCCCGCCTCACCGCCTAGAACCGCGGCACGGGCCCCGGCGAGGGGCCAGAGGCCATCCTCCGGAAGCGCCGTCGCGACGCCGGTGGCGACCTCCGGGTCGGATCGAGGGAAGGACCAGACTGCGAAATGAGCGAACAGGATCAGCGCGATCAGCACCAGAATCACAATGCTCGACCTCGATGGGTCGAAAGGGAGGTGCCCGGAGGGGTTGTCGCTCGAACCCAGCATCAGTAGTTGGTCATCATCGATCGGACCTGTAACTTCTTGACCTTGTAGCGAATCGAGCGGTAGGACATCCCGAGGATCTTGGCCGCCTTGGTGAGGTTGCCTTCTGTCCTCTCGAGTGCCTGGGCGAGGAGATTCCTCTCGATATCCTCGAGAACATGGTCGAGAACGAAGCCTTCCTGGGGAAGGTCGATCTGGCCAGTCCCTTCCTGTTCCCGCCGGAGAGAGGGATCTCCAGAGAGCGAGGTCGATCTCGTTTCCACCGATGGTGAACCGATGTCGATCTCCTCGATCACGTCACCGTCAGCGAGGGCGACGTGACGCTGGATCACATTCTCGAGTTCCCGGACATTGCCTGGCCAGCTGTACTCCATCAGCGACTTCTGAGCCTTCAGTGACAGCGACTCGACGTTACTCGACATCTTTCGTGCATAGCGCGCCAGGAAATGACCGGCGAGGAGAGGGATGTCATCGAGACGTTCCCTCAGAGGGGGCAGGTGAGCGGGGATCACGTTGAGGCGGTAGAAGAGGTCCTCACGGAAGCGTCCGCAGTGGATCTCTTCCTCCAGATTCTTGTTGGTCGCAGCGATGACGCGGACATCGACAGCGGTTTCACTGTCACCGCCGACGGGAATGACCTTTCTCTCCTCGAGGGCACGAAGGATCTTGGCCTGGGTCTGAAGCGACATGTCTGCGACCTCGTCGAGGAAGAGGGTTCCACCGTGAGCATTGACGAAGACCCCCTTGCGATCCTCGACCGCATCGGTGAAGGAACCTCTCCGGTGGCCGAAGAGCTCGCTCTCCAGCAGGTTCTCGCTGAATGCCGAGCAATTGACCGCCACGAAAGGGCCAGAGTTGCGATAGGAAGCGGAATGAATCGCCCTGGCGATCAGTTCCTTGCCACAGCCACTCTCACCGCTGACCAGCACGGTGCTGTCGGTGGGGGCGATCTTCTTCACCAGGTCGAGGAGCTGGCGCATCGACTCGGTGTTTCCGACCAGGTGGCGCGAAACTTCATCCCCCGACAATCTCTGTTCGACCGCCTCAAGTGCTCTCTGAATCACGCTGCGGACGTGATCGGTGTCGAATGGCTTTCTGAGGTAATCGAACGCTCCCAGTCTCATCGCCTCGACAGCGGTCTCCCAGCTGCTGAAGGCGGTCATCACCAGGACCGGCATATCTGGCTCGAGTTCCTTCGCTGCCCTCAGCAGGTCCATGCCGTCGAGCCCACCCATCCTGAGATCCTGCAGGAAGACGGTCGGTGGAGTCGTGGCAATCACGTCGATGGCTTCATCTCCATCGGAGACCACCTTCACTCGCAGACCTTCGTTTCCCAGGACAATCTCCAGGAATTCACGCATGCTCTCCTCGTCATCTGCGACCAGCACATCGATGACTTCGTTCTCGGTCTTTTTCATGAGGTAACTCCTCGGTACGCTTGCAGTTTCTGCTCGGCAGTGGCGATCTCGCCGTTACAGCCGGGAATCCACAACCTGAACGAGGTGCCCATCCCAGGCTCGCTCTCCAGATCGATCGATCCCCCGGCTCCCTCGACAACCTTGCGGACAAGGGCGAGCCCAAGTCCTCCTTCGCGGGTCTTGGTGGTGAAGAATGGATTGAACGCCCGAGCCTTGACCTCGGGAGTCATGCCGGAGCCATCGTCCCTGACCACAATCTCGACTCCCCCGTCGTCGCAGTGCTTTGCAGTGATGCTCACGCGGCAGCCGGGGTTACACGCCTCGACGGCGTTGATCAGCAGATTGAGAAGGATCCTGTTGACCAGATCCTCGCTCGATCGGACCAGCAGCGGCCGGTCGGAGAGGTTCTCGAAATCCAGGGCGATCTCGCTGGCGTCACCTCTCTGGCGCACCGTCTCGATGACGTCCCTGGCGACCCTTGCGACGCACACCGATTGGGCTTCCTCGGTCTTGCGGGTTCTCGAATACTCCAGAAACTGATCGACGGTGCGATCGAGACGATCAGCGTCGCGCAAGACGATGTTTTGCATCTGTTCGACCTGTTCGCCGCTCAATTGGCCTCTCGCCATCTCCTGAACACAACCTCGCAGCGAGGCGAGCGGGTTTCTGATCTCGTGAGCGAGACCGAGGGCGAGATCCTCCAGTTCCTCGAGGTGCTGGATGCGCGCCTCGTTGCGGGCGACCTTTGCCTCCAGGGTCCTGTCCCGAATCACCACCAGCCAGAATCCTGCCCCGCGACTGTCACCTGGGATCTTGCGGGTTCTCACTGCTAGAGAAATCGGGTCCCCTCGACGGAGACGGAATTCGATCGTCCGGGATCCTTCCTTCGGGCTCTCCAGCGTCCTTCGCAGGTCAAGATCGGTGTCCCGGCGGAATACGTCCGCTGGCTGGAGTCCCAGCCAGGTCGAACGATCGGGGAAGCCGAGAACCTGCAGGGCGGCGGTGTTCGCCAGTTGGATGCCACCTTCGTCATCGAGAACCACGATCCCCTCGCTGAGGCCATCGATGATCCTCTCGTTGAGCCTCTGAACACTCTTCCAGCGCCCGGCGAGGCGGGAACCGAGGAAGGCAACGACATGCAGTGCGAGAGCCAGGGAGAGGAGCCTGGGAACGACGTTGGCAAGATCGATGCTTCCGCTCGCCGGGAAACTCGTCCACCCCGACATCTCCATGACGGTGATGGCACCGATGGCGATGGAGGAGACCGAAGCCATCAATATCGAGTTACGAAGGCCACTGCGAGTGCTGGAGAAGAGGACGGTGATCAGCAGGATGGGACCGAAGATTGAGCCGGGGCCTCCCGTCATCAGGACGAGGAAGAGGCAGAAGGCGAGGTCCCCCTGCTCTCGCACCCGCTCCCCCAGGGACCAGCGCCTCGAAAAGGCCAGGAGAATGAGATCGAAGAGCACCCAGATGCTGACCGTCATCGCAACCAGGCCGCTACCTGGCCCGCCTTCGCTCCCCAGGACTGCCATCACGATGGCCCCAAGAAGGACCCCGCTCTGGCGCAGGACCGGCGCGATCGGATCGTGGTCGTGACTGATACGAGCTCTACTGCTCATCCTGGACTCCCCCAGCCGATCAGTGTTTTTGTAGTTCCGACATCATGCTGAGGATCGGCAGGAACATCGCACCCACCATCGTTCCGACGATGATGCCCATCGCCAGGATCAGGAACGGTTCGATCAGGGCCGTCAACTGCTTGACGGTCGAACGAACCTCGCTGTCGTAGAAGCTCGAGATCTTGTCGAGCAGCAGTTCGAGGGAACCGGACCGCTCGCCGATGCCGATCATCCGCGTCACCATCGGGGGGAAGCGGCCTGTCCTCGCCATAGGCTCTCCAAGAGGCTCACCTCGCCTGACCGCCTCGGAAGATTTTCTGATCGCCTCGCCGAAATGGACGTTGCCGGTGGTGGTCTCGACGATCTCGAGGGCTCCCAGGATCGGCACGCCGCTGCGGATCAGCGTCGCGAAGGTGCTGCTGAAGCGGCTGATGGCCACCTTGGTGAAGAGGGGCCCGAAGACCGGAGTCTTGAGATAGATCCAGTGGAAGATGCGTTTGCCCTGAGGAGTGCGGTTGAACTGCCTCAGGAAGAAGAACGCAGCGACCGATGCGATCGAAAGCATTCCCAAGTTCGATCTCGTGAAATCGGAGAGCCCCATCACAAAACGGGTGATCAACGGCAGTTTCCCATCACCCTTCCCGGCGAGTTCAGTGAACATTGTTGCGAACTGGGGAAGGATGAAGACCAGCAGGCCGATGGAGATCAGGATGATCATGATCAGGCTCACCACGGGGTAGGTCATCGCCGCCTTGATCTCTCCCTTGAGGGTTTCCGATTCCTCCAGGTGGATCGCCAGACGATCGAGGACGATGTCGAGCTGTCCGCTCGCCTCCCCCGCCTTGATCATGCTGACATAGATGTTGCCGAAGACCTTCGGGTGCTTTGCCAGTGACTGGGAAAGGTCCTTGCCTCCGCGCACGTCGCTGACCACCTCGCTGAAGACCTGCTTCAACCCACCGTGCTCCGATTGCTCCTCGAGAACCTCGAGTGCCTCGACGATGGGAATCCCTGCCGAGATCATCGTCGCCAGCTGCCTCGTGGCCGGGACCAGGTCCTTCGGCCTCACCTTGCCGCCTCTCCCCTTCCTCCCGATTTCCATGCGGAAGAAAGAGGACCGGGTTGTGCTGCGACTGGACTTTCGCCTGGAGGTGATCGCCATCACCGTCAGCCCTCTGCGACGCAATTCGGCGACCGCTTCGGTCTCGGTATGGGCCTCGATTTTGCCGCTGATGGCCTTGCCGTGCTGATTCTTCGATCTGTACTCGAAGCTCTTCATCGATGCTCCCGTTTCCTAGTCGTTTTTTGTGACTCTTAGGACCTCTTCGAGAGAGGTCTTTCCTCGCATGACGTTGAGGAGTCCACAGCGCCGAAGGGTGGTCATTCCCCTCTCGATCGCCGTCGTCTTGATTTCCATCACCGGCGCACCGGTGGCGATCAACCGCCGGATCTCCTCATCGATCGGTAGCGTCTCTAGCAGGGCAAACCTGCCGCGGTAGCCGTTGGTGCAACGGTTGCAACCGACAGCATCGTGTATTTCCAGCTCTTCCAGGTCCGCCTCGATGAAACCGATCCCGAGCAAGCGCTCGGCGGGAACGGGCCCCTCGATCGGTGTGCAGCAGTCGGGACAGAGACGTCGACATAGCCTCTGGGCGGCAACGCACTCTATCGCCGAGGAAACGAGGAAGGGATCGACCCCCATGTCGACCAGGCGGGTGACTGTCGATGGAGCATCGTTGGTATGAAGTGTCGACAGGACCAGGTGTCCCGTCATGGCGGCCTTGATGGCGATCTCGGCGGTCTCCAGATCCCTGATTTCCCCGACCATTACCGTGTCCGGATCCTGCCTGAGGATCGACCTCAGGGCGGCAGAGAAGGTCAACCCTCTCTTGTTGTTCACCGGTACCTGGATCACCCCGGGAATCTGGTACTCGACAGGATCCTCGACGGTGACGATGTTCTCTTCCAGTCGCAGGATCTCCGAGACACATGAATAGAGGGTCGTCGACTTTCCACTCCCGGTCGGCCCCGTCACAAGCGTCATTCCGTAGGGCACGTTGATGGCGCTACGAAGGTCGGTGAGTGCCTTGTCCTCGAATCCGAGTGTTTCCAGGTTGTGGGCGAGATTGCTCGAATCGAGGATCCTGAGCACGACCTTCTCCCCGTAAATGGTCGGCAGGGTCGAGACGCGGAAGTCGACGTGACGACCCTCGACCCTCAACTGGAACTTCCCGTCCTGGGGGATTCGCCTCTCCGCGATGTCGAGCCCGGCCATGATCTTGATACGACTCGTCAGCGCTCCCTGAAGATGATGTGGGGGAGTCGCACCCTCGCGCAGGACACCATCGACCCGGTAGCGCACTCTCAACTGACGATCAAAGGGTTCGATGTGAATGTCGGAAGCACGGTCACGGATCGCCTGGTAGATCAGGTGGTTTGCCAGCTTGACCGCCGGGGCACCCCCACCCTGAGAGGTCAGTTCCTCGACCGAGGTGTCGACCTCGTCCATCTCCTCGCGCAGTTCGAGTTCCGGGTCTCCGATCCCATCGAGGAATTCCTGGAGCTTCCGGTTCGCTCCACTGTAATAGGTGTCGATGGCTTCCCTGATGCGGAAATCGGTCGAGAGAACCGGCTGAACAAGACGATCGGTCGCATCCCTGAGGCTGTCGAGCTGGACGATGTCGTAGGGGTTCGAGACGGCGATGGTCAGGATCCTGCCGACCTGAGCGACGGGAATCGCACAGTGGGCACGAGCGTGTTTCTCTGTCAGGATCTCCGAGAGGGTTTCATCGAACTCGACCTTGTCGAGATCGATGGGAGCAACTCCTGCCTCGAGGGCGAGGGCAGAGAGGAGAACCGCTTCCTCGACCCCCTTCTCCTCGACCAGCACTTCGGTAAGAGAGCGGTCGCTACCCGCCTTCTCGACAGCCTCCTGGAGGCTCTCCTCATCGACCAGGTCGAACCTGGCGATCACCTTGCTGATCCTGCGATTGAATCTCGCTTGCGTTCTGGTCATTGCTCCCCTAGTCCTGCCGCTGGAATATCCGCTTGAGTTCCTCGCCATCGGACGAACGGGAAATCGCCTCCTCGTAGGTGATCTGACGGGTGCGATAGAGTTCGTAGAGGGACTGGTTCATCGTCCGCATTCCCAGTTTTGCACCGGTCTGGATCACCGAAGGTACCTGGTGCGCCTTGTCGTCCCTGATCAGAGCGCGAACTGCCGCAGTCGAGAGGAGGATCTCGCAGGCGAGGACCCTGCCACGACCGTCAGCACGGGTGATCAATTGCTGGGAGAAAACCCCCTCCAGGCTGAAGGAAAGCTGGGTGCGAACCTGTTGCTGCTGGTGCGCCGGGAAGACATCGATCAGACGATTGATGCTCTGGACCGCGTCATTGGTGTGGAGGGTTCCAAAAGTGAGGTGCCCCGTCTCTGCAACGGTCAATGCAGCCGATACGCTCTCGAGGTCGCGGAGTTCTCCGACCATGATGACGTCGGGATCCTGGCGAAGAACTCTCCGGAGCGCGCTGTCGAATGACGGTGTGTCGGTCCCGACTTCCCTCTGGGTCACCAGGCAATTCTTGTTGCGATGGACGAACTCCAGCGGGTCCTCGATTGTGACGATGTGGTCATTGCGGCGGGAATTGATGAAATCGATCATCGAGGCGAGGGTCGTCGACTTGCCGCTACCGGTGGCTCCTGTGACCAGAACCAGCCCCTTGCGAAGCATGCACAGGGACTCGCAGACATCGAGGGGAAGCCCGAGAGAGTCCATCGATGGCATCTGATTGGGGATCACGCGAAGTACGGCTCCCACCGATCCACGCTGGTAGAAGACGTTGGTTCGGAACCGACCGAGTCCGGAGATCCCGAACGCCATATCGAGTTCCTGGTCCTTCTCGAAACGGCGGATTTCATCGTTGTCGAGGATCGAAAAGACTATTTTCCTGACATCCTCGGGTTCCAGGACCTCGTTGTCGGTGGCGACGAGGCGACCATGAACACGAATCATCGGGGGAGTTCCTGCACAGAGATGCAGGTCAGACCCCTCCCTTTCGACCAGTTGCTGAACGAGATCTTCGATGTTGACCACTGAGGCTGCTCCTTCTCGGTTTTCCCGGGAGAGAGCCCTCCAGGGGCCATCATCAACCGGTAACGAATTGACAAAGAATGTCCGTTGAAGACTAGCATCGTGGCCAGAGAGCGGCCAAAGAGGCCCGGTGGGGAGCCCGCACGAGGAGTGCAAGTGAGTGATAGATGGCGTGTTGCGACAACGGAGAGGGCGTGCAAATCGGGCTGGCGAGAATTTACGAAAATCGGCAACTGATGGAGTCAGGTCAAAAAAGAAGCGGGCGGACCCCCACCGGGAGGAACGCCCGCTGTCTTGACTGGCCCCTCGATCAGGTCGCCCCGGAGTGCTGCTCTTGCAGCTGCTTCAACTCCTGGACGATCTGGCTCTGGATGTGGGAAGGGACCTCAGCGTAATGGGAGAAATCAACGCCGTAACTCCCCTCACCACCGGTGATGGAGCGTAACTCCGTCGAATAGGTCTTCACCTCCGACTCCGGCACCTTTGCCCGGATCACCTGAACGTCTCCCTCGGAGTCCATCCCCGTGATCCGGCCACGGCGGCTGTTGAGGTCGCCGGTGATGTCCCCCATGAATCGTGACGGGATATGAACTTCGATGTCGAGGATCGGCTCCAGGAGAACCGGCTTGGCCGCCATGAAGCCCTTCTTGAACGCTTCCCTGCCGGCTGTCTTGAAGGCAGCTTCGGAGGAATCGACGTTGTGGAAGGAGCCGTCGTAGACGGTGACCATGCAGCCGACCACCGGGCATCCGCTCAGGGGTCCCTTCTGCATCGACTCACGAATCCCCTTCTCGATGGCCGGGATGTATTCTCTCGGAATTGATCCACCGACGATCTTGTTGACGAACTCTAGTGATTCCGTTCGATCGCACGGTTCCATCTTGAAGTAGACCTCGCCGAACTGCCCACGACCCCCGGTCTGCTTCTTGTGGCGGTGTTGGGACTCGGAACTTGTGGTCATCGACTCCATGTAGGCGGTCCTCGGAACCCGGGTATCCACCTCGAGGCCAAACTGGTCCTTGAGTCTGCCGAGCATGATGTCGAGGTGAAGGGTCGACCTTCCGGATATCACCAGTTCGTGCGTCGAGGAATTGCGCTCGGAGTGGAAGGTCTTGTCAGACTCCTCCAGCTTGTGCAACGCCTCGGAGATCTTTGTTTCGTCGTTACGGTTCTTCGCCTCGATCGCAAGGCGCACCATCGAGGTCGGGTGTTGGATCGGCGCCGGGAAACAAGTCGCTGTCGCATCACCGAAGGCATCGCCGACGGTCAAGCTTTCCGCTTTCGGCAAGGCGACGATGGATCCGGGCCCCGCCTCGGTGATGGCGGTCTGCTCCTTGCCCTGGAGGCGCAGGATGTTGCTGACCTTCTCCTTGGCCCCCTTGGTCCCCTTGGTCAGGTTCTGAACGGGAGAGTTCACCTTCAGGGTTCCGGAGTGGACCCTGACGTGGCAGAGCTTGCCGACAAAGGGATCCAGATCGACCTTGTAGACCTGGGCGACGAGAGGGTCTCCCGCCCCTCCCGAGACCGACGCCCGGGTGTTCTCCCCATCGACGATCACATCCCGTTCCCGCGAGTGGTCAGAGGTGTCTGCGATGGTTGTGATCAACCCGAGGATCTGGTTGAGGCCGATGTCCTTCGAGGAGGAGCAGCAGACGATCGGTATCAGAGTGCACTGGTTGATACAGGATGTGAACACCGCTTCCAGTTCGCTGTCGGAGATCTCTTCCTCGGCGAGATAGCGCTCCATCAGATCCTCATCGTTCTCGATGATGGATTCTCGGAGTTGCTCGAAGGCAATGCCTGCCTCGTCGGACCCTTCTCCTTTGGTGGCGAGAACGTTGTCGACCCTGGAAATTCCGGGGCCGGTCTGGTCGGGGACGAACACAGGAACGCACATGTTGCCGAAGGTCTCGCGGATCTCTGTCACCAGTTCCCCGAAACGGGCGTTATCCATGTCGAGACGGGTGATTGCGATGATCTTCTCGAGGCCAAGATTGGAGGCGGCCTCCCACACCTTGCGGGTGTTCACCCGGATCCCTGCTGTTCCGTCGATCACCACCAGCGCAGTCTCGACTGCGGCGAAAGCCTCGTCGACCGCCCCACGGAAATCGGGATATCCCGGGGTGTCGATGAGATTGAGGGTCCCTTCCGCCTGGTCGATGTAGGCCGGCTTCGCGTGGATGGTGAACTTCCGGTTCCTCTCCTCCTCGGTGTAGTCGAGGATGTGGCTGCCCTCGTCAACCGACCCTGCGCGGTTGACCATCTTGGCTCGCACGAGAAGTTCTCCGATCAGCGTCGTCTTACCGCAGGTTCCGTGCCCCACGACCGCGACATTTCGAATCGGTTTCGCCACTTCACTGCCTTTCTTCCTCTATCGACAGCGCGTTCTCCCGCCCTGTCGTGCCGTTCCCGCCGCTGACTGCCCGCTGCTGCAACGGAACGGCAAATCAAATTCATATAAAACTGCCACGTGAATTACTCGTGGCAACGGACCCTCGATCGGTCGAGAGATGGTAACCCAGCCGAAACCTGCTACTGAAGAACTCTGATCTCCACCCGCCGGTTCTGACTTTTTCCTTCCTTCGTCGAATTATCCGCAATCGGCCTCTCTGCACCGAACCCGATGGCGCTTGCGGTGTTCGGATCGACTGCGTTGGCGTCGATCAGGGCGCGCAGCACCGCACATGCCCGAGCAGAGGAAAGTTCCCAGTTGGAAGGAAATTTGACCTTCGATTTCACCACCGGTGTGTTGTCGGTATGGCCCTCGACCCGAACCTCCCTGCCGGAGTAGTCACGAGCGAGGATTTCCGCGCACTTCTGCAGAGTCTGACTGCCAGCCTTTCGAACCTCGGAACTGCCGGGGGTGAAGAAGACTCGCTGTTCGAGGGTGATCCGGACTCCACCTTCATCATCGGTGGTTGCAGAGACCCCTTCTATTCCCTGGAAGGAACTCAGATCCACTTCCTCCCTCGCCACTGCTGGTTCCGGACGGGCATTCAGCAGTGCCTCGCGCGCCGATTCCAGATTTGCCCGCATGGAATTCGCATCGGCGAGCTCACGCTGGAGCCTGACTGCACCATCGACCATCTCCTGCTGACTTCTTTCGCAGGTCGCAAGCTGGAGTTCCAGGCGATTGCGCTCCTCCTCGCTTGTCTGGAGCTGCTGCTGGTACCAGTTCAGCTCCTTCTCGACATTCGTGGTCTGACAGCCAGGACCCAAGAAAACGACCAGCATCAACGCTGTAAATTGCGAAGTCCGCATCGGCGGCCCTTCCTTCCTGGAGGTGGTTTGAAAGCTGGAACGCTCCGCAGAGCCAAGAGCGCAGGATACTCCAACGTCGATGGGGATTCCAGCCAGGGGGGAGGGGGACTAGCTGCCGAGGAGACCCAGGTAGGCCTGCCAGAGGGCGTTCATCTCGGGGCGGGCGAGGAGGAGCAAGGCCGCCCCTGTGCAGAGAAAGGGGCCAAAGGGAATGTAGGAGGATCCGGTTCTCCAGCGGATAGCCAGCCCGACCACCGAGCCGATCAGGCAAGCGAGCAGCAACGCCGCCAGGACCAGAACGGGACCGAGGATCGCCCCGAGGAAGGCCATCAGCTTGACATCGCCGAAGCCCATCGCTTCCTTGCCAAAGGCGAGGGACCCGATCCTGCCGATCGTCCAGACCACGCCGCTGCCCACAGCCATGCCGACGAGGGCGCCCCGCAAACCGACCAGGGCGCCGTGCCCGAGCCCCCCGGGTTC
>DQQH01000262.1 GCA_015664425.1 Planctomycetota bacterium
AAGGCCAGCAAGGAGTGATCGAGTCAATGCTCAGAGGAGAAACGGAATGATCAACACGCAGTTCCACATCGACCCTCCTGCCAACGAGCCAATCCGTGAGTACCGCCCGGGAAGCGATGAAACCACACGCCTCCAGCAAGAGCTCGAGAGGATGGCATCGGAAACCGTCGAGATCCCCTGTGTTGTCGGCGGCCGCCCCGTGGAGACGGGAATCATCAAGGAATGGACCGCCCCCCACGATCACTCACTGACCCTCTGTCGGTACCACGCTGCAACCCCCCAGGTGGTCGAGGATGCCGTCGCCAGTTGCACCGAAGCGTGGAAGGAGTGGTCCGAGACCCCCATCCAGGTTCGCGTGGCTATTTTCGACCGGGCCGCCGAGTTGCTCTCCGGTGAATGGCGTGACCGGGTCAATGCGTCGACGATGCTCGGCCAGTCAAAGACCTGCTTCCAGTCGGAGGTCGACGCCGCTTGCGAACTGATCGACTTCTGGCGCTTCAACAACTACTTCGCGCAGGAAGTGGTCTATGCCGACCAGCCGGAGAGTGCCCCGGGAGTCAAGAACTACGTCGACCACAGACCCCTGGAGGGCTTCGTCTACGCGGTCACGCCCTTCAATTTCACCAGCATTGCAGGAAATCTGTGCTGCGCCCCGGCACTGATGGGCAACGTTTCGGTGTGGAAGCCCTCTCACTCCTCGGTCTTCTCCAACTACTACCTGATGAGAATCCTGCAGGAGGCGGGGCTCCCCGATGGTGTCATCAATTTCATCCCCGGACCTTCGTCGGAAGTGACCCGTATCCTCCTCGGAAATCGGGACTTTGCCGGACTTCACTTCACTGGCTCCACCGATGTGTTCCGGGAGTTGTGGGCCGGGATTTCTGGCAACCTTGCGAACTACCGTGGCTACCCGAGAATCGTCGGGGAAACAGGGGGCAAGGATTTCATCTTCGCCCACCCCAGCGCCTACGTCGGAGCTCTCGCTACCGCTGCCCTCAGGGGAGCTTTCGAGTACCAGGGGCAGAAGTGCTCCGCCGCCAGCAGGATGTACGTCCCCCGCTCCCTCTGGCCCGAGCTCAAGGAGATGCTGATCGAGCAGATGCGCTCGATCGCGATGGGCGACATCCGCGACTTCAAGAACTTCATCGGTGCGGTCATCAACGAAAGTGCATACGACCGGATCTGTGGCTACATCGAGCACGCCCGTGGGGTCAGCGGAGCGGAGGTGGTCCAGGGAGGGGAATGCAGCGGTGATCAGGGCTGGTTCGTGCAACCGACGCTGATCGAATGCGAGGACCCCAGGACCCGGACGATGGAGGAGGAAATCTTCGGCCCCGTCCTCTCGGTCCATGTCTATGAAGACTCCCGGATCGAGGAGACCCTCGATCTGTGCGACACCACCAGCCCCTACGCTCTGACCGGCGCTGTTTTCGGTCAGGATCGAGTGGCCGTTGAGCTCTGCTCTTCTCGTCTGCGCCATTGCGCGGGTAACTTCTACATCAACGACAAGCCAACCGGCGCTGTTGTCGGTCAGCAACCGTTCGGCGGTGCCCGTGCTTCCGGGACCGATGACAAGGCAGGAAGCGCACTCAATTTGCAGCGCTGGGTGGCACCGAGAACGGTCAAGGAGAACTTCTCCCCACCGACTGAGTATCGTTACCCCCACATGGCCTGAGGGCTGGTTCCGCAAATCTCCCGCCTCGGGCGAACCTGCTCGCCCTGGCCGGGGTTTCCGGTTGGGGAGTGCTTTCTGATCTCTTTCAGGGTTCGTCCAGAACCCTCCCGGTTCTTGGAGTGGCCGGTTTCAGCGGCCACGCTGTCGCGGAAGTCAGTGAGTGCTTGCAAAATATCTTCTCCCAGGGGTGTCAGTACGCCCTCAGAGCTCTTCAGGTGATGTCCCGTTCTCCTCGGCGAGCGATGACTGTGTTCGATCTTTGCCGCACCGCCAGGATTCCCGAGCACTTCACTCGTAAAATGCTTCAGCCTCTCGTGCGAAAGGGAATTCTGCGCTCCACCCGCGGCCCCGGAGGAGGCTTCTCCTTCGCCCGCAACCCGGCCTCGGTGAACCTCCTCGAGATGGTCGAGGTCATCGACAAGGGCTTCAGCAATTCTCGCTGCGCCCTGGGTGACCCGGAGTGCGACGACGACCGTTGCCCCCTCGACGCCGAGTGGCGTCGCATCGAAGATCACTGTCGGAGGATGCTCTCGGAGAGAACCATCGCCAATCTGGCGCAGGGAGCGAGCGTCGAGGCCCCAACGGTTGTTCTCACCCGAAACTGAACCTTGCCGCTGGAAGCCGCACGGCAGGAGGAAAATCCTCTTCCCCTGACAAATAGGACCGAACGTCTTCGACTCCAGGGTTGGAGCATCGTTGAAGAGTTCCCCTCTGATCCCCCGCCCGCGGTCTCTCCTAGGCGAATCCCTCGCGGACCAGATCGTGGAGGCGCACCACTCCCATCGGACGCCGTTCCTCATCGACCACCACCAGGCTGGTGATCTGGCTGTCACGCATGATCCTCAGACAGTCCACCGCCAGGGTGTCGGGGGTCACCGAGGACTTCTCCACCGCCACATCCCCTTCCTCTCGACGGCTCAGTGTCCACGCTTCTTCGACCCCCAACTGGATGGGGTCCCGCTCCCGCCCGAGGAGGCGACGGAGATCGCCATCGGTGAAGACACCGACGAAGCGCTCCTCGGCATCGACGATGCAGGTCATCCCCAGGCCCTTCCCTGTCATCTCCAGCAACAATTCCTTGAGGAAAACGGAACCTGAAACCACCGGAAGGGCAGTACCCTGGTGCATCAGATCCCGGCTGCGCAGAAGCAGTCGCCTGCCGAGTATTCCCTCGGGGTGGTTGCTCGCAAACTCCTCTTCGGTGAAGCCGCGCCTGGCAAGGAGGCTCATCGCCAGCGCATCGGCGAGTGACAGCTGTAGCACCGCGCTGGTCGTCGGGGCGAGTGAGAGGGGGCCCGCCTCTTCCAGGGCGGGGAGTCGCAGGACGATGTCCGAAAGTTTACCCACCGGCGAACCCGGGTCCTCGCAGATGGAGATCACGCCGCGACCGAGACGGCGGAAATGGCCAACGAAGCGAACCAACTCCTCGGTACTCCCGCTTTTCGATAGGGTCAGGAGGAGATCACCGGAGGAGACGACTCCGAGATCCCCGTGCAGGGCGTCAGTGGGGTGCATGAAAATTGCCGGGGTTCCGGTGCTGGCAAGTGTTCCCGCCACCTTCTGGGCGATATTTCCGCTCTTACCAACCCCTGTGACAAGAACCCGGCCCTCGGCTCCAGCGAGCCATTCGACGGCTTCGTTGAAGGAGTCCTCGAGAGAGTTGGCGAGCTGGCGCAGAGCTTCGGCCTCCTTCTCGATCACTTCCCTGGCAATATCAATCGCATCCGCCACAGCCGCTCCTTCCACCCAGATTCTCCATCGGGAGCCCATCTTGCAGCGACACCACGGGCTCCACAAGCGGACCCGACTGGGTGAATTGCAGCCAAATTCGCCTTCAGGAACGGCTCTGAAATACCGACATCTCCTGTTAGAGGCTGATAGCCGAGGAGAACACCCGATGAACAGCCACCCGGAAAACAACCCGCAGACGCCGGTCGGGGACGAATTCCCCTCCGTCGAGGGGATCCCCTCCTCTCGAGAACACCAGTGGCGGTTGGTGATCGCTACCCCGGCGCTACCCCTCGAGCCCGAGATCGACCTCGGAAGTGAGGCCGAAAAAGCCGCCGCCGGGGAGGAGCCATGGCCGGTCGCGTTGAGGACCCTCCTCGTATTGATGCTGATCCTGGTCTTCCTTTTCTCCTGGCAACAGAGCGTGACCGCCTCCTGACAGCGACGCCAGAGCCCGATGATGCCCTTTCCCACCGGCAGACTGAATCCGTCAGGGAATTCGACGAAAACGCCCCTCTCTGGCGCCCCCAGCCCCTCAGATCCTCACTTCTCGCCACTCCCTGTCCTCCGTTGCTCACCTCTCACGCCGTTGCCCCTACCCCCTCGGGACGATAGGATCGAGACGGGTTAAATCTACCAAGGGACCCTGGTTGTGCCCTTGCCCCCGGCCCCGTTCTGCCGAGGGAAACGTTCCTGGTTGACAGGATGGGAGCATCAGGAGTCGAGTACCCGCCAAAGATCCTGACGCCAGCAACAGAAAGGCAGACGGACATGAGGTCGCACTTCTCTCTCTCGTGCGCGTTCATCGTCGTCACACTCTTTTGCGCTTTCCCGGGAGTGGAGGCATCAACAGGGCCTCCCACCTCTCAGGATGTCGCACCTCTTCTCGGAGTCACCGATCTTGAACTGATCGAGGTTCTTCCTCATGCGGATGAAACCGGCGGTTGGCTCTGGATCGAGGTTCCTCTTCCAGGGGGCGAGCGCTGGACGATGGAAATCCAGCCTCATTCTCTGAGGGCAGATGGATTCCAGGTACTCGCCGATGTCGGCAGTGGGGTCCTCGTTCCCCAGACCGCCCCCCCAATCAACACCTGGCGGGGGACGATTCTCGAAGAGCCCGATTCACGAGTACGGGCCTTCTTCGATGGTGCCCGACTGCGCGCCATGATCTGGACGCCGGCAGCGACTTGGACGATCCAGCCGGTTGAGGACGTCGGGTTCGTCGGACACCCGGCACTCCACGCCCTCTACGAGGGCTCTGCGATCATCCCGACTGATTTCGAGTGTGGAGTGACCACACTGGATCCAAAAGGAGGTTCCAGCGGCTCGAGCCCGATGGGACTCACCGGCCTCGAAGTGACCGAGATCGGGATCGATGCCGACTTCGAGTACTACCAGATCAACGGCTCCAGCGTTGGCAATACTGTCTCGGACATCGAGACGATCATGAATCTTGTCGAGGGAGTCTATGACAATCCAGGCATCGACATCCTCTACGAGATCTCGACGATCGTCGTTCGCACCGTTTCGAGCGACCCTTACTCGACGACCAGCCCGGGTGGGCTTCTCAATCAGTTCTTCTCGGCATGGAACACGCAACCAGAGAGTTTCATCCAGGCGGATGTAGCTCACCTCTTCACCGGAAAGAACCTCGACGGCTCGGTGATCGGAATCGCAAGTCTCTCGGCAATCTGTGTGAACAACCACTACGGGCTGTCACAATCACGATTCACCTCGAACTTCAACAGTCGTACGGCGCTGACCGCCCATGAACTGGGCCACAACTGGAATGCAACCCACTGTGACAGCAATTCGGACTGCCGCATCATGTGCTCGGGCCTCGGAGGGTGCAATGGGATCAACCCACTCATCTTCGGCGCCAGCGCGAGCAGCCAGATCGCGAGTTACCGCAATTCCAGGACCTGCCTGACAGCGGACCAGTTGCCCCTCGACCCACCCTTCCTAGAGGAGTGGACAAGTTCGACCTTCGATCCCTCGAACTGGACCTATCGATATGGTGCGAGCATCTCGACCCAGGCCGGCGGAGAACCGAGCCTGCCCTACGCGGTGCAGCTCAATGCCGGAGGGTCTCAGGATTATCGGGACGATGACCTCCGTTCAAACGAGATCGACCTCAACGGCACCAATTCGCCGACAGTTCAGTTCTTCACCCAGCACGACGGCGTTGAATCTGGTGAGGTACTGGTGGTCGAATATCGCAGTTCTTCCCTCTCCTGGGTCGAACTGACAACCATCACTTCCGATGGGATCGACCAGACCTCCTTCTCCGTTCACCTCTTTTCCTTGCCGCTCAATGCCCGTCACAGCGGGTTCAGGCTCAGGTTCTCCCCCGAGGTGAACCAGATCGATGACCACTGGTTCGTCGATGACATCAGCGTCACCGATGGGCCCCCGCCGGTGACCGACCCGCCGACGATCCTCGACATTCAACCACCGAGCGGTCCGACCAACGGCGGCACCCTGGTCACAATCACCGGCACCGATTTCGCGAACGATGCTCAGGTCTTCTTCGGTGTGAACGAACTGGTCAACGTCGTCTGGATCAGCGCCAACGAGCTGCGAGGCACAACCCCACCCGGGAACCCCGGCTTCACCAACGTCGTCATCAGCCAGCTCTCCGGATCTGACCTGCTCGCCCCGGGATTCCTCTATACCGTCGAGGTGGTCCGTGTCGAAGATGTGGACGTGGCTCCGGGAGGCTCCACGACCGTCGATATTCTGGCAGACCACGAGACCACCCTTGTAGGCTGGTCCCTCGCCGTCGATCACGATGCGAGTTTGATCCTGGTTGATTCGGTCAGTCAGACTGGTACAGCTTCAGCGGGCGCAGACTTCTTCGATGAGAACATCGACAACACTACCGGTACCGCTGGAGGGTGGTGGACCGCTGGAGTGGTGCTCGATTTCTTCGGCGTGAATGTCGTCCCTCCAGCAGCAGGAACTGTGCTTCTCAAGGCGAACTACTCCGTCTCTGACGTTCTGCCTCCGGGGTATGAGATCCCGATCGACCTCGTGACTGGTGTCGGAGGCGTCGACAACCTGCTCGTCGATCCCCAGGGCAACGCCCTGGTCCCAACCCTTCAGGGTGGTACTGTCACCGTAGTTTCTGGAACGACCTTCATCCGCGGCGATGGTAATCGCGATGGGCTAGTCAACATCGGTGATGGCATCTTCGCTCTCGCCTATCTGTTCAGCGGCCAGCCTGCCACCTGTGAGGATGCTCTTGACGGCAACGACGACGGGCAGGTCAACGTCGCAGATGCGGTATTCCTGCTCTCCTGGCTCTTCAACTCCGGAACGGAACCGCCAGCGCCTTTCCCCGATGCAGGCCTCGATCCGACCGCGGACCCTCTCGACTGCGTCTTGTAGTTGCCAACTCGAATTTCAGTCCGTTGAGGGGCGCCGGCGTCGATGACGCCGGCGCCCTTTTTCTCATCTTCCAGCAACTCCGAACCTCCTCCCCTCACCGAGGTAACAGCGGTGGACACTTCACGCTCCTCGGTGGACACTGACAGGGGTCCTGGACACTCACGAAGAAAGAGGCAGAGGATGCAGAGAAGGCAATTTCTCCTGGGAGGGGCGATTTCCGGCTTCGGCCTTCTCCATTCCTCGCACGTAGAGGGAGGCAATGGCGACCTCCCGGAGAACACAAAAGACCCGACCATCATCTCGACCTGGGCTTTCGGAATGCAGGCAAACCAGGTCGCCGCCTCGATCCTCCAGGTCGGAGGTTCCGCTCTCGATGCGGTCGAGCACGCTGCGATGGTTGCCGAAGCAGACCCCAAGGTCTCCTCCGTCGGCTATGGAGGTCGGCCGAACCGTGACGGTGTGATGGAACTGGACGCCGCGATCATGGACGGGAGAAACCTGGAAGCAGGATCTGTCGCAGCCTTGCAAGGCCACCGTCATGCTGTGCAGGTCGCCCGTCGGGTGATGACCGACACCCCCCATGTGATGCTGGTCGGCGATGGCGCTCGCAAGTTCGCCGATGGCCTCGGTCTTGAAGCAGCGGATCCACTCTCCGATGGTGCCCTGAAAGCGTGGAAGAAATGGCGCGAGAAATCCGCCATCCAGAAGCAGAAGACCAAGGGGCATGACACCCTCGGGGTCATCGCCATCGACCGTGGGGGTGACATCGCAGCCAGTTGCACCACGAGTGGAATGGCGTGGAAGATTCCCGGCAGGGTCGGTGATTCCCCCATCGTTGGACACGGTCTCTACTGCGACCGGGCAGTCGGAGGAGCAGTCGCTACCGGTCATGGCGAGGAGATCTCCAAGGTCTGCGGCTCCTTCCACATCGTCGAGTTGATGCGTCAGGGAATCGAGCCGGATGAGGCGATTCGTCGGGTTCTCGGTAAGATCATCAACCGCGATGAATCCAATCGAAAAAAGCAGGTGGCATTTGTAGCCCTCCGGCGAGACGGCATCACCGGTGCAGGCGCGATCAAACCCGGTTTCGATGCCGCCATTTTCAAAGGCGGAAGCCACAAACTCGAGAAAATCGAGGCGCTCCTGTCATGAAGCCTGCCTGCGGGAAGGGCTCAGAAATGCAAGCAACCATCGTCGCGGCTGAACCACTTGCAGCGAGAGCAGGGCTGCAAATCCTCGAGCAGGGAGGAAACGCTGTCGATGCCGCTGTCACCGTCGGTTTCGCCCTCGCAGTCACCTTTCCCGAGGCGGGCAACATCGGCGGTGGCGGCTTCCTCGTCGGCGACGTGGGGCGCGCTCGCGGAACCGATGATGGACAACCGATCTGTCTCGACTTTCGCGAGAAGGCACCCCTGAAAGCAGATCGTGACCTGTACGTACGAGCAGCAGAAGCGGGGATCGAGAAGGCATCACTTCTCGGTCATCTCGCAGCGGCCGTCCCCGGTTCGGTGGCGGGGTTGCTCGACGCTCTCGATCGATGGGGCTCCCTTCCGAGAAGTCGTGTCCTGGCCCCTGCGATCGGCCTCGCTTCCAGGGGGTTTCCGATGACTGCCTCGAGACATCGCAGGCTCTCCTCGAAGGGAACTCGCGGCCAGATGACCCTTTTCGAGGAAACCGCCCGCATCTTCTATCCGGACGGAGAGCCCGTCGCTGCCGGGGAGATCTTCAAGCAACCCGATCTCGCCCGGACCCTCCAGCGGATCGCCGACAACGGTCGCGAGGGATTCTACGGCGGCGAGACTGCGGACCACATCCTGGTCGAGATGAAGCGCGGTGGCGGGTTGATCGCAATCGAAGACCTGGAGAGTTACCGGGCGGTGGTTCGAGAGCCGGTCCAGTTCGAGCTCAACGGCGTCGAGGTCCTGACGATGCCAGCCCCATCATCGGGAGGGATCTGCCTCGAACAGATGCTTCGAATCCTTTCCAGATTCCCTCTGGAAGAGTTCGGAGCAGGAAGTACCGATACGATTCACCTGCTCGCCGAGTCGATGCGCAGATCCTTCGCAGACCGCAATCATTTCCTCGGAGATCCTGATTTTGTCTCGATTCCGACCGAAAAACTGCTCTCCGAGGAACGGATCGAGGCGATGGCGAAATCGATCGACTTGAAAAAGTCGACTCCATCTTCGGCCATCACCCCTGCAGGGGCGACGGAGAAGGAAGAGACAACCCATTATTCGATCCTCGATCGCCATGGAAATGCAGTTGCGGTAACGACAACCCTCAATGGAAGTTTTGGATCGAAGGTCGTCGTTCCTGGCACCGGTTTCCTTCTCAACAACGAGATGGATGATTTCACCGCCAGACCCGGGGAACCGAACCTTTTCGGCCTGGTTCAGGGCGAAGCCAACGCGGTTGAGCCCGGGAAGAGACCTCTATCATCGATGACCCCAACGGTCGTCATCGGCTCCGGCGGAGAGGTTCGCGGGGTCCTCGGTACCCCTGGAGGACCGACGATCATTACCAATGTCCTGCAGGTATTCCTCGGGCTCTACAGGCACAATCTCTCTCCCGAAGATGCTGTCTCCCAACCCAAGGTGCACCATCAGTCTCTCCCCGATCACCTCTATCACGAGGAGGGCATTGCCAAAGAGACACTCATGGCCCTGAAAGATCGAGGCCATCAACTCAAGCGACGCGGCAAGATCGGGGACTTCCAGTTGATCTCGGTCGCCCCAGGAGGCGCCGTACGGGGCGTCAGCGACCCTCGAGGAGGGGGCACGACCGCAACCAAAGTGAAGATTCAAAGAAACTAACATTACCCACGAATCGCCCTTGAGATTTTGCGGAAAAATCGGATTTATTGTCAATCATGTCCCCTTGTACTACCAGGAAAAGGGATTTCCCAGCCGGCCACGCAGGTGCTAACATTCGTTTTACTATCTCATTGTTGGGCTCATTTCGTCCTCCGCGTCGAGTTAACGATCTCCACTCATTTGCGGGTGGAAAGACGGGAGGTTCGAGGGGCTCGCGGGGCATCCGCTGCGGATTGCTCCGAGACTTATGGTGCCAGGCCCAGGACACGTTGGTGGATTTCAGCGGTCCTCGGTCGGGGGAAGCAGGGAACCAGAGGTTCTCGAAGCTTCAAAAGGAGGGATGGAAGTATGCGTCTGCTTCTTTTACTGGGCTTTGCACTCTCACTTTGCCTGAACACACACTACCTCGCTGCACAACAATCGATTGATATCGACGATGGGAGCATCACAGGATTCGGGGGCACCTCACTTGGCATTTCGATGTCCACTACAGTTCCCGTCGAGGGATTCGTCCTGGCGATATCCTTCGACAGCGCTCTCCTTTCGGCCACCGACGTCAGCACAAAGGGAATAGCCCTTTCCGCTGAACTCCAGGTGCCGGAGATCTTCTCCAACGGGGCAACCCTCGGCGTCGTCATGGACTCCGAATCCCCCTTCGATGGGCAGACCATTCCTGTCGGTGGCGGCGAACAGATCGCTTCTCTTTCTCTGACCTCAGTCGCTAGCGTCCTTGCTCCTACGGACACCGCTGTCAGTTTCCTCGACGGGGTTCTCAACAACCCACCGCTGGACAACATTCTCGTCCAGGGCGGATTGTCGGTCGGAGTTGGCGAGGGCCTCGATCTCAACGGCGGGACGATGACCGTCTTCCCAGTGCCTCCCAACGACCTCGCCATCGAGTCTACATCTGCTGATGCGGATGGCGAAGGAGACACCGGTGATGCGAGGATCCTGATGTCCAACCAGAGCGGAGCAGTTCAGGGCTTCGTCCTGGCAATCACTCATGACGGGACCTCGATCACTCTCGAGAGTATTTCCATCGAAGGAACCATCACCCAGGCAACGGGTGCGGAATTCACGATTCCGCAGCTGTTCCCAGGTGGCGGAACTCTTGGCATTGTCCTGGATTTCAACGCTCCTTTCGACGGCCAGACGATAGCAACCGGGGATAACCAGCACATCGCGAGTTTCCGCTACAGCTGTAACAGCGAGATTCTGGAGCCCGATCCGAACGTGACGACAGCGCTGAGTTTCTCTGACGGAACCCTCGGCAACCCAGCTCTCAACAACGTGCTCGTGATCGACGGCCTTTCCTTCAACCCGGAATTGGTCGACGGCACTTTCACCTGCCTGGCGGTTCCCCCGCCTCCTCCGGAGGACACCGTTCTCTGCATGGACACCTTCTTCGACAACGATAACGGCAACTACGCCTGGCACGGTCAGACCGGCAAGCTCGCTTTCCG
>DQQH01000177.1 GCA_015664425.1 Planctomycetota bacterium
CTACCTGCAGTCGCAGCAATTCCTTGAAAATCGAGGCTTTTCCCTCGACCACCCTGTCTACGGTGCCTGGGGGTTCGGCGGGCCTCTGCCCCTGGGGGGGGCCCCGGGCCACGTCGACATCTCATACACTCGCCATGTCCTCGAAGCGCTTCGCGATTCCGACGCCATCGGCCCGAAGATCGCCAGCGGGGCGCAACTATTCCTCGAGAGGATGCAGAGAGAAGGAGGTTTCTACTTCTCACCTGTCGTCGAAGCCGCCAACAAGGGAGAAACCCGACGGTCAGAGGAGGGAGGAGATGACTTTCACCTCCCCTACGCCACCGCAACCAGCGAGGGCCTCCTCGCCCTTCTCGCCTCCGGTGCCGACGACGATGACTCCCGGGTCATCGCTGCCCGCGGCTGGCTCGCCGAACACCCCGGCCTCGACCACCCCGGCGGCATCCCTCGCGACCACCCCGAGGACTGGGGCCGGGTGCTCTTCTACTATCACCTCGCCATCCGAGGGGAGGTCGCCGGTTCCTTCGGTTCTGGCGACCGGATCATCGAACCGCTGAGTACCCTCCTCGCCGAACGCCAGCGAGATGACGGCAGTTTCGTCAACCCTCACGGAACGTTGATGAAGGAGGACTGCCCCATCCTTGCCACTGCACTGGCAGTCCTAGCACTCGGTGGTGCCCTCAGCCCTTGACCGGGGTCGGGGAAACGGACGCGTCAGCAATACAGAGCCCATCGAGTACTCCGAACGAGAGCGATCACTCGTGGCGAAGGGCGGTGATCGGATCGAGCCCAGCTGCCCGCCGCGCAGGATAAATTCCCGAGATGATCCCCACCGCCATCGAGATGGAGAGGGATAACAGGACGCTGAAGAGGGTGATGACAGAAGTCCAGCCGGTGAAGAGAGTCAACACCTGCACCAGGCCGATTCCAACCAGAACACCGACAGTTCCACCGATGGTCGAGATGGTGGTCGTCTCGGTCAGGAACTGGGCCATGATGTGATGTCGCCTGGCACCGAGCGCACGCCTGACACCGATCTCCTTGGTTCGTTCTGTCACCGTCGCAAGCATGATATTTGCGATTCCGATCCCTCCAACAAGCAGCGAGATCGAGGCGATCGCCACCAGAGCCAGGTTGAAAACCTTCTGGGTCTTCTGACGCTGGGCAAGGACTTCCAGGGGAACCACCAGTTCGTAATCCTTTTCGGGGTGGCTCCGGTCGAGAAGGCTATCGATCACCCGCGCAGTTATCAGCACCTGATCGAGATCCTCGACCGAGACCACCACCTGGTTCAACTCGACATCGGTCGCTTCCTGGGATCCGCTGCGGCGGGTGATCGAACGGGTGCCATGACGCTTGAGAATGCTGTTGTAGGGGACGTAGATCTCCGAACTCTTGGCATCGACAGAAAGCGCCTTTCTCGCGTAGCCGAGAAAGGCGTCATCTTCGAGAACACCGACCACATGGAAGGTCTCGTTGCCGATGTTGAGAGGTAGCCCGACCGGGTCCTCGAAAATACTCAGTTCCTTGAGCAATCCCGATCGGATGACACAAACCCTGGCCAGCTTTTCATCGTCGAGGTGAGAGAGGTTCCTGCCGACCGAAGTGTTGAGCTGGAACATTTCGAGATGCTCCGGCATCACAGCATACAGGGTGCCCTCGACGCGCTTGCTTCCCGACCACACCGTCCTCTTGCTGACATGGACAGGGAGTGCTCGTTTAATTCCGGGGACGGTGGCGACGATCCGGCGATGATCCTTGAAGGTGATCCCGTAACTGTTGATCCAGTTGGCCCTGCTGCTGGAGTCTGTGCTCTCCTCGGGTTTGACGGAGTTGATGATGATGTTCTGGATCCCGAGGCGACCGATCTCTCTCAGCAGTTCTCTCTCTGCGCCGGCACCGAGGGCCAGCATTGCGATGACGGAGCCAACGCCAAAGACAACCCCCAGCATCGTCAGGACCGTTCGCATCGGATAACCGAGCAGGCTCCGTAACCCGAGGCGAACCAGTTCAAGATGCTTGGTAGAGATCATGCGGCTTCCGCATCGACGATCACGCCATCAGTCAGCAGCAATCTCCGCTCAGCCCTGCTGGCGACGTCGGGATCATGGGTGATCATCACCACAGAGCGTCCCTGGCGGTGGAGATCCTCGATCAGGGCAAGAACCTCATCTCCGGTGCTGGTATCGAGGTTCCCGGTCGGTTCGTCGGCAAGAAGGAGGGCCGGATCATTGATGAGGGCCCGGGCAATTGCGACGCGCTGACATTCACCCCCCGAGAGTTGAGATGGTCTGTGCTCGAGGCGAGGAATCAACCCGACGGAATCGATCACCTGCATGCAGAGGTCCCCGCAATCTGAGATCGACCGGGCCCCATAGAGGAGCGGCACCTGGACATTCTCGAAAACCGTCAGTTGCGGGATCAGGTTGAAACTCTGAAAAATGAAGCCGATGTCCTCGTTACGAATTTGCGAGAGTTGGTCGTCGGAGAGGGTGGAGACATCCTTGCCGTTGAGGAGATAGGTTCCCTTGCTGGTGTCGTCGAGACAGCCGAGGAGATTGAGGAGAGTCGATTTCCCCGATCCCGATGTCCCCGCAATCGAGACGAACTCCCCCTCGGCAACGTTCAGATCGATCCCCTTGAGAACGTGAAGCCGCGGTTCCAGTTCCCCGTAATACTTGTGAACTCCTTGCAAGGAGACTACGGAGTTCTTCACTGGGACGAGCCCTCTCTGCGCTCACGGCGCGAGCCTCCCCCCTCGCCCCGATTTCTCGATCGATTCTCCCTACCGTTGGCCGCGGGAACTGTCTCGGCCCCTGTGTCTCCGACCGATCCCATCGAATCGGGTTTGTAGAGAAGTACCTTCTGTCCCTCCTCCAGCCCGCTGACGATCTCGAGAAAACTGTCGTTCGAGCGACCCACGACCACCTCGACCGATTTCTCACCAGCGGCAGTGCTCAGGAAGCAGAAGTACTTGCCGGCCTCGGCATGAACCGCTTGCAGGGGGACGTAGAGAATGTCGGTGAGGTTGCCGGTATGAATCTCCACCTCTGCTGAAGTTCCCGGCTTCAGGTCGAGATTACTCCGCTGGAGGCTGATCTCGACCTTGAATCGGCGGATCTGGTCACCCCAGCGACGGTTCCCGGCATTGGCAACAATATCAATCTTGCTGACCTCACCGTGGAAGAGGCTATCCTTCTGGACGTCGGACCGGATTACTGTCTGCATCCCCACCCTGATCTTGTCGATATCAGCCTCGTGGATGTTGATCAGCACCGCCATCTCGGTGGGGTCGGGCAGTGTCAGGATGATGCGGTTGAAATACACGTCCTCACCGACCTGGATGTCCTCCGCCTCCCACGGACGATCGGGGTTTCCGTAGAAGATGACGCCTTCGCTGGGAGCGAGGATCGTCATCCGCTCGAGATCGTACTGTTCTCTCTGGAGTTGTTCCTCACTCTCCTTCAGACGGCGCTCGTTCTGGCTGACCTTGACGACGAGACTGCCCATTCGGGTCTCCGCCTGCTTCGACACTCGCTCGACATTTCGCTGGGCCTCGGTAACGGCGGCATTTTTCTGCTTGATGCTGAGAGGCTTCTCGAATCGCTGGTAGAGGTCCTTCTCCTGCTTCGCAGTCACCAGGCCCTCGCGCCTCTCCTTCAGATTGAGCCGCTCCTGTTCGAACTCATCCTGGGTGACAAAACCCTTCTCGAGCATCTGGGGCATCTCTTCCCACAGCCCCTCGGAGCGAACCAGTTCCGATTCCGCTCTCTCGATGGCGAGTTCGATGCGACGCTCCTCCTTCGGAATGTCACCTGCTAGAAGTTTTTCCTTCTCGACAATAGCAACTTCCAGTGCGAGCTGGGCCTTCTCCGCATCGGTCTTGTTCTGCTCTTCCTGGATCACCACCTCTGTACGGGAGGAGTTCAACTCCGTTTCGATCTCGATCAGGTTCTTCTCGATCTCATCGACTCGACGCAAAGTATCGGCCTTCTCGAGCTCGACAATCAGGTCACCCTTCGAGACAACTCTGCCCTCTTCGATGAGCCACTCGATCCGGGTCCTTCCCTTGACTTCCGAAAGGACGTGCACGGCATTTCGTGTCTTGAGGGTTCCACGCTCGGTCAGGGTGACTTCGAGCGATCCGCGGCGTACGGTAAAGGTGCCACCATTTGACAATCCGCTCTTACCACGCTTGTCGAAAACTCCACTCATCGCCAAGAACAGGAGCACCAAGAGCACCCCGATGATAGCCTTCGCTGAAGGCTTCATTCTGACACCGTTCCTTCCTCATCGACGAAAAGAAGTCCGATCTGGTTCTGCAACTTGAGCAGTTGCACCTCGTGGGCAACGATCCGGTCGAGTTGGTCATTCTTCGCATCTGTGAGGGAGTTCTTTGCCTCAACCACGTCCCTGTTGGTGCCGGTCCCTCGCAACTGCTCGATTTCCGACTTCTCGACGGTGAAGGTCACCGACAAGATCTTCCTCTTTCCGAGTTCGATCTGAATCCGCCGCTGTTCCAGACTCCTCAGGGAGTCGCGCACTTCCAGGATGATCCCATCCTCTCGGCTTTCAAGGTCGCGCCTCGCCTGCTCGAGAGCAATCTCGGCAGATCTGAAACTGTTACGCTGACTCTTTCGATCGAGAGGGATCTCCATCACCAGACCTACAGAGTAATCGGTGGAATCATCGATAGCGAGGTCGCTGAACCCGACCGTCGAATCTGCAGCAGAGGAGTAACTCAGGGAGAGATCGAGAGAGGGCAGGAGGGAATTCTCTGCGATGGCGAGACGACGTTCGGAATCCTCGATCCTGTCGCGCGTCGTCCTCAGATCGAGGCGGTT
Source organism: Planctomycetota bacterium (assembly GCA_015664425.1). GTDB lineage: Bacteria > Planctomycetota > UBA8108 > UBA1146 > UBA1146 > DTRS01. The sequence continues at coordinate 4,842 of DQQH01000177.1, forward strand.
GTTGAGGGCTGCAACCAGGGCGTCCTCGAGATCCATCTGGAAAGTGGTGACCTCAGGAAATTCCTTCTGGAGAGAAAACTCCACATCGATCGGCAATCCCAGTTCGATCTTGAAACTGTCGAGAGTGAACTGAAAGGCCTGTTCTGAATTGAGCGCGCTGTTTTGAGCCTCGAGATATGCCTGTTCGGCCCGGAAAACATCGAGACTGCTACCGCGGCCGAGACGAAACAGCGCCTTTGCCTGTTCCCAAGCAAAACTCTGACCCACGATGTTCTCGCGTGTGTTGGCAAGTTGCTTTTCCTGGCTGATCAATCCGTAGTACTGCTCGGTGATCCTGATGAAAAAGTTCTGCCTGTAGAGCTCGAAATCTCGCGCCTGGTAGAGGAGATTGCGCTCCGCCTGGGTCAGGGCTTCGAAAGCGATGTCATGGCCCGCCCCACGGATCAGTGGCTGGGACACCGAAATGGAAACGGAGCCAGCTGTGGACTGGTTCGGCAACACCGGATCAACGGTGTGAACAAGAGAAGAAGAGGCATCGAGGGAGACCCTTGCGCCGGTGAACAGCAACTGGGACCCGCCGATGGAGAGCCCCGTGACCTCCTGGTAGTCCTGATCGTTTCCATCGGAAGCGTTGAAGGAGGCGCTGCCAGAGAAGACGGGACGCAGGAAATCCCGGCGGGTCACCCCCAGATCGAGCGCACTGAGAAAGAGCGATTCTCGCTGCCCCTTGTAGGAACGATTCAGTTTTGTAGCGATGACCAGCGCACTCTGAAGATCGAGAACTTCCGGAACCTCGACTGGAGACTCGGTGGGGTGGCGTGTCGCCGTCGTGTTTTTCGGATCGATCAATTCCTGACTGCGGAACTGCTCGACCTGTGCCAGTTTTTCGCCACTGATCCTCTCGCCCTCGACATCCGCCAGGCGATGATCCTGAGCGGCGCAGGAGAAGATGAGTGGCAGTAAACAGACGAGGAACACCCTTCGGATGACCAACCTGCAAGAGCACCCCGATGGTGGAGGAAACCGCAAGGAGGTGCCCGTTTTCTCGCCCATCAGTTCCTCTTTCGACTGGCAAGCGGCTATTCCCTTGCTACCCCCTGGGTGCTGCCTGGGTGCCGCCGATGATCGGTCATTCTCGCAGGAAACTCCCTTCAGGTCAGGGCAATCCACCGCCTGGAGGAGACCCTGGTGGCGGTTTCTTGCCGCTCGATCCGGGGAGGAGAGGAAGGAAAACGCCCCCGCCGTCGAGGCGGGGGCGTTCATGGCTCCCCGGGTTGGACTCGAACCAACAACCAAGTGGTTAACAGCCACCTACTCTGCCAATTGAGCTACCGGGGAACGGTTTCTCGAGGCCAGAGGAAGTTATCGGCGGACCCGGATCCTGTCAACTCACGGAGATCCCCGTACTTCTGAAAACGAGCGGCGGCCGAGGTGTCCAGGTCCGGACTATTGATTTTACGCAATTAATTTCATATCAGAGGGATGCGCCATGGTGGCGATGCGAAAGGAAAAGAGATGCCCGTTCACTCCCCCCCTCACCCGCTCCCCCCCCAAGAGAAGCCGCCGGAGCACCAACGCCTCCTCTCCCTCTTTCCGGAACTGGTCGGTGAATCTCCCGCACTCCTCGGAATGCTCTCCATCATCGAACGGGTTTCTGCCAGCGACGCCCCGGTTCTGGTCCTGGGCGAGAGTGGAACCGGCAAGGAACTCGTCGGTCGGGCTCTCCATCGGCTCTCCCCTCGATGCCAGGGACCGATCGTCTGCGAGAGCTGTTCTGTATTTAGCGAATCTCTCCTCGAAGCAGAGCTCTTCGGTCATGCCAGAGGGGCTTTCACCGGTGCGGACAAGGACCGCCCCGGCCTGATCGAATCTGCCGACGGCGGGACTCTCTTTCTCGATGAAGTCGGGGAGATGGGGGCGGCTCTCCAGTCGAGACTCCTCCGGGTACTGCAAGAGCGGGTGGTGCGCCGAATCGGAGAGCGGAAATCGAGACCCGTCGACTTCCGTCTCATCGCTGCGACCCATCGAAACCTCGAGGAGATGGTGCGCTGCGGTCAATTCCGAGCCGACCTACGCTTTCGCCTCGACGTCGTTCGCATCGAGATCCCGCCGCTGAGAGATCGAGTCGAGGACATCCGCATCCTCGTAGACAGGTTCCTGTCCACGTCGTCCCAACTGAACAGGACCTCGCTGCCTGAGATCACCGATGAGGCATGGCGAGCACTGGAAGGATGGTCCTGGCCGGGAAACGTTCGCGAGCTGAAGAACGAGGTCGAACGCTGGTTGGCGCTGGGAATGACACAGATCGATGCCGAGGTTCTGTCGACCAAAATGCGAGAACACACGATCCCTCATCCCATCACCAAGAAGGTGCGTGATGAGGTCGGCAGCAACTTGCGCTACATCGAGAGAGTCATCCTCGGTGGCATCGTCCAGGAGGTCTTGCGCGAGAATGGGGGCAACAAGGCACGCACCGCCCGGGTCCTCGGAATCCCGAAGACCACCCTCTACCGCCGTCTCGACCGCTGGAACCTGGCGCGGGGGTAATTCCGCTCGAGGCTACTGCACCTCCTCTATTTGGGCGATGTACGGCAGGTTGCGGTAGTAGCCCCGGTAATCGAGGCCGTAGCCGACGACGAACTTGTTGGGAATGCTGAAGCCGATGTAGTCGATCGTCGACAACTTGACGTTGTTGTCGGGTTTGTGCAGGAGAGAACAGACCCTCAGGGATGCCGGGTTACGAACACCCAGACTCGCCTTGAGATACTGCAAGGTGAGGCCGGTGTCGATGATGTCCTCGAGGAGAAGCAGGTGCCGATTGGCCACAGAATGAGCAAGATCCAGTTCCAGCTTCACTTCGCCGGAGGTGACCACGGAATTGGGGTAACTCGAAACGCGGATGAAGTCGATTGTGTTCGGGAAGTCGAGTCTCCTGCAGAAATCGGCGACGAAGACGAACGCTCCCTTGAGAACACCGATAATGACGGGATCTTTGTCCCTCAAATCTGTCGAGATCTCCTGGGCGAGTTCGTCGATACGACGTTGAATTTCGTCCTCGCTGATCAGCACGTTGAGGCGATGCTCTGGCAGTGGAGGTAGTGGATTCAGCGGTGTTGGCGCCTTCTGGGGCATTTTGATTCGCTTTCGAGTCTGTTCAAACGAAAATGCCACCTCTCGAAAAGCACCGTTGCTTCTGACGAGGCGACCCTTTCGACCAGTGTCTCTACTTCAATGCGAGGATGCAATTCAGTGTTCGGCGTTATTGAGGACTTCACCGAGGCCACCGCCTCCGGGAATGATGTACTGCTTGTCGTCCAGGCCTCGTTCCTCCTGCCACTCGCTGCCGGGGACCCTGGCGAGAACCTCGGGTGGGCTGAGCCCCCGATCGACCCGGATCGCGTAGATCTTGATCTCGGGAAAGTCAGCGTGGACCGCCCGGAGGTATTCAGGGGTGACAATGAGGTGGATGGCGATGATCCGGGAAGGACGCCCACCTGCATTTTCCAGATAATGCCGGATCGCCTTCTTCAGCGAGGATCCAGTCGCCGCCATCGGGTCGGGGAAGAATAGGATTCTTCCCTCCACCGAGCCACCGATCTTGCTGCCATCGAGACTGGCACCGGTGACCTTGCCGTGAGCGTCGGTGGTTCTCTCCAGCACCAGGTGATCCTGTCGGACCCCGGCCGGGTCGAGGAGGTTGTTGAGCATCTGGTAACCGACATGAGAGGGCAACGTGCCACCTCGAGCGATGTTGACTGAAACCACTTTGGTGCGGGTATCGATGCAACTGCCGTGAAAACGACCCTCCGGGCAGGACCCGATCATCCTCGTATCGGAGGTCCGCAGGATCCTTGGTAACTCGTTGTTGAAGACACGAACAAACAGGCTGCGATAGCACTGCTCGATGAGAGAATTCACTCTCGGCTGGACAGTGTCGGGGGAGCAGAGATCTGCGAGTTGCGTGAGCAGAAATGGTTCGGCGATCAGATGAACGTTGTCGCCATAGCAGTGTTTGATTTGCCACGGCTGGTAACTGTTCTCCTGGTAGGCGGTCTCGTTCACCTTCACTCCCCCCCTCGGAGGTCTTCGGGACGGAATGGATCCGGCAGGAGCTGCGAGAGACTACTTTCGACCACTCCACCGGAGGTCCAGAGGAGGACACGCAAAGACTCCGGGGAATCGGAAAACTCCTGGAGCACCTGCCGGCATGCCCCACAGGGGCGGCCATCTGCCCAGCTCCCGTCCTGCCGCCGAGCAGCGATGGCGATGGTCTCGATGGAACCGGGACGGCCAGCCGCAACCCAGCTGGAGACAGCAACGCGCTCGCCACAGATGGTGAGCCCGCTGCTGGCGTTCTCGACGTTGCAGCCGACGAAGATCCCGTCGCCAGATTGAGAATCGTCAGATGAAACCCCGACTGACGTGGCGAGAGCCACTCCAACCTGGAATCGGGAATACGGAGCGTGAGCGAGATCGCACATCTCCCGGGCGAGATCCAGCAGCTGACTGTCCTTCGAATCCAAGAAGCCCCTCCCTCGAGGAGAGGATTCTATCAGAGGGCCCGACAGGCGGCCAATCTGCCGTCAGCGGAGCGCAGTTTCGAGCATCGCGCAGTCGGGAGCGAGCAGCCAGTCGCTGATGGGACCCTGCCACCCGTCAACTTCGTCATCCCCCCGCTGGCGGAGCGCTTCCAGGAGTGCCAGGCAGAAGAAATCCTCACTGTCGATGAGGCATGCCTCGGCGATCGCACCCCTCGCCGGAGCGATCTCACCGCCCCCGAGGATGGTGAGCATCGCCAGAATACTGGCAGCAGATCTCTCCCCAGGAGTCTCCTCCAGTCGCAACCACATCGACTCACGGAGGTGCATGGACGCTTCAAGTGGCAGGTGCTGCTCCTCCAGCCAGCGGCTGGAAACGACTTCCGGCTGCCTGAGCCAGGCATTTTCGAGAGCCAGCGCCGCCGCTTCTGGACGGTCGACGACCGCTTCGGCAAACGCCAGCAGCAACGCCGGCAACGCCGAGTCCTGGAGAACATCCGCAGCCCGTGCGAGTGCGGGAGCGGCCCGTTCGCCATTGCCGAGCGCCAGGTCGCGCCAACCCTCGCAGAGATCGAGGATGGCGAGGGCTCGCATCTGATCCTCCTCGCTCGCAGGGGAGGTCTCCGAGATGATGATCGTGGTCGAATTGGTCTCGTACCCGTCGCTCCCACTCCAGTAAACGAACCCTCCTGAGGTCGACCACCAACCATGGTGGTACCAGCTGATCTGGTAAGGGGAATACCAGGACCACGGCAGGTAGCTGGCGTGGCACCAGGGGGAGGAATAGCCCGTGAACCATGGACTCCAGTGAGTACCGGACCACCACGGAAGGAGCCATGGGTAGCCCTGGAAGCCATGACAGTGGTAGGCCCATGGCAGGACCCCGCCATGGCACCACCAGGGAAGGGAAGTCCCGATCGGGTGGATCACCCCGGCGGAGGTCACCGGAGTCGGCAACAGCCGCCTGGCCGCAGACAGGGACGGGCCTTTCCTCACCGGCGCGTGACCGACACGGGTGACTCGCGGCTTTTCTCGCCCTGAGATTCCCGGGCGTCTCGGCTGAAGAGGCTTGCGCCCCTCGGTGAGGGAGACCACCTGTCGATTGGAGACGGTGGGCGAGGCGTCACGTATGGGACGGACCCTTTCCACCCTCGGCTTC
>DQQH01000183.1 GCA_015664425.1 Planctomycetota bacterium
AGTCGGAACCGCTGTCGTATTCGCTGCGAAGTTCGATTCCCTTCTCCTGGAAGGCCTGCACGGTGCAGTGGGCGATATGGATCGAGCAATCGTCGGCGACGACTCCCCTGCGAGCTTGCCCACGACCATCGAGAGTGATGCCGTCGAGGCCACAAGGGGTCTCGCCCGGGGGCAGAACGATGATGTCCTCCTCGGGGCCGGCGAACAGGATCGTCCGGTGCTTTTCGGGGTCGCGTGCCTCGATCTGGAAACCCGGAGCGAAGCCTCCATAGACCATCATCCCCTCGAACAGGAGCACCGATTCCTGGTACTCCCCAGCCACCATGAAGATGTTCACCCCTTCGAAACCGAGGGCAATTCCGATGGCATCGTCGAGGGATCTGAGCGCCGTTTCCACCGACAGGCCATCGCCCCCTTCCTCTGCGGAGGGGTCGACGAGAAGCACGGGGAAGGGAGTTCCTTGCCACTGCGTCTCGTTGCTGTCCTCGTTACCCGCCTCATCGACGGCGCGAACCACCACGAAGAGCCGCTCGCCCTCCTGGCCAGGGATGATGATCGAGGCCTCCCCGGGCTCGGTCTCGAAAGACGGTCGTGAGAAGTCCTGTTCTCCATCTTCCGGCGAGGTGTAGACGCGATATCGGAGCGCTGCCGTCGGGCTCCGGCCATCGGAAGCGGGCTGCCAGCGGAGCAGGACACCGCCGTCGAATGCGACCAGAGATGAGCCACCTTCGAAGAGCGGGGGAGTACCGTCGTCTCCGGATCCTGCCCGGGGAGGAGGAGGATCAGCTCGGGTACCGTTGCCGCCGGCGGCGGGCAACTCTATCACCGGGTTGCCGGCATCGCCGCCGGAACCCTCCGACCCGCAGCCAGAGGGGAGAAGGGCGAGCGCCAGCAGCACTCGAATTGCAGTTCGGAGTTTCCATCGCGACATCGGTGGTCCTGACCGCGGTTCCGCCCGGGTCGTGAGAGCGGCATCCAGCGGTTGTAGGCTAGTTTACAACGCCGTCCCCGCTCCGACCAAGAGTCCTCGATAGAGTCCCTACTGGCCGTGGGCATAGCCGATGCGATTGGGGGTGGGGATCCCGAGGTTGCCCAGATCTTCCTCATCTGCCCCGTACCAGAGGAGGAACGGCCCGTCGTCGCCAAATTCGACAACCTCTTCGATGAGAGCCGTCGGCTGCTTGAGGTCGTCGGAGTCGAAGGGCAGGGGCACGATGGAATCGGAGCTGGGCTCGAGGACCGCCAGGGAGAAGCGTTCCCAGAACTGCAGGTCGGTGCTGCGGGCATAACCGATGGTGGTGTCGTTGGTGCCGAGGTCGCGCTGGGCCTCGTACCACAGGTGGTAGCGCAGGACGTTGCCGAGGCTGTCGATCTCGAGGGCCACCCCCGGCGCCGACAGACCGCCGCCATCGATGGATCCGGCGCGCGGAAGCAGAAGCGGTGCCGCCAGGACGCCGCTGCTGCCGGCGGCATCGCGTACCGTCCAGGCGATGCCATCGAGGGATTCGGCGAAGCCGATGACGGACGAGCGGGCGTCCGGGAGTACTTGGGGAGCCGGGGGGGCTGGGATGGGGTCCTGCCGGACCACTTCGAACCACATCAGGAATCTCTCGATGCCGCCATCGGGGTTCTCGAGGACCACCACCGGATCGACGATGCGCCCGTTGGAGCCGGCGTTGAAGCTGACGCTGGCGAGGGCATCGTCGAGCCCGGTGACGGCGACGGGGGTCGACCAGGTGCTGCCATCGGCAGAGTCGCAGTAGACGATGGTGCTGATCTCGCCTGCCGTGCCGCTCAGCGCTTCGAACCACATCTTGTAGCGGCGTTCCGAACCGGGAATGTTCTCCGCTGCGCGCTGGTCGAGAAGGACGCTAGGGTCGGTGGCACCGAACTCCCAAGGGGTGCCTGGAGGTCCGGGGGCAAAGACCTGCTCCCGGTCGATGACCGGTGAGGAGAAATCGGGCTTGTTCGAGGTGACCAGGCCGATGGAAGGCATTCCTGTGACATCGGTGCCCTCGTAGAAGAG
>DQQH01000024.1 GCA_015664425.1 Planctomycetota bacterium
CTGGATCCCGGCGATGGAGGCGACGGTGGGAACCAGGTCGTGGAGATAGACGGGAAGATCGAAGCTCTCGCTGGCGCCGATCCCCGGACCGGAGATCACCAGCGGCACCCGTGTCGAGTGCTCGTAGAGGTTCTGCTTTCCCAGCAGCCCGTGGCTGCCGACGGCGAGGCCGTGGTCGGAGGTGAAGATGACGATGGTATTGCCGGAGAGCCCGCTGGTCTCCAGAGCGTCGAGGAGTTTGCCGACCTGGTGATCCATCTGGCTGATCATGCCGTAGTAGGCGGCGAGGTGCCGTCGTACTTCTGCTGGAGTCCGTGGCCACGGGGCGAGTTTCTCGTCGCGGATCTTCATTTCGCCGTTGTCGAAGGGATGCTCGGGCAGGAAGTTGCCCGGCAGTGGCATCTCATCGGCGGGGTACATGTCGGCGAACGCGGGCGGTGGCGTGCGCGGGTCGTGGGGAGCGGTGAAGAAGACACAGGCGAGAAAGGGCTGGCCATCTTCGCTGGCGCCACGCTCCTCGATGAACTCGATGGCGGCATCGGCAAACGCGGTGGAGGAGAAGGCCCCGAGGGGATGGGACGCCTCCTTCGGGTACTTGCCATCGGCGTGGTAATCGTGGACCTGAAGGGCGGTGTGGCTGCCCATTCCGCCGAAGAAGATCTCGCCGCCGGCGCCAAAAGAGCGCTGGAAGGCGGCGATGCCGCTGTGCCACTTGCCACTGGCGAAGGTGTGCCACCCCGCCTGGCGCAAGCTCTGGGCGATGGTCACCTCATCGCGGGGGATGTCGAAGACGTTGCCGCTGAGGCGGTGAAGTGAGCGCCCTGTCATCAGCATGTAGCGGCTGGGGGCACAGACCGCACCGCTCGTCGACCCCATGCAGTACGCCTGGCTGAAGGTGGTGCCGCTGGCGACCAGCCGGTCGAGGGCGGGGGTCTCGATGGTGGCGTTGCCAAGAGCGCCGATGGTGTCGGCGCGCTGGTCATCGCTGACGATCCACAGGATGTTGGGGGGCGCTACTGGAGGTACCGGCTCCTGACAATCGACGGCGGATCCGGCGGCGATGACGGCGGCGAGAGTGGCCCGAAGAAGGGCGGTGGTGGCGATGGTCAGCCTCCCTTGACCGCGGCTTCGAGGCCGATGAGCCCCTCCTCGAAGTCGGGGCCCATCATCGAGTCGAAGAAGAGCCCGAACCAGCGCGCGATGGCGCCGTCGAGGTCGCCTCGCTGTGTCCACGTCACCTCGGTCCCCGCCTCCGCTTCCGCCAACTCGATGATGCCCGTCGCCAAGTAGGTGCCCTGCTCGACCTCGATCTCGTAGAAGATGCCGCGGGTCGGCTCGGCGCTGGTGATGGTCATGCTGCCATCCCCCTCATCCATCGTCCAGGTCCACACCGCTCCTACGCCGCTGGCGGCGCCCGAGAACTCCGACTTCATACTCGGGTACTCACTCTCGTTCCAGGGGCCCCACTCGGGCCAGCGCTCGAGGTTGGCGATCTCCAGGAAGATCGCCTCCGCCGGTGCAGCGATGGTCGCCGAGCGCTCGACGGCGTAATCCGCCGGCAGGAATCTGCCGATGACAAAGAAGAGCAGCAGCAGAAGCAGAACGATGATCAGCGAACGCTTGAAGATTTTCATCGCTATCGACCTCCTCGATTCGACTCAGGGGAAGGCACCATGGTGCCAGAGGGGCGCCGCCAGAGCGAGCGGAGATCCTGCCTCTCGCCCGCCGATGCCCATGCACCTCCGGGATGGATTGGAACTCCATATTCACCGCTGGGGCGCTGTCCACCCCCGATCGGTAGCCAGCAGATCGCACCAATACCCCGAGGATGGGCAGTTCCTGATCGCCTTCTGAATTGACGTTTCTCCTGTCCGAAGAGGTGGGAAATCCGGATGTAAGGCAAGAGGAAGGTGAGGTGTCGGCTGGCGACCAGAATCATGATCAGCGGCGTACTTGTAAGCCTCATGGCGTTCGTCCTTCCCTCGGTGGGGGCGCAACAAGACCACTCTTCTGCCGAATTCGAACTGCTCAAAAACGCTCTATCGGGGAAGTACCCTATGTCTTACCTCCAGGAGCGAATCGACCTCGGGTGCGACGTCAACGTCCGAAGCGCCGATGGCACAACTCCGTTGATGGTCGCAACCCAAAATGGGAGGGGAGTGGGACCACTCTTAATCGCGGGGGCCGACGTCAACGCCAGAAGTTTTAACGGCGCAACCCCTCTGGTTCCCGAGAATGGCGGACGAGTGATGATCTCCCATCTAAAAATTCTGGAACGTCTCATCGACTACGGAGCCGATGTCAATGCGCCGGGTGCCTATGGCATGAATGTGCTCATGCATCTAGCAAACGGGAAATATCCTCGGGGCAGTAAGGACCCCCTCGAGGCAGTAAGGATGCTCCTCAACAGAGGTGCAGAAGTCGATGCCCGAAGCGAAGGCACTGGAAAGACCGCGCTCATGTTTGCCGTAAACAGGGACAGAGGTCTGGAGATGGCAACTCTACTCATCGACAATTGCGCAGACGTCAACGCCTGCTCTCGAGATGGCCATACTCCGCTGATGATTGCGGCATGGGGGCGTCAATTGAAGATGGTCAAACTCTTGATTGAAAAAGGCGCCAAGATCAACGCACGAGGGGGATTGCTCCCGACCAAATCCTTTCCTCTCACAGCGCTCATGAAAGCGAGAGCGGGGCAACCCCTCTCAAGCTCCGATGTCGTCGAAATACGTAGGGCCACCAGCAGGAAGGGTTGGCAGAACGGCAGGATGACACCGCTGATGTACGCCGCCCAACACTCCAAGACCCCGGAGATCATCGAGTTTTTCCTCGTGACAGGTGCCGATCCGCTGGCGGAGAATGCCCACGGCGAGAAGGCGATCGACCTCGCCCGGCAGAACAAGGCGCTGAAAGACACCCCGGCGCTGAAAAAACTCGCGGAGTTGTCGGTCGAGTAACCCCGTACCCTGTCAGGGACCGAACCGAAATCGCTCTTCACCGCTCCAGATCAGCACGCGACCTCTTTTGAGGTCGCTGATCTTGTTTTCGAACGGCACTCCGGATGCGATACTGTATAGGGTAGGCAATTGCTGGGATCCTCGGATGACCGCATAGAAGGAAATTTCCATGTCGTACAGCACCCGACTCCTACTCGGCCTGACACTGCTGCTGCCACTCATCGCCGTCCCCGCATCTGCCCAGAAATCTCCGCAGCCCTCCGATTACGAACGCTTCATAACAGCGATCGACACCGGCAAGATCGAAGCGGTCCAGGCCGAGATCGATAGAGGCAGTGACATCAACGCTCAATACAAGCCAGGAACTCGATGGAATAATGGCAGGATCCCCCTCATGCATGCAGTGTCCAGTAATGCCCCCACACCCATCGTCGAACTCCTGCTCGACAACGGCGCTCAGGTCGACGCCCACGACAGAAAAGGCGTGACCGCGCTGATGGAAGCGGCGAAGTGGGGCAGGTCGAGGGTTGCGATGCTGCTGCTCGACCGCGGCGCTCAGGTCAGCGCTCGAGACAAGAAGGGCACGACTCCCCTCAGATGGGCAGCGGAATCCCACTTATCCTCCGCATCCATCGTCGAGGTCCTGCTCGACCACGGCGCACAGATCCAAGAGCGCAACAATACAGGCGTGACCACGCTGATGGCAGCAGTGGAGGGATGGTTCGGATACAGTAATCAGACGGCGATCATCAAACTGCTGCTCGTTCGTGGCGCTCAGGTCAATGCGCGCAGTATCGACGGGAAGACTCCACTCCTCATCGCGGCGGCGCACAAGTTAAATTTCTGGAGTAGGACTGACATAAAACCTGAGCATTATTCCGAAATCGTCAAACTCCTTCTCGAGGCGGGTGCCGAGGTCAACGCACGCGACAAAGAGGGCAATACCCCTCTAGCGATGGCGGCTCAGTTCTCCCACACACCCGAGACGGTCAGACTACTGCTCGACGGTGGCGCCGAGGTCGACCAACGCATCGGTGACGGTGTGACCCCACTGATGTTCGCGGTTCATGAACTCGGGTTCCCGGGGATCGTCACACTGCTCATCGAAAGGGGCGCCGAGGTCGATGCGCGCAGTAACAG